>PMKE01000078.1 GCA_003158585.1 Alphaproteobacteria bacterium
TCAGCCTCGGCATCAAGCAGCTCGGCAGCGATCCGATCGAGAAGGCGGGCCCGCTGAAGAAGGGCTCGGTCGTCACCGTCACGGTCACGGAAGTGAACGACGGCGGCATCGAGGTCGAACTGGACGGCGGCGCGCGTTCGTTTATCCGCCGCTCGGACCTGGCGCGCGATCGCGCCGATCAGCGCCCGGAACGCTTCGGCAAGGGCGACAAGGTCGATGCGCTGGTCACCAGTGTCGACAAGTCCAGCCGCAAGATCGGCCTGTCGATCAAGGCGCGGGAAATCTCCGAAGAGAAGGAAGCCGTGGCGCAGTACGGTTCGTCCGACGCCGGCGCTTCGCTCGGTGATATCCTCGGCGCCGCCCTGAAGAAGGCGACCAAGAAGGGCAAGGGCGAGAAGGACGAAGAGAAGGAAGAAAACAAAGACGAAGAAGAGAAAGAGGGCGAGGAGTAACGCCCGCCCACCCTCTCCCCCATCGGGAGGCCGATAGCGACAGCGTATCGGCGGCAGGGGTGAGGGGGAACACCTCTCAGGAATTGAAAAAGGCGCGGGGTTACACCCCGCGCCTTTTTTTAGCCATTGTTGGTTCGAAGCGCCCATTCGAACGTCCAACAGATTGAGGTTGTATGCCCCATATTTATAATATATAAATTTATAGTATATAAGAACCAAAGCGAATGGAAATTGTTGTCAGAAGCAACTATGCAAACGACATAAGTTCGCATCTGGTTGAATCTCATTGGGAAAATGGTCGAACCGCATCGTCAATTATATAGAGTATAAAATGAAATCACCCGCCATCCCGCCCAAATATGAGTCGCTACTGCGCGACATGAGGGACCTGAAAAAATTAGGTGCGATTTGGGAGATTGCACGCGCTGGTCCTTCTGTCCCCTATGACCATTGGGAAAAGGTTCGCTTCCTGCCATCACAGCCGCCGCTGTCACAAGCTGAAATCTGGGCCGCGATGAAATTTGCGCGCGGATCGGCACGAAATGACCTGCCGTTTATCGACAATGCGAAACGCCCAATCCACTACGTGCTGATTTCCGATTTTCAACGCGCTCTGCACGAAATCGACAGTTACGCACGCGGGATCGTCGGCATAGCTGGGGGGGCAGCGACCGCGGAAGGCCGCGACATCTATCTGCAGAAATCGCTGGTCGAAGAGCCGTTCTCCAGTTCCGCGCTGGAAGGTGCCGCGACGACGCGGGAAATCGCCAAGAAGATGATCGAAGAGGGGCGCAGGCCGAAGAATGTCGACGAGAAGATGGTGCTCAACAATTACCGTGCGATGGCGTTCATCCGCGAGCATCGCGGCGAAGATATCACTCCCGAGATGCTCATCGAGCTTCACAGAATCCTGACCGTCGATACGCTCGAACGTCCCGAGAAAGTCGGTGCATTGCGCATGCCGGAAGACGACGTACGCGTCGTGGAAAGCATCACGGGCGATACCTTGCATATGCCGCCGCCCGCGAGCGAGCTTCCGGCGCGTCTGAAGGCCTTATGCGAGTTTGCCAATGCTCCCTCGACCGGCAAACAGGGCTTCCTGCATCCCATCATCAGGGCCATCGTGCTCCACTTCATGCTGGCTTACGATCACCCGTTCTGGGACGGCAACGGACGTTGTGCGCGCGCGCTTTTCTACTGGTGCGTAATGCGGCACGGATACTGGCTTCTCGAATACATCTCGATCTCCTCGGTCATTCGGCGGGCGCCGAAGAAGTACGGCATGGCGTTTCTGTACAGTGAGACGGACGAGGGCGACCTGACCTATTTCATCGAGCATCAAATGGGCGTCATCGAGACAGCCCTGGCGGATTTGCGCGAGTACTTGGACACTAAAAGCCGGGAATTGCGAAAGCTGGGGCAGGCGCTGGGTGCATTGGAGCAGACTCTGAACGGGCGCCAGCTCCCGATTATTCAGGACGCCCTTAAGCGTAGCGGCGCACGTTACACCATCGCCGATCACCAGAAGCTGCATTCGGTCAGCTATCTGACGGCGCGCGGCGATCTTGAGAGCTTGGCGAGAATGGGTTTTCTCAAGAAGACAAAAGAAGGCGTACTGTCGGTCTTCCTCGTTCCCAAGGATCTCAAAGAACGTCTCGGCCGCGGCCGTTGAAGGCAATATCGGCCTTTTCTCTTTTCCACCGAAACGTGAGTTGTCGCGCTCCGGCCCCCGTTGTCCGGCCGCATGAAGCGGCCTAAATTTTATCATATAAATAAATACCGCCTGGAGGGGCACCATGGATCGCCGCGATTTCATCAAGACGACCGGGACGCTGATGGCGGGAGCCGCGCTGGGCGCGCGCGCCTTTGCGGCGGCCAAGGGCAAGGCCGCACCCTCCGGCCGCATCCTGCCCATGAACCGCGGCTGGCGCTTCAGCTCGTCGGTGCCCGCGGGCGGCCACGATCCGGTCTTCGACGACTCCGCGTTGGCGCGCGTGGTCGTGCCGCACACCAACAAGATGCTGCCCTGGCACAATTTCGACGATGCGGATTACGAGTTCGTCTCGCTTTACCGCCGCAAGTTCCGTGTGCCCGCTGCCGCCCAGGGCAAGCGCATCTTCGTGGATTTCGAAGGGGCCATGACGGCCACGACCGTCTGGATCAACGGCAAGCGTTTGGGCGAATACAAGGGCGGCTACACCCCGTTCTCCTTCGAATTGACCGACCATGTCGCGTTCGACGGCGAAAACCTCTTGGCGCTCGACGTCGACTCCACCGAGCGTCCCGACATTCCGCCCTTCGGCAATCAGATCGATTACTTGACCTTCGGCGGGCTCTATCGCGAAGTGAATCTGCGGATTGTGCCGACGAACTTCATCGCCAACATCTTCGCACGGCCCAAGAACGTGCTGAAGCACCCGCAACTCGATGTGCAGTGCTTCGTCGAGAAGGCGCCGGGCCACGGCAAGCTGCACCTGGAAGTGCTGCTGGAAGACGGCGCCAGGCTCCTCGCCAAAGCGGGCAGGGATGTCGAAGCCGGCGAGGACACGACCGTATCGTTCCCCTCGCTGCCGCGCGTGCAATTGTGGAACCTCAAGCGCCCCAAGCTCTACACCGTACGTGTCCGCCTCAGCGAAAACGGCAAGACGATCGACGAAGATACGCGCCGCTTCGGCTTCCGCGAGGCGCGCTTCACCGACCGGGGTTTCTCGCTCAACGGCAAGATCGTGAAGCTGCGCGGCCTCAACCGCCATCAGATGTTCCCCTTCGTGGGGCAGGCGATGGCGGGACGCGCCCAGCGCCGCGATGCCTGGATCCTGCGCAAGGAGCTTCACCTCAATCTCGTGCGCACCTCGCATTACCCGCAATCGCGGCATTTCCTCGATGCCTGCGACGAGCTTGGGCTGATGGTGCTGGAGGAAATTCCGGGCTGGCAGTACGTCGGCGATGCCGCTTGGCAGGATATCGCAGTCGACAACGTCGAACGCATGATCGCGCGCGATTGGAACCACCCCTCGATCATCCTCTGGGGCGTGCGGATAAACGAATCCAAGGACAATCACGAGCTTTACACCCGCACCAACGCGCTGGCGCACAGACTCGATCCTTCACGCCAGACCTGCGGCATCCGCAGCAAGTACGAATCCGAGCTTCTGGAAGACGTCTTCACGATGAATGACTTCCCCTGGCCGCTGCGCGCGCCCAATCATCCGCTCTATCTCAACACGGAATTCTGCGGCCACATGTATCCGACCAAGAGCATCGACAACAACATCCGCCATCGCGAGCTCACGGTTCGCCACGCCCGCATGCACGACTGGATGGAGTCCAATCCGCAGTATTCCGGCGCCGTCGGCTGGTGCGCCTTCGACTACAACACCCACGACGAATTCGGTTCGGGCGACCGCATCTGCTATCACGGGATAATGGACATCTTCCGTCTGCCGAAGCCCGCGGCATCGTTCTACAAATCGCAGGTGCCGCCGGAAGAGGAGATCGTGCTCGAACCGGCGATCCACTGGGCGTCGAGCGACGAAGAAGAACGCATGACGACGATGCTGTTCTGCTCGAATTGCGATCACCTGAAGCTGTTCGTCAAGCGCAAGGGCGTATGGACTCCGTTCGTCGAAGCCGATCCCGACCGCAAGCAGTTTCCGCACCTGAAATATCCGCCGTTTACCGTGCATATGGTGGACACCTTCGGCTGGGGCTGGGGCGACTTGCGGGTCGAGGGCTACATCAAGGGCGAGTTGAAGCTGACCAAGTTCTATTCCGGCCGCGGCGTGGATCGGAAATTCGAGGCGGTAGCCGACGATGCGGAACTGATCGCCGACGGTGCCGACGTGACGCGCGTGGTGCTGCGCGTCACCGACGAATTCGGCAATGTCCGCCCGTTCGCCAACGATCCTATCCAGTTCAAGCTGGAAGGCCCGGCCGATCTGATCGGCGACAATCCGTTTTCGCTGTTCGGCGGCGTAGGCGCGGTGTGGCTCCGGGCCAAGGAGCAGGCGGGCACGGTCCGCTTGACGGCCGCGCATCCGCGCCTCGGCACGCAAACGGTGATCGTTACAGTCGCGCCCGCGGCGGCCGAGACCGTCTAGCGCTTCGGGTCCGCGTCGAACCCCGGATAGAGCTGCGCTTTATCCGGTGACCGCGTTCCACCCTTTGCCCGGATTTGCGTAAAGCGTGCCGCTGCCGGATAGGACCGACGTGCCGCTCATGAACTCGATGTATATCTGGCCCGTGCCGGCGTTTTGGAACAGGATGTCGGCGGTGCCGTCGCCGTTGTAGTCGCCGGTGCCCATCGCCTTCCAGACGGTGCCGAGATTTTTGGTCACGGTGCCGCTGCTCGTAAGTTTGGTAGTTCCGTCCATCATCCAGACTGCGACCTGGCCGTTCGTGTTCTGCAACAGGATGTCGGACTTGCCGTCTGCGTTGAAGTCGCCGATGCCGGCCGCACGCCAGCCGGAGCCGGGGTTCGCGGCGAGGATCACCTGCGAGTCCGGCTGACCGGCCTTCATGGACCAGATCTCCAGTGCGCTGCTGGAAGTATTCTGCAACAGGATGTCGTCGTTGCCGTCGGCGTCGAAATCGCCCGCCCCGATGACCGCGAACCCGCTCGGAGCGGCGAAGGTGCTGCCGGAGAGTTTGGTGGTCCGGTCCATCAGCCAGACCGCAACCTGGTCACCGTTCTGGAACACGATGTCCGCCTTGCCGTCGAGGTTGAAATCGCCGATGGCCATCACCTTCCAGCCGGCCCCGGGATTACTGCCGACCGCGAGGGCCGACAGCTTCGCCGTTCCGTTCATCTCCCAGAGCTTCATCTGGCCGGTGACGGTGTTCTGCCAGAGGATGTCCGCCTTGCCGTCCGCGCTGAAGTCGCCGGTACCGGCGGTGATCCAGCCCTGGCTGGGTCCGTAATAACTGGCGCCGGAGGATTTCGTCGTCCCGTTCATCGACCAGATCTGAGCCACATTCGTGACCGGGTTATTCAGCAAAATCTCGCTCTTGCCGTCGGCGTTGAAGTCGGTCGGCGCGGGCATTTTAACGGTAGGGACTGGGGCAGGGGTGACGCTCGTGGGCGTGACGGTGCGATCGGCGAAGACCAGCGCTTCGATGGATGCCAGCGTATCCGTGCCGCTGCTGCCGGTCACCGTGATGCTTCCGTCGGCGTTGTTCGTGATCGTGTACGTGGCGTAGTTGCCGGAGAACACGGTGGTATCGTTCCCGCCGCCGCCGTAAAGAATGTCGTTGCCTGCGCCGACGATGAACGTGTCGGCTCCGTTGCCGCCATAGACCTTGTCGCCATCTGCGTTGCAGGTGACGGTTGCGCCCCCGGCATTGCAAACCAGCGTGTCCACAGACGTGCCGAAGGCGATCGCGATGTTGTCCGTTAAACCGCTTGTGCTGCTGAATGTCCCGGGGGTGAGGTTGATCGTCGACTTTCCGGTGAAACCCGAAAGATCGAGCGTGTTGCCCGTTCCCTTGTCCCAGATCGTGATGATGGGTTTCGTGTTCTTCGTGAAATCGAAGTACGGCTCGATGGAACCGGTGATGTTGCAGTTGAAGCCGAAGGTCTGTCCGCCGGAAAGTGGCGTGCTGACCGCGACGCCGTAGAGCTGCTGGATCGCCAGGATGTCGAGCGGCATCCAGGTCGTCGGCACGTTGCCGCCGTAATTGGCTTTGTCCGTGTACTGCGAATAGTACTTCGCGCCGGTAGTCTCGGGCTGGATGTACGACATGATGGTCCACTGCCGCGTGTCGTAGGCGCTGTATTGCTGCGTTCCCACGCTGACGTCGCCGTTATAGGGCCCCGCATGACCGAGCCCGAGGGCGTGCCCCAACTCGTGCAGCACGGTCTCGATGGGATAGCCGCCATAAGCCGAGAAGCAGCCGTTGATCGGGCCGAAGCCCGCGACGCCGGTGTCGATGGACACGGTGGCCGAGGTCAGCGTCGCGAGAGTTGTACCACCCGTTCTGCAGGCGCCGGAAGCGACGCTGTAGGCCGCGCTGCTCCAGGCTCCCCCGTCGTGGCCGCGCGTGAGCGTGATCTGGGCCTGTGACGCGGTCGTCGTCTGGACGAAACTGATGTTGGCGACGGCGGACCACATCGCCAGGCTCGCGGCAAACTGCGTTTTCTCCGTAGCCGTCCAATTCGATGCGGGATCGAAGTAGTAATTGACTGTGCCTCCCGCGCTTCCCGCGCTCGCGCTGCCCCATTTCCTCGCGGTGGTCCATCCGCTCGAATAAGCGGCCGGCGTGTTTCTGTCCCAGCCCCAATACGCGGTTTGGGCCAGGGAGCCGTCCGTTTTGACGCCGCCTATGTATGCGACTTCGTCCTGGAGGGTCGGCGTTGTCGGCATGGAGAGACACCCCTTATTTTTTTATCTGCGTAACTCTCTCCTTGTTGTCCGTTACCTCGCGTTACTTCTGGAGGTGACTTTCTGTCATTCGTATTCTCACCTATACGCAGCATGGCGCGACGGGTAGAACCGATTACCCCGTTCCACTCGGCGTTTATGCGGTTGATTGAAGTTCGAATAAGGAAGGTTCTACGCTCTGCGGGGCGAGGAGCCGCATCACCGATCACGTACAGGGTGAAGCTGCCGTTTCCGAATAGATTGGAATTTATAAAAAGTACGCTGCAAGTTCTCTGTTATCGTGCGCCGCATGACGGTATGGCAGGTGGTTTATCCGTACACTGATGTATTGTGGCGGCGGGCGCTCCCGTGTGCCCCGTCGGATCGGCGACCCTCTCCGCCGCCGCCCCGAGTCGGGCGATTCGGACGTTCCGGTGCCTGCGGCCTGGACGGCGGTTTGCGTTTTTTCCGTCACATACAAGGAAAATGCTGGCATTTCAGGGGGTTCCAGTTGACGGCCCGCCCCTGACAGGGTTAACACATGGCCGGACGGTCTGCTTCAGATTGCACCGTCCTGCCAGGGGCAAGGGGATGATCAAATCCGAACTGGTTGCACGTCTTACGGCGCGCTATCCGCACCTCTACCATCGCGATGTGGAGCGGATCGTTTCCACAGTGCTCGATCAGGTCACGAAAGCGCTGGCCGACGGTCATCGCGTAGAGCTTCGCGGCTTCGGCGCGTTCTCGGTGAAGGTGCGTCCGTCGCGCATGGGCCGCAACCCGCGAACCGGCGAGCCGGTCTCCGTGGACGAGAAGCGCGCCCCGTTCTTCCGGACGGGCAAGGAATTGCGCGAACGCCTGAACGGCAACGGCGCGGTCTAAACCTTCCCACAAAGGAAGGGTGAGGCGTAGAGTGGCCCTATGCGCTTCGCCAATCCTATCTTCGTCGCCCTCGACACACCCGACCTTGACTGTGCCCTCGCCATAGCGGGCGCCGTGAAGCCGTATGTCGGCGGTTTGAAGGTGGGGCTCGAGTTCATCACGGCCCTCGGCCCCGATGCGGTGCGCAGGGTGGTTGAGACCGGCCTGCCTGTCTTTGCCGACATGAAGTTCCACGACATCCCCAACACGGTGGCGGGCGCGGCGCGGGCTATTGCCGGGCTCGGCGTTGCGATGTTCAACGTCCATGCCTCGGGCGGCGAGGCCATGATGCGCGCGGCAGCCGAAGCCGTCGCCGGATTCAAACCGCGGCCTCTATTAATCGCCGTCACGGTGCTCACCAGCCTCGACGAGGCGGCGCTCGCTGCCGTGGGGCAGCGCGGACCGGCAGCGTCCCAGGTTGGGCGCCTCGCGGCGCTTGCCAAGACGAGCGGTCTCGACGGCGTTGTAACGAGCGCCCACGAAATCGCCGCGGTGCGTGCGGCGACAGGGCCGGACTTCCTGACCGTCGTCCCCGGCATCCGCCCGGCGGGCAGCGAAAAGGCCGATCAGCGCCGGGTGATGACCCCGGCCGAGGCCCTTGCCGCCGGGGCCGATATCCTGGTCGTGGGCCGCCCCATCACGGCCGCTTCCGACCCCGCCAAAGCGGCCGAGGCGATAGCCCGGGAGCTAGGCCTGCCAAAGACTTAAGCAATCCCCCCGCCTTGGCTTGATTTCCGCTGCAACCGCAGCGATAAGCGCCCCCCTATGACGGTTCTCGTGAAAATTTGCGGCATCAACAGCGTCGAGGCGGCGGACGCGGCCGTGCGCGCGGGGGCCGATTTCGGCGGCTTGGTGTTCCACCCGAAATCGCCCCGTCATCTCGCGCTCGATGCGGCGCGCGCGCTGGCCGGGCGGATGCGCGGACGCATCCATCTCGTGGCGCTGGTTGCCGATGCCGACGACGCCACCATCGCCGCCGTCCTCCACGCGATTCAGCCGACCTATCTCCAGCTTCACGGCAGCGAGACGCCGCGGCGCACGGGAGAGATCCGCGCCCGCTTCGGACTGCCCGTCATCAAAGCGGTCGCCGTCGCCGAGCCTGCGGATTTCGCCCAAGTCGCCGAATACGAGATCGCCGCCGACATCCTGTTGTTCGACGCCAAAGCGCCGGACGGCGAGGCGCGTCCCGGCGGGCACGGGGCGCCGTTCGACTGGCAGTTGCTCCGCGGACGGAGTTTTTTCCGGCCCTGGCTCTTGGCCGGGGGCCTTAGCCCCTCGAACGTAGCGCGCGCCATAGCCAGTGCGGACGCGCCCGGCGTCGATGTGTCATCGGGCGTCGAGACGGCGCCCGGCGTCAAGAGTGCCGCGTTGATCGCCGAGTTCGTATCCGCCGCCCGTAACCTTCAGGAGGCGCGCTAGTGTCGACGCCAAATTCCTATCGCACCGGTCCCGACATCCGCGGCCACTTCGGCGCCTATGGCGGCCGCTTCGTAGCCGAGACGCTGATGCCGCTCGTGCTCGAGCTGGAGGTCGCCTACGAGACCGCCAAGCGCGATCCCGCCTTCCAGGCAGAGTTGGACGGGCTGCTCAAGAACTACGTCGGGCGCGAAAGCCCGCTCTATTTCGCCGAGCGCCTCACCGCGCATGTCGGCGGCGCGAAGATTTATCTCAAGCGCGAGGACCTCAACCACACCGGCGCACACAAGATCAACAACTGCCTTGGGCAGATTCTGCTGGCGCGGCGCATGGGCAAGACGCGCATCATCGCCGAAACCGGTGCGGGCATGCACGGCGTGGCCGCTGCCACCGTCGCGGCGCGCTTCGGTCTGCCGTGCGTCGTCTACATGGGCGAGGTGGACATCGAGCGCCAGAAGCCCAACGTCTTCCGCATGCGCCTGCTCGGCGCCGAGGTGCGCCCGGTCAAGTCCGGCTCCCGCACCCTCAAGGACGCGATGAACGAGGCGCTGCGCGACTGGGTCGCCAACGTGCAGGACACCTTCTACATCATCGGTTCGGCGGCGGGCCCGCATCCCTATCCGGCGATGGTGCGCGATTTCCAGACAGTAATCGGCAAAGAGACGCGCGTGCAGATGCTGGCGCGCGAGGGCAGACTGCCCGATCTCGTCGCGGCCTGCGTCGGCGGCGGCTCGAACGCCATCGGCATGTTCCATCCCTTCCTCGACGATCCGCAGGTGGAGCTTCACGGCGTCGAAGCGGCGGGCAAGGGCATCGAGACGGCGCAGCATGCCGCCACTCTGTCGAAAGGCTCGCCCGGCGTGCTGCACGGCGCGCGCTCCTATCTGCTCCAGGACAGCGAAGGACAGATTCTGGAAGCGCATTCGATCTCGGCCGGCCTCGATTATCCCGGCGTCGGGCCGGAGCATTCCTGGCTGCGCGACCAGGGCCGCGTGAAGTATTTCTCGATCACCGACAAGCAGGCGATCGACGCCTTCGTGGCGCTGTCGAAGTTGGAGGGCATCATCCCCGCGCTGGAATCGGCGCACGCGCTCGCCCATGTGATGCGCGTCGGCAAGACGATGGAAAAGGACAAGCTGATCGCCGTCTGCCTCTCCGGCCGCGGCGACAAGGACGCAGCGACTGTCGCGAACGTGCTGGGGGAGAAGATATGAGTACGACTAATAACCTCCCCCTCGTGGGGAGGTCGGAGCGCGCAGCGCTCCGGGTGGGGGGCGCTGCCCTTCACGAGTTCAGCCCCCCACCCGAAATGTCCTCGCTTCGCTCAGACATTTCGACCTCCCCACAAGGGGGAGGTCATGGAGTGTTGCCATGAGCCGCATCTCCGCCCGTTTTGCCGAGCTGAAGAAAGCAAACCGCGCTGCCTTCGTGCCGTTCGTCACGGCGGGCGATCCCAACGCCGAGACCACCGCGCTGCTGCTGGAAAAACTGCCCGCCGCCGGGGCCGATCTCATCGAGCTGGGTGTGCCGTTCTCCGATCCGATGGCCGACGGTCCCGCGATCCAGGCTTCTTCGGTGCGCGCGCTGAAAGCCGGCATGACGCTGACCAAGGTGCTGGAGCTCGTACGCCGCTTCCGCAAGCACGACCGGAATACGCCGATCGTGCTGATGGGCTACTACAATCCCATGCACAAATACGGCACCGCGCGCTTCGCCAAGGACGCGGCCGAGGCGGGCGTCGACGGCCTCATCACCGTGGACCTGCCGCCGGAAGAGGACGAGGTGTTGCGCCTTCCCGCCGCCGCGCAGAGGCTCGACATCGTGCGGCTCGCCACACCCACCACCGACGACGCGCGGCTGCGTACTATCCTCGACGGCGCAGGCGGGTTTCTCTATTACGTCTCGATCACAGGCGTCACCGGTACCAAGAGCTTTTCGGAAGACGACGTGCGCGCCGCCGTGGCCAGGCTGAAGGCCGGCAGCGGTCTGCCCGTCTGCGTCGGCTTCGGCATCAAGACGTCGGAACAGGCCGCCGCCATCGCCGGCTTCGCCGACGGCGCGGTGATCGGCTCGGCGATTGTCGAGCGCATGGCTGAAGGGGCGAAGGTGGAGGAGATTGTTGGTTACTGCGCCGAACTGGCGGACGCCGTTCACAAAGCGAGGGGTTGAGGCGCTATGTCCTTGATTTCAGCAGGATTGCGCCCGGTTGTTGCAGGTCACGGCAGTGGAGTAGGCTAATCCCATGAATTGGCTCACCAACTTCGTCCGTCCACGGATCAAAAGCCTGATCGGCGCCGTCAAGAACGCCACGCCCGACAATCTGTGGCGCAAGTGCCCCGCCTGCGGCGAGATGATCTTCCACCGCGACCTCATGAACGCGCAGTACGTCTGCCCGCAATGCGGCCACCACATGCGCATCGGCCCGCCCGAGCGCTTCGCAGAAATCTTCGACGGCGGCGTGTTCGAGGAGTTGATCCCGCCGGAGGTGGCCTCCGATCCGCTGCGCTTCCGCGACGAGAAGCGCTATGCCGACCGCGTGAGGGACGCGCGCTCCAAGACCGGCCGCATCGAGGCGATTGCCTGCGCCCGCGGCACGCTGGACGGAATGCCGGTGATGGTCGCCGTGCAGCCTTTCGATTTCCTCGGCGGTTCGCTCGGCATGGGTGTGGGCGAGGCGCTGGTCAATGCCATGCAGTCGGCGGTGGAGGAGACGAGGCCGTTCATCCTGTTCGTCGCTTCGGGCGGCGCGCGGATGCAGGAAGGCGTGCTGTCGCTGATGCAGATGCCGCGCGTCACCATCGCGGTCGACATGCTGCGCGATGCGAGGCTGCCTTACATCGTCGTACTCACCGATCCCACCACGGGCGGCGTCAGCGCCTCTTATGCCATGCTGGGCGACGTGCATGTGGCCGAGCCCAATGCGCTGATCGGCTTCGCGGGCCAGCGGGTCACCGCCAACACGGTGCGCGAGCAATTGCCGGAGGGCTATCAGCGGGCGGAGTATCTCCTCAAGCACGGGCTGATCGACATGGTGGTCCACCGCCACAAGCTGCGCGAGACACTGTCGCGACTGGTGCATCTGATGATGAAGCGCACGCGGCCGCACGCGGTTCTGCCGATGCCGCCGCGGGTCATCACCGGCACCGTTGCGCGCGCCGTCACGGCCATCACCGGGAACGGCGCATGAGCGTTGTCGCCAGAAGCGACGCGGTCCTCGAACGTCTGCTGACGCTGCACCCCAAGAAGATCGACCTGGTGCTGGACCGCATCCTGCGGCTGCTCGACGATCTCGGCCATCCCGAGCGGCGGCTGCCGCCGGTGATCCATGTGGCGGGCACCAACGGCAAGGGCTCGGTCTGTGCCTTCGCCCGCGCCATGCTGGAAGCGGAGGGGCTGAAGGTCCACGTCTATTCATCGCCGCATCTGGTGCGCTTTCACGAACGCATTCGGCTGGCCGGTTCGCTGATCCCCGAATCCGAACTGGCTGCGCTGCTTGAAGAGTGCGAGGAAAAGAACGCGGGACGCCCCATCACCTTCTTCGAGATCACCACGGCCGCGGCGATCCTCGCCTTCTCGCGCCACAAGGCCGACGCGTTGGTTATGGAAGTCGGTCTCGGCGGCAAATTCGACGCCACCAACATCATCGAGCGCCCGCGCTTCGCCGTCATCACGCCGGTCGGCATGGACCACATGGAATTTCTCGGCACCTCGCTGGCGGGCATTGCCGCGGAGAAGGCGGGCATTATCAAATCGGGCGTGCCGGTGATCGTCGGTCCGCAGGAGGACGTGCCGCGCGACGTCATCCTGCGCCGCGCCGATGCGCTGGGAGCGCCTGTGATCGCCTTCGGCCAGGATTTCTTCGCCCACCAGGAACACGGGCGCATGGTCTATCAGGACATGGGCGGCCTGCTCGATCTGCCGCTGCCCAAACTCGTCGGCCGCCATCAGATCGAGAACGCCGCCACGGCCATCGCGGGCCTCAGGCACACCGACTGGGTGGGCGACGCCGTCGTGGAGAAGGGGCTCCGCACGGTCGAATGGCCGGCGCGGCTGCAACGGCTGTCGCATGGGCCGTTGATTGACCTTGCGCCGAGTGATTCCGAAATCTGGCTCGACGGCGGACACAATCCGCACGGCGCCGNNTATCTCGTCTGCGGCATGCTGAACACCAAGGATACGCTCGGGTTTCTCTCGGCCTTCCGCGGCCTTGTGCGCCATATCGTGACGGTGACGATCCCCGGAGAAGCGGCGAGCCTCGGCGCCGGTGCGCTCTACGACCGCGCCCGCGCGGCGGGCCTCGATGCCTCTCCCGCCGAAGACGTCGAAGACGCTATGCTGCAAATCTCGGCCCACTCCCGCCTCGACGAAGGCGAACCCGCCCCGCGGATTCTCATCTGCGGCTCGCTTTATCTGGCGGGCAAGGTGCTGGCGGAGAACGGTTAGAATCGTTCAAGCTTTCCCCTCTGTTCGCGCACGGCCGTTCGCGGCATAATCGTGCAGGGTCAAGGGGGGAAATCGATGAATTATCTGTTCGGATTCGGCGGGCGCATCAACCGCGCCAAGATGTGGCTGTTCATTCTTATAACGCTGGCGTGGGAACTCGTCATCGGCATCGTGGCTATGATCGGCCTGGATTGGACGCAGCGGATTGCCGCCTCCAGCGAGTTCGTCAAGGGAACGTCGCACACGAATGTCGGTGGTGTGATGTCTCTTCCCGGCCCGATCGACACGCCCAAGGAATGGGCGACCGCGGGAATTATAGCGGTCCTGGTGCTTCTCTATGTCGTGGCGTTGTTCGCCGTCTATACCAAGCGGCTGCACGACCGCAATAAGAGCGCCTGGTGGCTGGTGCTGTTCCTCGTCATTCCGTGGGGTGCCGGCCTGCTCGATTGCGTGCCCGGCGAGAACATTCTGAACCTCGGCGAGTATTTCGGACCGTTGGGCGTGGGCCTCGATGCCGCGCGTCTGATCGCAGGAGTGCTTGCAATATGGGCGTTCATCGAGCTGTTCTTCTTCCGCGGTACGCACGGAGAGAACCGCTACGGGCCGGACCCGCTGGCCTGAACGCCGCGCATCTTCGTCCGCGGAACGACGCATTCCGCGGACGAGGCGCGCGCGCAGAATTCCTGAGCCGCTATTCCTGCGAAACCGAACCGCCGCCGTGTACGGCGCTGGTTACGCGCGGATGTCCCTTGTAGACGACACTGCCGCCGCCGTGGACGGCCGCGGTCAGCGTTTCGACGGCGTTGGTGCGCAACTCGCCGCCGCCGTGTACCGCAGCCTGCACGTTCTTGACAGGGATGGCGTCGATGTTCACGTCTCCGCCGCCGTGCACGGCCAAGCTCATGCTGTCCTGCAAGGGGAACTCGCCCTTGGCCTCAAGCTCGCCCCCGCCGTGGACGGCGAGCGCCGTGATGCCGGGCGTGACGATTTCGACTTCGAGCTTGTAGCCCCAAGGGCAGCTCCAGAACTTCTTGCAGCCGTCGATCTCCAGCGAGCCGTTGTGGACTTCCAGCAGAGAATTGCCGGTGTCGCCCTTGAGGATGGTCACACGCTGCACGGGACCATGGCGCAGGACAACGTGCCCGCCGCCATGCAGCTCGATTCCGGTGAACGAGGGCAGAGGCACGTCGGTCCCGGCCAGGGCGGGTGCCGCCATCAGCAACGGCATGCTGAACAATGCGGCGACGGCAAGGCGTGAGCGGATCATGGGGATTCCTCCTGCATTCGATCTGAATTATCTAAGGGGCAGGCACTAGTTCAAACATATTTCCAAATGTATTGGGTGCTATGGCGGCGGAGCGGGCGAGGACAATAGCCCGCCCTCGTTGGCAAAATCCTGGACCGGGAATAACGGCAAGTGAGGGAATTCAGATCGAGCTCTCGATCCATTCCTTGATCTTCGATTTCGGCAGGGCGCCGACCTTGGTCGCCGCGACCTGGCCCTGGCTGAAGATCATCATGGTCGGGATGCCGCGCACGCCGTACTTCTGGGGCGTGGTCGGGTTCTCGTCGATGTTGAGCTTGGCGAAGGTGACCTTGTCGCCGAGTTCCGCCGACAGCTCGTCGAGGGCGGGCGCGATCATGCGGCATGGCCCGCACCACTCCGCCCAGAAATCCACCAGCACGGGCTTCTTGGCGTTGAGCACGTCGTTCTGGAACGAAGCGTCGGAAATCTTGATCGGCGAAGACATACGCATACCCTCGGGGTTCGGCGGCTCTATATCTAGGAACCGGTCCGCGTCCGGTCAAGGCGCGTTCGGATATGGTGCGTTTCTGCGTCCAGGAAAGCGGCGGAAAGCTCCATCAGAACGGGGCCTTCCGTCCAGACCAGGGCGCAGGCGATTCGCTTGCCGGGGAAGATGCGTTCCGCCGCGGCACGATAGAGCGCCATCTGCGTTGCATAGAGACGAGGCAAATCCGTTTCTCCGGCAACCGGCCGGCCCGTCTTGAAATCGACGATCAGTACGCCGCCGCCGGTCACGGCGAGCCGGTCCACGCGGCCGTGGACGCGGGCGCCGGGGCCAAGCTCAGGCAAATCTGCGACGAGGGACACTTCGGCGCGGCTGCCCGGCGCGAAAGCGGCCGCGAAGGCGGGATCGTCCAGCACCGCCAGCGTTTCGTTTGAAAGCCGTTCGCACTCGTTCGCGTCGAGGCTGTGGGCAGAGAGGAACCGCCGCGCGATCTCCGCCCGGTCCTCGTCCGCGGCTTCCGGCAGATGCGCCAGCATCGCGTGAACCAGCAGCCCGCGCTTGAAACGCGATGCTCCCGCCAGCGGCGAAGCGGGCGCCGGTTCGTCCTCGCCCGCCGCCTCGGAAGGCCGGATCAGCCAGGGCGCCGGTTGCTCCGTTTTAGCAGGCGTGAGCGCCCAATCGGGCAGGGTGAATAACTCGGCGGGGTGTCCGGCCTCAGGCGCCAGCGAGGCAAGCGGCTCCTTGCCGAAGATGCGCGCGCCCTCATCGTTTTCCGTTCCCAGAACCAGAGCCGCGCGTTCGGCCAGGCTGTGCCATGAGCCCGGTTGGTTGCCGCGCTTGTTCTCGAAGCCGCAGATGACGAGCCGTTCCTTGGCGCGCGTCAGCGCCACATAGAGCAGGCGCCGGTATTCCTTGAGCGCTTCCACGTTCGCAGCGGCGCGCGCCGCACGCACGCGCTCCGGCGCGGATTTCTCGGGCACGGGGAACAGCACGCCGTCGTCGGTGTAGAGAAGCCGTCCCTTGGACGTGCTGTCGTTGGGCGTGCGCGTGGTGTCCGGCAGGATCACGATGTCGGCTTCAAGGCCCTTGGAGCCGTGCACCGTCATCACCCGCACTTCGTCGCGGCCGCGTTCCATGTCGCGTTTGATTTCCGTGCCGCCGCGCTCGATCCAGTGCAGGAAGCCTTCCAAGGAGGGCGTTTGTGCGTTCTCGTATTGCAGCGCCAGCGAGAGGAATTCGTCGATGGGGTCGCCCGCCTCGCTGCCCAGCCGCTTCAGCAGTTTGCGGCGGCCTTGGGTCAGCGCTTCGGCGTAGAACTCGAAAGGCGGCACGGTATCGGCCCGCGCCCGCACAGCGGTCAGCAGCGCATGGGCCTCGGCGAATTCCTCGCGCCGCGCGCTCAACGACTGCCATAGCGAGCCTACGCGCCCGTGCGCCAGCGTGAACAGCGCTTCCTCGCTGATCCCGACCAACGGCGAGCGCAGCAGTTCCGCGAAGTTGAGGTCGTCCTCCGGCAGCAGCGCGAAACGGCCGAGCGCGATCAGGTCCATCACCGCGATCTGCTCGGTCAGCGCGAGGCGGTCGGCGCCCGCCACCTTCACGCCGCGTTCCTTCAGCCGCTTGATGATCTCGCTGCCGAACGGCTCGCGCCGCGGCAACAGGATCATGATGTCGCCCGGCTTGATGGGTTCCTTGTGACCGGGCAGGGCGGCGCGCGATTTCAGCCAGCCCGCGATCCGCTCCGCGATCTCGATCGCCAGCCGCACCACGGGCCCGCTCTCGCGTTCGAGATCGAGCGGCTGGAGGTTCCAGGGATCGCGCTCGTCTTCCTTGGACGGCTTCAGCGTCGGCCAGAATTCGACGCAACCCTTGAGGTTCTTCTTCAGCGCTTCGTGCTTGACGTCGCCCGAGGTCAGCCCCTCGCGCGCCGCCGGATCGGCGAAAACCGCATCTACAAACTCGAGGATTTCCGGCGCCGAACGCCACGAACTGATCAGGTTTTCCTCTGTGAATTCCCGGCGGCCTTCCTTGGCGCGGGCCGCGAAGAAGCGCCGCCGCACGTCGAACTGCGCCGGATCGGCACCCTGGAAGCTGAAGATCGACTGCTTCTCGTCGCCCACGGCGAACAGGGTGCGCAGCGGCCGGTCGGCGCCTTCGCCCGCGAAGAACTCTTCCGTCAGGCGCTGCACGATGTCCCATTGCAGGCCGCTGGTGTCCTGCGCCTCGTCGATCAGGATGTGGTCGATGCCTTCGTCGAGTTTGTAGAGCACCCAGGCGGCGCCGCTCCTCTGCAGCAGGCGATGGGTTTCCACGATCAGGTCGTCGTAATCGAGGGCGTTGCGCGCCTGTTTTTCCAGGGCATAGACCTCGCGCACCGCCGCGATGACGGAGAGCGCCGCTTCCGCCAGTGCCGCCGCGTGTGCCGCCCGGCGCCGGTTCTCGCAAACGTACATCCGCTCGCACAGCACCAGCAGATAGGCCAGCAGATCGGGCCGCGCCGCCGCAAGTTTGTTGGTGGCGAGCGAGGCGCGCCGCTCTCCTTCCTGGGTCAGCAGGGCCTCGCAGAATCCGTCGAACCGTTCGGTTTCGTCGGAGGTTTCGAGAGCCGCAGCAAATGTCGTCGCGCGCCCCTGGTCCGTTTTGCTGCCGCCCGAGAGCCAGGCGATGGTCTCGCGCAGCACGGCATCTTCCGCTGCCAGCGAGGCGCAGAATTCCTTGGCAATCGTTTCGGGCGTGTCCTCGGGTCCGGCGCCGTGCGCCGTGCGCAACAGGCGTTTCCAGTCGTTCTCCGGTCCGCCCGCCTTCTCCAGAGCGCGGTCGAGCCTGCCGCGGTCGGAACCGAGCGCGCCGTCGAGAATCTGCTCCAGCTTCACGTCGCTCAAATACGAGACCAGGAACGCGATAGCCGTGGCCAGCATCTTGTCGTTGCCGCTGCCGGCACGCTCCAGCACGCGCCGCCGCGCTTCGTCCATCAGATCGCGCGAGGTGCGTTCGTCCAGCACTTTGAACGAGGCGGATACGCCAGCCTCCAGCGGGAAGCGCGTCAGCACGTATTGGCAGAAGGAATGGATGGTCTGGATCTTCAGCCCGCCCGGCGTTTCGAGCGCCTTGGCGAACAGCCGCCGCGCCTCGCGCAAGCCTTCCAGGCCGCCTGGCTCGGCGCCGACTTCGGCGATCTTCTCGGCAAGGTCCTTGTCCGGCAGCATCGACCAGCGGCCGAGCTGGTCGAACAGCCGTCCCGCCATCTCCGCCGCCGCGGCTTTTGTATAAGTGAGGCAGAGGATGCGTTCGGGCCGCGCCCCCGCCAGCAGCAGCCGCGTTACGCGATTGGCCAGCGTGTGGGTCTTGCCCGCACCGGCATTGGCGGCCACCCAGGCGGAGAGGCGCGGATCGGAGGCGTTCATTCGCTCTCTCCCCGCCAGCCGCTCGCCGACCACTCACGTACCCGCGCCAAGTGATCGTAGTCCCCCGCATAGCGTGCGAATTGCGGTCCGACGCGGGAGTCGTAGGCCGTATCCTGGTTGTCGAATTTCACGATGTAGGCGGTGAGGCGCTCCGCCGCTTCCTCGGCCAGTTTCTCAGCATCCGCCTTGAGCGGCTTGAATTCGCCGGGTTTTTCGCCGCTGCCGATGCGCACATAAATGAGTTCCGCGGGCGCCAGCTTACCCACCTCTTTGAAGCCGCCAGCCGTCAGTATGGCGCCTTCGAGGGGCAACTGCGGCGCCAGAAACTTCTCTACTTGTTTTCCGCTGGGCGGGGCGCCCGTCTTGTAGTCGAGGATGGCGCCGCCGCCCGCCTTCAGCCGGTCGATGCGGTCGGCACGCCCGCGCAGCACGAAATCTCCCGCTAGTCCCTTGAACGCAAGCTCACCTTTGATTTCTACGAAGCTCTCGGCGATGTCGTCGCGGCGCAGTGCTTCCTCGCGCACGAACCACAGCGCCGCGCGCAGGAAGCGCGGCCGCCACAGCGCCAGCTCGGCCTTGGGGATCGCCATTTCGCGGAACACCTCGTCGGCGATGGCGATGAGTTGCCGCGCCGCATCGGCCGGCAGCCCGCGCGGAAACTTGAGCACGAATTTCTCGAGCACTTTGTGCAAGGCGCTGCCGCGTTCCAAGGGGCCGGTCTCGGCATCCAGCGGATCGAGCTTCTTCAGCCCCAGCACCCGCCGCGCATAAATCGCATAGGGATCGCGCACCCAGGTCTCGATCTCCGTCACCGACAGCGTGCGCGGCCGTGCCGCCACAGGCGGGCGCGGGCGCGGCGGTTTCTCGGGTTCGGCAGGACCGGGATCGGCGAGCGCCGCGACGGTCTTGCGGTATTTCGGCGGTGCCGCCAGTGCCTTCTCGATTCCGAGCCCGCGCGCCAACTGAACGAGGCGCTGCACCCAGCGCGAAGCGACGGTGGGCGTCCCCTCCGATTTGAGGGCGCGCGTCAGCACGGCCTGCGGCCCGGCGGCAAGGCCGGCGAAATCGTGTGCCGAAAGGCCGATGGCGCGTTCGGGCTGCTCGAGGCCGAGCGTCTTGCGCATCGGGCGCGAGAACCACGGATCGTCGGCGGCGGAAGCGGGCCACGAGCCCTCGTTCAAACCGCCGAGGATCACCAGATCGAAATGCTGCAGCCGCGCTTCCAACGGACCCAGGATCGCAAGGCGCGGATGGCGCCCAAACGCAGGCCGCACCGGCACTTCGGCCGCCAGCGCGCGGAAGAGGGGGGCATAAGATCGCGCTTCGATATCCGGCAGGTCCCCTGCGGCTTCGGAAAACTGTTGGACGAAGCGATTTGCGGCGTTGCCGTCCGGCCCGTTCCACAGCGCGGGTGCCAATCCTTCCGCCGCCGCGACATGCGCCGCGAGTACATCGGGAAGCGCGACCTCCGGTTTCGACAGCGCCGCTTCCAAGGGCGACAGCACATCCGCGACGTTTGCAAACCAATCCTTGAGGTCCTTCGACGCGTTTTCGAGCGCGGCGGCAACGCCTTTCAATCCGGCCTCGGGGCGCGGCCCGCGCAGCAGTAGATCGAGTTCGCGCGCCTTGGCCCGGAACGAAACTTCGCCGCCCGCTAAGGGATGCTTGAGCAGCGCCAGCAGCGGCACCGGCGCGAAAGTCTCGTCTGCCGCTTCCGCCAGCAGACAGAGGAACGATCCCGCGGCGGTGTGCGACAGCGGCCGCCCGACGGAATCGTCGATGGCGATATTCCAGCGCCCCAACTCCGCCGTCACGCGCCGCGCCAGGGCGCGGTCGCGCGTGACCAGCGCTGCGCGGCGATCCTTGATCTCCAGCGCCTCGCGCAGCATCACGGCAACAACCGCGGCTTCTTCCGCCGGATCGGCCGCTTCGAACAGCGTGAGCCCTTCGACGCCGGGCTTATCCTTGCTTTCGGCAAGCGCCCGCCAGGCATCGGTGGTCGGCGCGGGACGCAGCACTTCGCGCAACAGCCGCTCGCGTTCCGGCAGGCCCGCGACCTCCGTCCAATCCTCGACTTGCGCCCGCGCGACGCCGATGCGCTCCAGAAGCTGCTTCAGGGTGAATTGCGGATGCCCCGCCTCGATCCGCTCCCAACTGTCGGCATCCAGCTCGCGGTCGAGGCCCGGCAGCACCACCGCGCCTTTCGGCAGCCGCGCGATGACGCCCAAGAGGTCCGCCGTCGCCGGAATGCTGCCGGTCGATCCCGCCGCGATCACCGGCCGGTCCGGCGGATTTTCCGCAAGGCTCTTCGCCAGCGCCCGCAGCGCCTCGTTGCGATGTTCTTCGGGGCTGATGCGTTCCTCGTCCTTCAGGACCTTCGGCCATTCCTCGGCGATGATCCACTCCAGGAATTGCTTAACCCCGGCCCAATGTTCGGCCAGCGCTTCAGGCGCCAGCTCGGCCAGCTTCTTGAGATCGGCGCCTTGGCGTTCGGTCTCGTCCATCACGGCCGCGAGGCTCTTCGCCAGAGCCGCCGCCTGACCGAAGCTCATGGTGCCGCCGTCGCGCGCATGGCTCCAGCGGCGGACGAGGGCGGCGAGTAACAGGCGCCGCCGCAGCGGTGCGATGGCGGGCTTCAGCTCCAGAGCATCGGACGCTTCGAGCAGCAGCTCGTCCTCGTCCACGTCGCCGAGCGGACGGAAATCCGGCAGCAGCGTAGCGCCGCCCGCTTCGCGCGCGAATACCTCCGCGATGCTGCGCGCCGCGCGCCGCGTCGGCAGGTAGATGGTCGTATCCGCGAGCGCCAGCGCGCCGCCGCCGAAGCGCTGCAGGATGCCGCGCGCCAACGCGGCGGAGAACGGCGCGCTCGCCGGGATGGTGAAGACCTTGGCGCGCTGCGCCTTGTCAGGCGGCGGGGGCAAGGTCAGCCAGGAATTCTTCGGCTTGGGCGACCGCCTGAGGCGTGCCGACATGAATCCACACGCCCTCCAGTCTCATGCCGAACAGCCGTCCTTTCTCGATGGCGCGGTCCCACAGCACGTTGGTTGAGAAGCCGCCCGCTGGCGCGTTCTCGAACAGACGCGGATGCACGATCTGCACGCCCGGGAAAGCGAAGGGCGAGACGCGCCCCGGCGGCACGCGCGACAGGTGCCCGGCAGGGTCCATCATGAAGTCGCCGACGCCTTCGTATCCCATCGCCGAGGTCATCGGCGCCATCAGCAGAAGCCCGTCCATCGCATCGGGGTCCCAGCGCGACTTCATGTGCTCCAGCGCTGCGCCGTAGCCTTCCACCCAGAGCGTGTCCGAGTTGTGGATGAAGAAAGACTCGTTCCCGAAATACGCCAGCGCCTTGGCGACGCCGCCGCCGGTGCCGAGCAATCCGTCACTCTCGTCGGAAAATCGGATGTCCACGTCCTTGCGGCCGCGCAGATGCTCTTTGACCATCTCGGCCTTGTAGTGGAGGTTGACGATGATGATCTTGACGCCCGCCGCCACCAGCCGGTCGATGGCGTGGTCGATCAGTGCCTTGCCGCCGACGCGCACCAAGGGCTTGGGCAGGGTGTCGGTGAGCGGGCGCATGCGCGTGCCGAGGCCCGCCGCCATGATCATCGCGCGGGTGGGTGAACTCATCTCATGCTCCTCGTTGCGGGATGCCCCGCGCGTCGGGTGGGATCGCACGATCATACCACGATTTGAGCGCCTTGAGCGCAGGGTGCGCCAGGTCGGCCGCGAGATACGACCAGACGCGCGGCAGATAATCGAGGTAGCGCGGCTTCCCGTCGCGGCGGTAGAGACGGGAGAAGATGCCTGCGATCTTGGTGTTGCGCTGGGCCGCGAAGACGGCCATTTCGAGCGCGAAAGCCTCTTCGTTTACCGGCGTACCCTGGGCACGCATAGCGGCCATGTAATGGGCGACGGTCAAGCGTCCCAGCTCCGGCGGCACGTCGCGCCGCGCGTCCTCGATCAGCGAGATCATGTCGTAGGCCTTGGAGCCCGCCACCGCGTCCTGGAAGTCGATCAGGCCGACGCGCGCCGCTCCGCGCCTCTGCGGCAGCCATAGAAGATTCTGGGCGTGATAGTCGCGATGCACGAACACCGGCGGCGATGAAAGATGCGGCGCCAGCGCCTCGCGCCACAGGCTGCGGAACTCGTCCGTTTCTGAGGGGCTCGCGCTGCGTCCGAGCGCGACGGGGAAGAACCACTCGGTCAGCAGCTCGACCTCAGCCAGCAACGCGGTCTCGTCATAGGCGTGCAGCACCTTATCGGGGTCGAGAATGCCCGGCGCCGGTTCGGCGTGCAGCTTCGCAAGCACCTCGGCCGCAGCGCCATAGAGCAGGCGTTCGTCCGTGCCCTTGGCAAGCGTATCCGCGTAGAGATCGTCGCCCAAATCCTCGATCAGCACGAAGCCGAGCGCGGCGTCTTTAGTATAGATCGCCGGAGCGCTGAGGCCCGCAGCGCGAAGATGATTGGCGGCGGCCACGAAGCGTCCGCAATCGGCTCCGGCCAGACGCGCCACGGCGTTGTAGCCGAGCGCCTTGCGCTCCTCGGGCGTGGCATCGGCCGCGGCGGTGGGCGCTTCCGCGGATTGCGGCTGATCCATCAGCAGTGCCGTCTCGCCCCGCCGCTTGAGGCGGATGTAGCGCCGCGTGGAGGCATCGCCGGTCAGCGGAAGGCGCTCGGCATCGCGCCAGCCGGCGCACGACAGGAACCCTTCGAGGTCAGCATTACGGTCAGAGGTCACGGGATAAATCCGGCAAGGCCCAGCGCGCTGGCCCGGAGATGTCGGCGCGGCGCGAATGGGGATCGATTGTGGTGAGGAGGACGTGCAGACAATCTTCCGGCAAACGGTCGCCCGCGTGCTCGGGCCATTCGATGAGCGCGGCACCTTCGTCCAACGCTTCGTCGAGGCCGAGTTCGTCGATCTCGCGCGGATGCTCGATGCGATAAAGGTCGTAATGCCGGACGGGGAATTTCGCGGTCTCGTAGGTCTGCACCAGCGTGAAGGTCGGGCTCGGCACGCTCTCTTCAACGGCCAGCGCCTTGAGGATGGCGCGCGCCAGCGTGGTCTTTCCCGCGCCGAGATCGCCTTCCAGCGCCACCGCATCGCCTTTGCGCAAACCTGCGGCAATGCGCGCTCCGAGCCGCCCGGTGGCGGCCAGGTCGGGCAGCGTGATTCGGGTCATAAACCTCTGCGAATCCGTCGTCATTTCGTGCCGTTGTAGCGTGCGCCGGGGTTTGTCTCAACGCGCCCGCCGCCGATTGATTCCGGCAAGGGGCTCGGACATGGTACCCCGCTTTTTGTAGGTTTCGTGATGGCAGAGAGGATCGTGCCAGAGAGGATTGTAATTATCGGTGCGGGCCAGGCCGGCGCCCAGGCCGTCGCCACGCTGCGGGCCGAGGGCTTTGCGGGCGCGCTGACGATGGTGGGCGACGAGGCTTACGCGCCCTATCAGCGTCCGCCGCTCTCCAAGGCCTATCTGATGGGCACCTTCGAGCGCGCCCGCCTGTTCCTCAAGCCGGACGCCTTCTATCGCGAAGCGGGATGCGAGCTGATCCTCGGCACCACGGCGAAGGCCATCGACCGAGCTGCCCGTTCGGTTTTGCTGTCGGACGGCCGCAAGCTGCCTTACGACATGCTGCTCTTGGCGACGGGAACGCGGGTGCGCCGCATTCGTTGCCCCGGCGCCGAGCTTGCCGGCATCCATTACTTGCGCAGCATCGCCGACGTGGACGCTCTCCAGGCGGTGTTCAAGAGCGGAGCGCGGCTGGCCGTGGTGGGCGGGGGCTATATCGGCCTCGAAGTCGCCGCCGTCGCCGTCAAGCACGGCCTCGAGGTCACGGTGTTCGAAGCATTGGACCGGGTGATGGCGCGGGCGGTGTCGAAGCCGGTCTCCGATTTCTTCGAGAGCGTTCACCGCGCTGCTGGCGTCAAGCTGGTGCCGAACACGGCAGTCGAGAGCTTCGAGGGACACGACCGTGTCGCGGCCGTTACGGCGGGAGGCAAAACCACTCCCGCAGACCTCGCGCTGGTGGGCATCGGCGTCATACCCAACATGGACTTGGCACAGAAGGCAGGATTGCCCTGCGAGGACGGCATCGTGGTGGACGAGTTCGGCGCGACGGCCGACCCGGCCATCTTCGCCGCGGGCGACTGCACCTGGCATGTGGGGCGCGAAGGCATCGCGCTGCGCCTCGAAAGCGTGCAGAACGCCATCGATCAGGCCAAGCACGCGGCCCTGGCGATGATCGGCAAGCCGAAGCCCTATCGTGAGGTGCCGTGGTTCTGGTCGGATCAGTACGACCTCAAGCTCCAGATCGCCGGCTTGGCGCGCCCCACGGATACTATGGTGATGCGCGGCGATCCGGCCGCGCGCAAATTCGCCGTCTTCCATCTGCGCGACGGCGCCGTGGCGGCGGTGGAGTCCGTCAATGCCCCCGCCGAGCATCTGGTCGGCCGCAAACTGATCGCCGAGGGCGCACGTGTAGCGCCCGAACGCCTCGCCGACATTTCCATTCCGATGAAGAACATGGCGTAGAGACGGAAACAAATATGCGCTGCATTCCCCCCTCCGTCTCGCCGCGTCCTCACGCTGTCGCTAAGGACCGGCTCGCCACCTCCCCCGTAAACGGGGGAGGAAAGTATTGGAGCGTGCTCGATCTCTTTCCTCCCCCGCTTGCGGGGGAGGTGCCGAAGGAGCGCAGCGACTGAGGCGGATGGGGGATGACCCTCGCTTATGCCATAGTGGATACCAACAATGCCCCGCATCAAATACATCGAAGACAACGGCAAGGAGCACGAGGTAGAGGTGCCCCTCGGCTGGACGGTTATGGAAGGGGCGGTGAAGAACCTCGTGCCGGGCATCGATGCGGATTGCGGCGGCGCCTGCGCCTGCGCGACGTGCCACGTCTACGTCGATCCGGCCTGGGTGGAGAAGCTACCTCCGAAACAGGAGATGGAAGAATCCATGCTCGACTTCGCGCAGGACCTTCGGCCGAACAGCCGCCTGTCGTGCCAGATCAAGGTGGCGCCGGAACTCGACGGTCTCGTGGTGCGCACACCGAAGAGCCAGCATTGATCTTTTTTGCCTCCCCCTTGCGGGCAGGGCTATTGCATATTGGCG
>PMKE01000087.1:0-13212 GCA_003158585.1 Alphaproteobacteria bacterium
AATGCCAAATGCGATTCCCCTGCCGCAAGGGGGAGGAAAGATGTCGGCGCTTGCTCGGTCGCTTTCCTCCCCCGCTTGCGGGGGAGGTGTCCACCGAAGCTGCGCAGCAGCGAAGATGGACGGAGGGGGGAACTACGCCGCCTTTGCCAGCTTGGGCGGATGTTCGACGGGGAGCGGCGGGCGGCCTTTGGCGAGGCCGCGCGCCGACAACGCCGCGGTGGCGACCGTCGCGGCATATGGCAGGCTCTGAACGCCCAGCATCACGATCCACAGCAGCGCCGCCGGATCGTCGTAACGGCCCGTCGACAAAACAGAGAGAATGGCGAGCACGCAGAATCCGAACAGCGTCGTCTCCTGCCATACGCCGCGTAGCGCCTGACTGAGCAACGCCTGATCGGCGCATTTGGGCGTGCGCAGGAAGGATTGACCCGAAGTGAGCAATCCCGCCCACACCGCCTTGCCCACGGTATGCGTCAGCGACAGGCCGGCGACCGAGGCCATCAGCGCGCCGCGCACGCCCGAGCCCACCTTCTGCGGATAGAGCAGCATCGTCTTCAGCATCTTGGCGGCGAACAGTGCCAGCGCCGCCGCCGACAGCACCGGCAACGGCACATCCACATAGCGGGGCGCCGCCCACATCGCGAAGGTCCAGCCGAGCGCCACGTAGGTTACGGTCATGCCGAGGCCGTCGGAAATCCACGGCAGCCAGCCCGAGAGGAACTGATAGCGCTGCGCCCAACTGAGCCGCGAGCGGCCGAAGAAGATCGCTCCCGCGTGCCGCTTCATGATCTGCATGGCGCCGTAGACCCAGCGGTAGCGCTGGCTCTGGAACGCCTTGAGCGTGTCGGGGATGAGGCCCTTGCCCATGCTCTGCGGGATGTATGCGGCGCCGTATCCCGCCTCGAACAGGCGCAGGCCCAGCTCGGTGTCCTCGGTGATGCACCACGTCGACCAGCGGCCGACCTCCTCCAGCTTGTCGCGGCGCACGATGGTCATGGTGCCGTGCTGGATAATGGCGTTGTGCTCGTTGCGCTCCACCATGCCGATNNGAAGAAGCCGCGATATTCCTCGAAAGCCATCGCCTTGAACAGACTGAGGGAGGCGTCGCTGTAGTCCTGCGGACCCTGCACCAGCGCGATCTGGGGCTCTGCGAACAGAGGCGTCGCCAGCCGCAGCCAGTTGGGATCGACCTGATAGTCGCTGTCGATCACCGCGATGAGCTGGGCGGCGGGATCGGTCAAATCCAGTGCGATATTCAGCGCACCGGCCTTGAAGCCCTTCACCTGGTCAAAATGGAAGAAGCGGAAGCGCGGGCCGAGCGTGGCGCAATGCTCCTCGACGGGCTTCCAGGTTTCCTCGTCGGGCGTGTTGTTGTCGAGGACGACGACCTCGAAATTCTCGTAATCGAGCTGCGCCAGGGCATCGAGGGTGCCGATCACCATCTCGGGCGGTTCGTTGTAGCAGGGCACATGCACCGAGACGCGCGGCGCGGTCTCCGGGATTGTGGCGCTCACCGCCCGGCGCTCGACGCGCCACAGCACGGACGCCAACTCCACCCCCTCTGTCAGGATGACAAGGGAGGCCAGGAACACCAGCGGCGACATGGCCAGGATCATCACCACGTCGGCGGGATCGACGTAGTTGAGCGTCGTCGCGTCGATCAACAGCATGATGCCGGTGGTGACCAGCGCCACCAGCCCGCCCATGACGATGTAGCCCCACTGGCGCACGCGCGGCATCCAGCCGAGGATGATGAGGCCCAGGACCAGCGAGCCGACCGCCGCCCAGAAGGTGTAGCTGCGCCATTCCGGGAACGAGCGCAGCAGGCCGGTGAACGGGAATTTGGGCTCGCCGCCGGCGTCGAGCAGGCCCCAATAGGCACCGACCGCTCCTTCGTTGCCCGCCTTCCACGGCTGATCGTAGCCCTCGATGATGTAGTAGTCGTAGCCCTTGGCCATCGCGAGCTGTACGAAATTGCGGATGAAATACGCCTCGGCGGCGAGCGACGCCTCGGCGTTGCCGACCGTACGGCCTTCCGACGGCCAGCCCGCTTCGCCGATGACGATGGGCTTGTCTGGGAATTCGGCCTGCACCAGATCGAAGTGCTTCTCGATGAAACTCAGCGAATCCTGGACGCTGCTGCGTTCCCAATAGGGCAGCAGATGAACCGTGATCACATCCGCGTACCGGCCGATCTCGGGATGCAGCAGCCAGGTGGACCAGGTTTCCGCCGTCGTGACCTTGATGCGCGCGGGAAGCGCGCGGCGCACCCGCTCGATATAGGCGTTGAGCTGGTTGGCGGTCACGTCGCCGCGCATGATCGCTTCGTTGCCGACGATCACCCGGTCGATGACGCGGCGGTTGTCGAGGATGACGTTCAACGCCTTTTCGATCTCGATTTCGTTCTTGTCGAGATCGGCCTCGATCCAGATGCCGAGGGTCACGGTCAGGCCGTAGCGGCGCGCGATTTCGGGCACCTTGTCGAGCCCGTAATTGACCGTGTAGGTCCGCACGTGCCCGGTGAAGCGGGAGAGTTGCGCCATGTCGGCGTCGATCCGCTCCGGCGTCACGTGCTTGAGCTGCTGCTGGGTGTAGGTGTGGCTTGGATAATAGGTGACGCCGCGCACCAGACCGTCCCAGTCGGGTGCCACGACCGTGTAGTCGCGGCTCGCCCAGAACAGCGCGCTGGCGCCGACCACCAAGAACAGAGCAATTGCGATGCGCATCGTTCCGCCGCTGACGCGGCGGCGCCACATCCGGCGCAGAGCTTCGATCACCGTCTTTGCCGCTCCACCAGCCCCTACGGACTACAATTATCTTCGTCCGGTCCCAAATCTTCGCCCGCGTGCTTGTCTTCAGGATCGTTCGGGTCCGCCGGCCGCAGTTTCGCCGCGCAGACCTTCTTTAACTCGACTTCGAAAACCAACGTCTGGTTGGGCGGTATCACGCTGCCGCTTCCGGCCTCGCCATAGCCGAGCTTGGCGGGTATCACGATTTCCCAACGGTCGCCCACCTTCATCAGCGACAGCGCCTCGGACCAGCCGGAGATCAGCGTATTGGCCTTGAAGCGCACCGGCATGCCTTCCTCGGTACCGTCGAACACCATTCCGTTGATGAGCTTGCCTGTGTAGTAGACGGTCACGTAGTCGATGGGTCTCGGCCGTACGCCAAAGCCGTTATTCAGAATGCGATACCTGAGGCCGTCCGGCTTGATCACCACGCCGGGCTTTTGATCGTAAGCGGCCAGAAAGCGCTGGTTTGCGGCCGCGCTCAGCGATTCGTCTGCGGCCTGCGCGGACATCGCGGCCGCTGCCGTGAGGGCCGCAAGAATAAGTGCAAAGCGCATGGTTCCTCTCGCTCTTTTCGGTACTGCCGTCGCCCGGAGAATAGCCCATACAAGGCGCGGATGCCGCAAGCTTAATATAGCTATTGGGCCCTACTTACCCTGGAAAAGCCGCCGCACCCAGGACCGCTTGCGGGCCGGTTTGCCGATGGCAAGGCCGATCGGGCCGTCCGCCTGAAACGGCTTCGGGGGTGCCGCCGGAGCCGCAGGCGGCGAAAGACCCCAGAGTTGCGGCGGCGCCTTGAGCGGACGGCCCGGCCTGACGGCATGGGTCCCGTATTTTCGCTCCCAGGCTTCCTGCGGATGCGTTGCATTGGGTTCGGAGGGCGGCGGCGGGGGTTTACCCGTCCGCCCAAGGTGCTTCGCTTTGACCTCCCGGACGATCCGTTCGAGCCGCTCTGCGGCATCGGCAAATGAGGTGCGGGTGTCGGTCATGGTTGGGCCCCCTGCTTCTTCCACCACTGGAAGCCGTCTTCCCGGCTGATGACCGCTACGTCGATGGCGCCGCCGACGGTCGGCTGCTGCGCCATGATACGCTTCTTGAAGATGTTGAGCGCCACGAGGTCCCGCGCGGTTTCGGCCATGTCCTGCCGCGTGGCGATCTCAAGGACGTGCAGCACCGGATCGAGATACGCCCTCTGCTGATAGTCAGACATCAAGGAGTAGAATCTGTTCAGGTACTGCGGCAGGTGCTGCGACTGGAATTGCCGCCTGATGCCGTCGCGCCGTGCCGGATCGAGGTTGCCGACGGCATCCAGCACCTGATCGACCAGGTTCTCGTTCATCGCCTGCATCGTGCCGTAGAGGCGCGCCTCGAGATCGAGTTCGATGCCGCGCAGGAAGGCAAAGGTGGCCTCGGAATCGGCGAACAGAGTGATGGCGGAACGCATTTCCCCGTCGATGGTTTCGATGTCGATCTCGGAGCGTTTCACGATGCCGCCGACCACCGCCGAGACGTTGTAGGTCACCACGGAGGGATAACGCTCCGCGGACCCGTAACCCGCGAACACCAGGCCCGTAACGTCCTCCAGGAAAAGGTCCTTGACCACGCAGAACACGGCGATGTCGCGCAGCTTCTGCTGCGTGGCGGCATCCAGCGCATAGTTCGAGAAGCCGAGGGCGGTCATCTCGTCGATGACATCTGCGTGCTCCTTTGCGACCGCGGCGCCGAAGCCTTGCGGGAAGCAGGGAAGATTACGTCGCGCCGTACCATCCTCGTGGACCTGGTAACGCTGCCAGACGTGTTCGATGGCTTGCCGGAGGATGTCTTCTTTGGATGCGTTCCTGCGCTGCTTAGCGCTTTCGTCCTGGATGAACTGCGCCAGTTGCAGCAGGAAGCGATACACGGAGGCGAGAAGCCGCCTGTAGTCGTCCTTCTGGCGGTCGCGCGGGAAGAACTCTTCGAGGTTGTCGAGCATCCCGGTGAACTTTGCGGCGTAGTCGCGCGCGTGCGGCAGAGAACCGGCCCTGCCCTTCTTGCGGAAATGCTCGATCAGCACGTCCCAGGGATGGCCCATGAGATCGGCCACGCCGAAAAACATCACCCCGACGGGCACCCCGCCTCCCAGCTCGAACAGTTTGCGCTGGTCGTTGCGGATGACGATTTTCTTGCCGTCGATCAGGGTCACTGCGGAATCGGCAGCGAGCGCAACGCAGCGCTGGTTCATCACCGCGATTTCGGACGTCATACGCGAGCCCCGCCCACTTCGACCGAATCATGTCACAGCCCACCCGGAATTGGGAGGCGCGACGGCAATCATCGTTACGATGACGCGGCGCCGTCAACTTGCGGTTGCGACTTGGAAATCAACCAAACAGGTGCTCGATGGAGACGACAGAGACGTGCCCCAGGAGGAGCAGTCCCGAAACGAACACCAGCACGCCGGAAACCCGGTTGATTGCGCGCACGACGTGATCGTCGATGCGCGCATGTAGCTCGCCGACCACCGTCGTGAGCATCAGCCACCACGTCGCAGAGCCGAGCATCACGCCGATCACGGCGAGCGACGCCGCAAAGAAGCTGGGATGGTCGGCAAGTCCGCTCAGGCCGGCGGACCATGTCATGAACCAGAACAACGTCGCCGGGTTGGTGATGGTCAGGACGAAAGTGGAAGCCATGCCGCGCGCACGCGATCCCTGACCGTTCTTGCCGTTCGTGCCGTTCTTGCCATTGCAGTATTGGGCGGCGCCTTCCGGGAACGGTCCATAGGTATCGTTGATCCGCGAAGGCGGCGGCGCGTAGTACATCCGCAGGCCGAAGGCGATCAGCATTACGCCGCCGATGATCTGCAAGGTGGTGGAGTTGCCTTGGATCAACTGCGCCAAGGCCGTCAAACTGAACCCGGCGATGCAGGCAAAAAGTCCGTCGCCGAGCGCGGCCCCGAGACCCGACTGGAATCCGTACCAGGTCCCGCACTGCAGGGTGCGTCGAATGCAGATGAGATTCACGGGCCCAATCGGCACCGCCGCGATGAGGCCGATCATCCAACCGGATATGAGGAGCCCGACAAAGTTCATCAGAACCCAACGGAAGTTGCGGTTGTCGCAATCGTCTTCTTCATAAAGCCCGGTTTCCTCGCGTCTGGTCTATTTTGCGGGCGCCGCCGCATATAGACGAAATTGGCCCCAATAAGCGAGACTTACGAAACCCAAGCCGGACGGACCGGTCGATACTCCTGCACACCGCCGAACGGCCTGCCAAGTTCCCGCCCCCGCGGTATACAGGGCTTCCCATACAGTTGCGGCCACAAAGTGTCCTGCGTTGCGGTTCCGGCTCCATGCGACGCGACGACGCGATTTTGGGGCGGGTTTCCCCAGGGGGCCCGGCCCTTCGCATGCGCAATAGACGGGCTTGACGGCCGCGATTCAGTCTCCGCAGTACGGCAAACCAATCCATCAGTATACTGAAAAACGGTCACCCGACACTTTGATCGAGCTTTTACGCCTCGCGGGCTTGGCAACGGCCCGCCTCCGCGTTACCTGAGTCTCATGGCTTTAGAGCTCACCAGCCGCGCCGTTATTGCCCTCTCCGGGCCGGAGGCACGACCGTTCCTCCAGGGCCTTGTCACCAACGACGTGGGCAAGGCCGCCAAAGGCCATGCGATCTATGCCGCGCTACTCACGCCGCAAGGCAAGATCCTGTTCGACTTCCTGATCGGCGAAAGCGACGGCGCGCTGCTGATAGATTGTCGGAAAGCCGCCCGCGACGGCCTCGTCAGGCGCCTGACGATGTACAAGCTGCGGGCCAAGTTCGAAATCCGGGTGCGCGACGATCTGGGGGTCTTTATCGGCGAAGGGACTGCCGATCCGCGTCTTGCCGCCCTCGGCCCGCGCGCCGTCATGGCGAGAATCCCGGCCGAATCCGGCGACGCAGCCTATCTTTCCCGTCGGCTCGATCTCGGCGTGCCGGAAGGCGAGGATTTCGGCTCCGACCGCATGTTCGCGCTCGACGCCGGGCTGGACGAGCTTCACGCCGTCGCCTTCGACAAAGGCTGCTATGTCGGCCAGGAGCTGACCGCCCGCATGAAGCACCGCGGCAAGGACCGCAAACGGCTTCTTCCCATCGCAACAACGGACGGTAAGCCCCTGCCAGGCCGCGATGTTCCGGTGACGGCGGGCGACGTTGAGCTGGGCGTCATCGCGTCGGTTTACGGCGGTCGCGGCTTTGCCCTCCTGCGCCTCGACCGGCTGGAGGCCGCACCCGCGCCCTTGGAAGCGGCGGGCGTACGCATAGCCGTCACCAAGCCCGACTGGCTTTTCACCTGACGTGCTTTGCCTCAGACTGCACACCGCATCCGAGGAGAGACAAACCATGCTGCATCACGTTTCGGTAGGCGTGCGCGACGTCGTACGCGCCGCGAAGTTCTACGATGCCGTTCTGGCCGCGCTGGGCTACAGGCGCGTGATGGAGTTCCTGCCCTACGCGGTGGGCTACGGGGATGAGCACCCGCAATTCTGGGTGCAGTTGCCGCACAACCAGCAGGTTGCGACCGTCGGCAACGGCATGCACATCAGCTTCATCGCCCGCAGCAAGAGCGCGGTGGACAAGTTCCACGACACGGCGATGGAACTGGGCGGCTCCAACGCCGGCGAGCCCGGTCCTAGGCCCGACTACAGCCCGGACTATTACGGCGCCTTCGTGTTCGACCTCGACGGCAACAAGCTGGAGGCCACGCTGCTCCCCTTGCCGAAGAAGGCCAAGCCCCTGCCCAAGCTGAAGGCCAAGGCTGCACCCGCAAAGAAGGCTGCCAAGAAGCCGGCAAAGAAAGTCGCGGCCAAGAAGAAAGCAAAGAAGAAGGCAAAGAGGCGTTGACCGAAAAGTCGGTTCGCTGTCCCTGGCCCCGCGAAGACCCGCTCTACGTCGCCTATCACGACGACGAATGGGGCGTGCCGGAGTTCGATGCGCGCGCGCTGTACGAGAAGCTCGTGCTCGACGGCTTCCAGGCGGGGCTTTCCTGGATCACCATTCTGCGCAAGCGGGAGAATTTCCGCCGCGCCTTCCACGGCTTCGATCCCGAAAAGGTGGCGCGCTACGGTAAGCGCGATTTCGCGCGGCTGATGAAGAACGAAGACATCATCCGCTCGAACGGCAAGATCAAGGCCGCCATCAAGGGCGCGCAGCTCTGGCTGGACATCCAGGAAAAGGAACCGGGCGGTTTCTCGGAACTGATCTGGAAGCACGTCGACGGCCGGCCGCAGGTGAACCGCTACAAGTCGATCAAGCTGATTCCGCCCAAGACGCCGATGAGCGAAAAGCTGGCCAAGGAACTGAAGCAACGCGGCTTCAATTACTGCGGGCCGGTGATCGTCTACGCCTTCGCCCAGGCCATCGGCATGGTCAACGACCATATCGTCACCTGTCACCGCTATGCGGCCTGTGAGAAAATGGCGCGCAGTTCCAAACTCGGGAAAAAGCCATGATGAAGCTTGTCGCATTGCCCGTTGTTGCGCTGATGCTGTCTGCCGCCCAGGCGGAGACGCCGCAGCAAATCTGGGAGAAAGGTCACATCTCGGACAACGCGGCCTATGCCACGGACCTGCACGCCGCCCTGAAGATTCAAGACGCGTCCTATATCCGCGCGGGCGAGATGACTTCGCTGGTGGGACAACCCGCCAAGCCCGAGAGCTGGCACTGGGTCAAAGGCGTACAGCAGGGCGCCGCCCTCGTCGCGGGCTTCCCCGGCGGGCACATTCAGATCACCAAAGGCGGCAAGCCGGTCGCCGCGGAGCTGCTGTCGAAGGGCATTCCCATCGTGCCGGGGATCGACGTCACCGGCGGGCCGACGCAGATGGCACCGGGCGAAACCGGTCTGCGCCTCTGGGTCTTCAACCAGCAGAACAAGGCCGCGAAAGCGTTCAAGGGCGTCGTTTATTTCCCCTACGATGCGGCGTACCGCGTGACGGCGCGCTTTATTCCCGACCGCAGCATGGCGCCGCACGTCTTCCGCACTTCGCGCGGCCTGGACAAGCAGTTCTATCACGCGGGCGATGCGGTGTTCACGCTGCAGGGCAAGAAGATCACCCTGCCGCTTTACAGCGACGGGAATGTGCCTGCGAAGGTCGCGACACTGTCCTCGTTCTTCCTGGACGATACGACCGGCAAGGGCAGCTATCACTCCGGGCGTTTTGTCGAGGTCGAGCCGTTCGGCAAGTTTCCGCCCGCCACGGTGATCGTTGATTTCAACTTCGCCTACAATCCGATGTGTGCACGCTCGACGTTCTATAACTGCCCGTTCGCAGTGGACAACATCCCGCTGGCGATCAAAGCGGGCGAAAAAGACCCGCACGGGCATTAAAACCTGTCATCCCGGCCAGCCGCGCTAAAGCGCGGCGCGGGCCGAGACCCACCATGTAGCAGGCGTTTGTGGTGAAGTGGTTCCCGGAACGGTGCTGCGCGCCATCCGGGATGACAGATTGGAGATGGCGACAAGCAAGCAGCGTTGCCCTGTGGTCCTACCCCCTCCCACGATACGGCTCAACCTCCAGGTCGGGCAGCCAGATATTCGCGGGCACGCGGCCGGTCTGCCAGAACACGTCGATAGGCATGCCGCCGCGCGGATACCAGAAGCCCACGATGCGCAGATATTTCGGCTTGAGCTCCGCCGCGAGGCGCTTGCCGATCATCACGGTCGTGTCTTCGTGGAAGGCGGCATAGTTGCGGTAGCTGTTGAGGTAGAGCTTCAGTGATTTCGATTCCACCAGCAGCTTCGCCGGGCAGTAGTCGATGACGAAATGCGCGAAGTCCGGCTGGCCGGTGATCGGGCACAGGCAGGTGAACTCGGGCGCCGTGAAGCGCACGACGTAGTCGCCGTCCCGGTGCGCATTGGCGACGGTTTCGAGCTTCGCCGCATCGGGCGATTTCGGGATCGCCACGCGGCGTCCGAGTTGGGTGAGTTTGCGCGGCATTGCGGCCCCCTTTTCCCGTCAGGCCGCCGGTATTATCCCGGCCGCTTGGCCCGTCAAGGACTCCCGGCCTTGGGGTGGGCGTCGCGCCACTTCTTCACGGCGGCCATCGTCAGGGCCACGTGCTGGTCCGGGTTCATGTCGCTGTAGGCGAACGCGACCTTGTGGTCCGGCGTGATCACATAGGAGATTCGGTCCGCTATGCCGGTGACGATGGCCAACCGCGCATCGTAGCTCACGATCACTTTTCCATCAGGATCGGCGGTCACGGCGAACTTGCTGCGGCACTCGCTGACCGAGAACCGCTTGAGGGTGTCGATGCCGTCGTGGCTGACGCCGATCACCGTGGCGCCCAGCGCCGCGAACTTGTCGGTCGCCTCGGCGAAGTCGTGCGCTTCGATGGTGCATCCCGTGGTGAACGCCGCCGGGTAGAAATAGAGCACCACGGGGCCTTTCTTCAGGGCTTCGGACAGCGAGAAATCGAACTCGTTACCGCCGAGCGAGGCCTTGGCGGTGAAGTCCGGCGCGGGCGCCCCGACCGCCAACGCGGCATGGGCGGGGGCAAGGAAGCTGAGAAATGCCAAGCTGGCGAAAATCCGTTTCATGGAGTACCTCCGTTGGACTTGAGTATGAGACGCTGCCGCCGGTTTAAGCAATCCGCGATTGGGACTTGAATTCGCGCCCGAAAACCACGACATCCTTAGGGACTTGAAGGGATTATCCGTCCGATGAAGAACGACCAGAGCGATTGGCTTGTGCGCGCGCGCGTTTCCGCTGGGGAGCTTTCCGCTTCCGTGAAGGCATTCTTCGCGCGCAAAGACGTCAAGGCGGTAATCGATTGGCTGAAGGAACCCTTCTACGCCGTCGTCATCATGTTCGCCTTCACGACCATCCTGGCGCAGCCCTTCTACGTGCCGTCGGGTTCGATGGAACCGACGCTGGCGATCGGCGACGCCGTGTTCGCCGCCAAGTTCCCTTACGGCTACACCCGCTTCTCCATCCCTGATCCCTTCGGTCACGGTGGCGCCACCCCGAAGTCGATTCTGTTCGAGCGCCTGCCGACGGCCGGCGACGTGGTGGTGTTCCGGCTGCCGCGCGACACCAAGGTGAACTTTGTCAAACGCGTTGTCGGCCTTCCGGGCGACCGCCTCCAGATGAAGAACGGACGGCTGTGGATCAACGGCCGCGAACTGCCGCTGCGCCCCGAAGGCACTGGCGAGAACGAGATGGAGGACGGCCGCTATCTCGAAACGCCGCAATACATCGAGACGCTGCCCAACGGTAAGGAGCATCCCATCTTCAAGCGGCAATGGGACGGCTATGCCGACAACACCGGCATCTATGTCGTGCCGCCCGGCCACGTTTTCATGATGGGCGACAACCGCGACAATTCCCTGGACAGCCGTTTCTCGCCGGAAGTGGGCGGGGTGGGCTATGTGCCGGTTGGCGACCTCGTCGGACGCGCTTTCGTGGTGATCGGCTCGGTGGACTTCAAGAATGCCTCCGGGGTGTGGGAATGGCCGTTCCTCTTCCGATTCTCCCGCGTGCTCGACTGGATCCATTAGCGCGGGCCGGTGATTATTTGTAGTTCGTTTATTCTTGATGGGGACGATTTTTTGCACTACATTTAATAGGCTGTTCGATAGAATTCGAATGGGACGAGCCGAAGCGGTGCTCCAACCTTGAGAAGCACGGGTTGGATTTCGCGTACGCGCTTGAGTTTGAGTGGGAAGAAACTCTTGTCTTTGTTGACGACAGGTTCGCCTACGGCGAAGAGCGGCGCATCGCGCTTGGCATGTTTCGCGACCGGCTGCATGTCATGGTTCATACCTATCGCCGCGGCGTCACGCGGATCATCAGCTTTCGGAAGGCCAACACCAGAGAGATAAGAACTTATGAAGAAGAAAAAGGCTGATCTGAAAGACTACAGCGACGAACCGATCGACGATCCCGACAGCCCTGAATTGACGCCGAAAATGATCCGCCGCATGCGTCCGATGCGTGAAGTGTTTCCGGAATTTGTCAAAGAAATCGAAAGGACAAGGGCGCGCGGCCGGCCGAAGCTGGAGCATCCCAAAGTGCAGGTGACCTTGCGCCTCGACGCCGATGTGGTCGGCGCCTTCAAGGAGGAAGGCCAAGGTTGGCAGGGGCGCATCAACGAGGAACTCAAGAAAACGATCAAGCGGCGTTCGCGGCGAAGGAGTTGATTCGGCCCGCGACCTCGCCTCTTGTTGCGCCGCTTTCGGCCCCATGCTAAGGCCGTCGCGCGCGGGATTTTGGATTCGCTCGCGCGCCTGATTTTTCTTTTCCAGTCAGGGACTTGATACGGGCCGGAAGTGCTCTTCACGGCTCGGGCGGAACGGGAAGCGCGTGGCAGACGAAGCTCAACTCTCGGGGATCGCAGGGCGCTATGCGCTGGCCGTCTTCGAGCTAGCCCTTGAAACCAAATCCATCGAGACGGTCGAGCGCGATTTCGCGGCCCTCAAGACGATGCTGGCCGAGAGCGCCGACCTCGCGCGCTTCGTCCGCGCGCCCGTCTTCAATCGCGACGAACAGGCCAAAGGCATGCAAGCGCTGCTCGACGCGGCCGGCGCTGCGCCGCTGACGACGAAGTTCGTGCTGCTGCTCTGCGCCAAGCGGCGCCTGTTCGTGCTGCCGGACGCTCTCCGCGACTTCGCGACCCTGGTTGCCCATCAGCGCGGCGAGATCACGGCCGAAATCGCCTCCGCGCACGCGCTGTCGGACGCACAGACGGACGAACTCAAGCGCGTGTTGAAAGCAAAACTCCAGCGTGAGCCGCAGCTCGTGACGCACGTCGATCCCAGCCTGCTCGGCGGCCTCGTCGTCAAGGTGGGCTCGCGCATGATCGACAGTTCGCTGAGGGCGAAACTGAACGCGCTCCGCAACGCCATGCGCGGCGCGTAGTGCAGAAAACCGTAAGTCAGAAATCCGAAGGAACGTGACATGAATATCCAGCCGGCCGAAATCTCCGCCATCCTGAAGCGCGAAATAGAAAACTTCGGCGCCGAAGCGGAAGTGAGCGAAGTCGGTCAGGTGCTTTCGGTCGGCGACGGCATCGCGCGCGTTTATGGCCTCGATAACGTGCAGGCCGGCGAGATGGTCGAGTTCCCGGGCGGCATCAAGGGCCTCGCCCTCAACCTCGAGAACGACAACGTCGGCGTCGTGATCTTCGGGTCCGACGTCACCATCAAGGAAGGCGACACCGTCAAGCGCACCGGCGCCATCGTCGACGTGCCGGTCGGCAAGGGCCTCTTGGGGCGCGTCATGGACCCGCTAGGCGAGCCGATCGACGGCAAGGGCCCGCTCACCAATGTCGCCGAGCGCCGCCGCGTCGATGTCAAAGCCCCAGGCATCATTCCGCGCCGCGGCGTGCATGAGCCGATGCAGACCGGCCTCAAGGCGATCGACTCGCTGATCCCTATCGGCCGCGGCCAGCGCGAGTTGAT
>PMKE01000087.1:13250-13471 GCA_003158585.1 Alphaproteobacteria bacterium
GCCCAGATCGTCAAGACGCTCGAAGACGCCGGCGCCATGGAATACACCATCGTGGTTGCCGCCACGGCGTCCGAACCGGCCCCGCTGCAATATCTGGCGCCGTTCGGCGGTTGCGCCATGGGCGAGTGGTTCCGCGACAACGGCATGCACGCCGTGATCTTCTATGACGACCTTTCCAAGCAGGCCGTCGCTTACCGTCAGATGTCGCTGCTGCTGCGCCG
>PMKE01000087.1:13535-13663 GCA_003158585.1 Alphaproteobacteria bacterium
ACCGACGGCCAGATCTTCCTCGAAACCGAGCTGTTCTATCAGGGCATTCGCCCGGCGGTGAACGTCGGTATCTCGGTGAGCCGCGTCGGCTCGTCGGCCCAGGTGAAGGCGATGAAGCAGGTGTCGGG
>PMKE01000030.1 GCA_003158585.1 Alphaproteobacteria bacterium
ATGCTCGGCGATACCGCCGTGGCGGTGCATCCCGACGACGAGCGCTACAAGGCGCTGATCGGCAAGATGGTGCGTCTGCCGCTGGCCGACCGGCTCATACCCATCATCGCGGACGAGGTTTCCGATCCCGAGAAGGGCACCGGCGCAGTAAAAATCACCCCAGGCCACGACTTCAACGATTTCGAGGTGGGCCGCCGCCACAAACTGCCACTCATCAACATCCTCAACAAGGACNNACCCTACATGACCGAGCAGTGGTACCTCGACGTGCGCCCGCTGGCGGCGCGCGCGGTCAAGGCCGTTGAGGACGGGCGCACCAAGTTCGTGCCGGAGAACTGGGCGGGCGTATATTTCAACTGGCTGCGCAACATCCAGCCCTGGTGCATCTCACGCCAACTCTGGTGGGGGCATCAGCTACCGGTCTGGTATGGGCCACTAATGACTGAAAAAGGAACCGCCCTAGATCTATCGGATGGTGGTCCAGACACCGGCACGCTGAAAAATGAAAACTACGTCTTTGTAGCTGAAACCCAAGAAGCTGCAATTGCCCTTGCGGAGAAGTATTACGGAACATCTGTAGTCGTCGTCGCAGGTCCTGAAGATGAGGCAAATCTTCTGATTCAGAGGATTGTAAAAAAAACAGTCAATGTTGGAATCTGGCGCGACGCCGACGTGCTCGACACTTGGTTCTCCTCGGCGCTGTGGCCGTTCTCGACGCTGGGNNTTCGACATCATCTTCTTCTGGGTTGCCCGGATGATGATGATGGGCCTGCATTTCATGGACGACGTGCCGTTCCGCACGGTCTACATCCACAACCGCGTCCTCGACGAGAAGGGCGTGAAAATGTCCAAGACCAAGGGGAACGTGGTCGATCCCTTGGAACTGGTAGACGTCTACGGCGCCGACGCGTTGCGTTTCACGCTGGCGCTGGCCGCGGGGCAGACGCGCGACATGCGCATCGGGCCGGGCCGCGTCGAGACCAATCGCAATTTCGCGACCAAGCTGTGGAACGCGGCGCGCTTCTGCGAGATGAACGGCTGCGACACGCGCACGGACTTCGATCCGGCCGAGGTCTTCCACACCGTCAACAAATGGATTGTGGCGGAAGCGGCGAAGGCGGCGGCCGAAGTGACGGCCAGCCTCGAAGCGCTGCGCTTCAACGAGGCGGCCGGCGCGGCTTATCACTTCGTCTGGGATGTGTATTGCGACTGGTATCTCGAATTCATCAAACCGCTGCTCAACGGCACGGACGAGGGCGCCAAGGCCGAAGCACGTATGACGGCCGCCTGGGTGCGAGACACGATCCTGAAACTGCTGCACCCCTTCATGCCCTACATCACCGAGGAGCTTTGGGCGCGCACGGTGGAGCATCTTAAGCCGCGCAAGTCGCTGCTGATCGAAGCACCGTGGCCGGAACTCGGAAAGCTGCCGAAGAACGAAACAGCCCGTGCGGAAATGCAGTGGGTAATCGACCTCGTTTCAGGCGTGCGCTCCATCCGCTCGGAAATGAACGTGCCTCCGTCCGCCAAGGTCGCGCTGGTGCTGAAGGACGCGGAAGCGGCCACCAAAGAGCGGCTGCAGCAACATCTCGGCGTCATCGAAACGTTGGCGCGATTGTCGTCGGCCAGTGTCGCAAACGCGATCCCCGCCGGCTCGGCGCAGTTCGTGATCGGCGAGGCGGTGGCGGCGCTGCCACTCGGCGACGTGATCGACTTCGCCAAAGAACGCGCCCGGCTGGAGAAGGAACTGAAGAAAGCGCAGGACGAGATCGCCCGCTTCGATGCCAAGCTGTCGAACGAGCAGTTCGTCTCCCGCGCGCCGGAGGACGTACTTACCGAACAGCGCGAGAAGCGCGCCGAAGCGGCGGCTCTCGCGGCACGGCTAAACGAGGCTATCGCGCGGCTGTCGGCGTAAGCTGGCCGTTCAGGGCTTCGACTTACCTGCCGGGATACCCATCCAACTCCAGCACACGACGTCGAACTGGGGCGCGTCCTTGTTGCTGGAGGTGAAGACCAGCGCCATAGGAATCTGCCACTTGACCGTCGAGCCGTGGAGCCAGCTCTTCTCTACGACCGGCGTGATCGTCGTGCCCATCATCGATAGAGTATTCGCCTTCTCTACGGTGCAGGGCAGGTGCATCGTTACCGTCAGATAATGCCCATCCATGATCTGGGCGATCATCTTCTTGGCTCCCGGACTTTCCTCGTCACGCTTCGAGGCAGAGCCGCTTTGCGGCTTGCCGAAATTCACATGCACGCGCGAGGTGTCTACGCCGAGGATCGAGCGTCCGAGATCGGCGACTTCGACGCCGTTGCCGGGCAGCGTCAGATCGGAGAGCCGCGCGAAATCGACGATCTGTTCCTCGATCAGCAGGCCGTCCCGCATCTTCGAGGTACGGGGCACGGGCTTGCCGTTCCGCAGGATTTTTGATTCCGTCTGCGGCGTGTTCCCTTTTTGCGAGGCGTAGGCAGACATCTCTTTGTCATAAACGATTTTGGTCGAGATCGTGCCGCTGCCGTCGTTGTGCAGCGTGACGTCATATTGCACGTCGAAACAGCCGCTCAGGATGAATGCGGACGCTGCGAAAATCACGCCGAACGCCAAGCGCCGGCCCGCACGAAGCCTGTCGATCATTTTACCCCCCGGAGTGATGACGGCGGATACTCCACCCCCCGGTGCCGCGGGTCAACGGTGGGGCGCGGCGTCAAGCGGCGATTCGAGATGCGTCCAACGGGCTCGGGGGTGGAGTCTTGTAGACGGCGGGCGGGACGCCTATCTCTGTAATGTAACAGACTCTATTACATAAAGGACCGGCATGACTTCCCTGTTCGAGCCCATCGCCGTGGGCGCTTTGCGGCTACCCAACCGTATCGTCATGTCGCCTCTGACGCGCAGCCGCGCTACGCCCGACACGCGCGTGCCCGTGTCGCTGATGGCGGAGTATTACGTGCAGCGCGCTTCGGCGGGCCTCATCATTGCCGAAGCCACCGCCGTCGATCCGATGGGTGTGGGTTACGCGGCGACGCCGGGCATCTGGTTGGATGAGCAGGTGGAAGGCTGGAAGAACGTCACCGCGGCCGTCCACAAGGCGGGCGGGCGCATTGTGTTGCAGCTCTGGCACGTGGGCCGCATTTCCGATCCGAGTTTCCTGGGCGGCAAACCGCCGGTATCGGCGAGCGCCATCGCGGCCAAGGGACATGTCAGCCTGCTGCGCCCCGAGCGGCCTTATCCCGTGCCGCGCGCGCTGGAGACGGAAGAAATCCCCGGCATCGTCGCTGCCTATCGCAAAGGCGCCGAGAACGCCAAGAAGGCCGGCTTCGACGGCGTGGAACTGCACGGCGCCAACGGCTATCTGCTCGACCAGTTCCTCCAGGACTCCACCAACCGCCGCACCGACGCCTATGGCGGCACGCGCGAGAAGCGCGCCCGGCTGATGCTCGAAGCAACGGATGCCGTGTGCGAAGTGTGGGGGCCGGAGCGCGTCGGTATGCATCTGGCGCCGCGCGCCGACAGCCACGACATGGGCGATTCCGACCGGCTTGGCACCTTCACTTACGTTGCGCGCGAGTTGGGCAAGCGGCGCATCGCCTTCATCTGCGCGCGCGAGGCGCGGCACGAGGATTCCATCGGGCCGCAGATGAAAGAGGTGTTCGGCGGCGTCTATATCGTCAATGAGGGCTTCACCAAAGATACGGCGGAGCAGGCACTCAACGACGGCGTGGCGGACGCGGTGTCGTTCGGCAAGCTGATCATCGCCAATCCCGATCTGGTAGCGCGATTCAAATCGGGCGCGCCGCTGAACGATTGGGACATGCCCACCTTCTATTCCGGCGGGGCCAAGGGCTATACGGATTATCCGGCGCTTTAAGTTTTGCGAAAGCGTCACTTCTTGCGCGGACCCTGAACTACTTGGCGCTCATCGCTACTTTTCTTGTGCATAACGAGGAGCCGAAAGGTCGCTCCGCCGCTTAACGTGCCGCTGCACATGCAAAACATGCGCGGGGAACGCGCACCTCGCGTGCGCGTAACCTTTCAGTTGTGTTGCGGAGTATGTCAGCCTTTCAGGACGATTCGGGGGGATGGCATGAACCACCGCCATTTGCTTTCACGTATCGAAGAGGGCTGCGAGAACATATTCTTCAGGACACGCTGGGCGCTCGTACCCGGCTATGTTGTCCTTATCGCTTCGCTCGGTCTCCTCGTTTACAAGACCGTCATCGGTACCTGGGAGATGTTCCTGGGTGTCTCGGCGCTCGACGAGAACGAGACGGTTATCCGTGTCCTCGGAATCGTCGATCTCGTGCTCGTCATGAACTTGGTCTGGATGGTCGTCGTCGTTGGGTATGTGAATTTTGTCTCGAAGATTCATTTCAATAAGTCAGAAGACGAGCCCGGCTGGCTCCACAAACTTAATTACAGCGGCCTAAAAGTGCAAATGATGGGCTCGATCCTCGCCATTGCGTCCGTGAAAATATTGCGAGCCTATTTCAGCCTGGGTACGCAGTCAGCGATGCCGCCTAGTAGCTTGTTGTGGCTCGTCATTATCTACGGGGTGTTCATCGTCGCACTCGTATGCGTAGCGGTAACAGACGCGTTGCATGGTCGTAAGCAATAGGTGGCAATGATGAAGGCGATAGCTGTTGTAGAGCAGGTTATCGAGAGCGGACTGTTCCGCGCACGCTGGTTGCTTGCGCCGTTCTATATTGGCCTTGTGTTCGCGCTCGCCATGCTGATTGTCGTATTCACAGGTGAACTCTGGCAGGCGCTTGGCGCAATCTTCTCACTCGACACGGAGCAGGTGATTCTTGCTGTGCTGACGCTCATCGACCTGTCGCTTGCGGCGAATTTGGTGATTATCGTGATCTTCTCGGGGTATGAGAACTTCGTCTCGAAGATTGATACGGGAGATAACGAAGACCGACCGTCCTGGATGGGGACGCTCGATTTTTCCGGCCTCAAAATGAAACTCATCGGCTCCATTGTGGCGATTTCGATCATATCTCTCCTGCGCGCGTTCATGACTCTCACACAGCTCCACGCGACCGTCGATATGACGAGGCTCGCTTGGCTCATTGGCCTGCACGTGACCTTCCTGTTCTCCGGCGTGATGTTCGCGTTCATGGATTGGATCGCATCGAAAACGGCGATGAACGCCCACGAAAGCGGGCATCGGGGTCCGGTGGCGCCGTAAGCCACAGGCGAATTAGGGGCTTGGAATAAGGTGCCAGGAGCATGTGGTCCCCATGTGCCCGTGTGTCCGCGTGTTTTGGAGTTTGGGGTCGGCGTAAGAACTGATTGAGTGCCAGATTTGCTTGTCCCGACGCCGCTGCTCCACATCGCCGCACCGCCTTGAAAGCGGCGACATCGGGTTCCACATCTCTTCGGTATTGTTCGCCGAAGGAGGTTCCGAAAATCAAACGCGGAGGCGCGGAGATGGCGGCCCCGCAAAGTCACGGTCCGAGCAGGCTTGAAGCAAGCTCATGTCGCTTCGGTGCAGGTTCGTGCAACGGCGAGGCAGGGAGTTCTGAGTTTTGGTTCAAAGACTTGACCGCGTTTTTCGCGATTTGAATTCAAAATACAGAAAAGAGGAGGGTCACCTTCGCGAAAAATAAAAGACAATTATCTTGCCGAACCGGCTGCTGCCCCGCTGATCTTGATGCGTCGAACCGCTTGCCAGGAAAGGGGTGTAGAGGGTAGGGGGAGGGGTCCGCAGGAATCCGAAAAACAAAGATCATTCCCTTGCGGTTTTTGCTCCATCCGTTGCTAGGTCTTGACTCATGCCCACCTTCGACAAATCAAAGCTGCCTTCCCGTCATGTTACCGAGGGGCCGGAGCGCGCGCCGCACCGGTCCTACTACTACGCCATGGGCCTGACGGAGGAGGAGATTCACCGCCCCTTCGTGGGCGTCGCGTCGTGCTGGAACGAGGCCGCGCCCTGCAACATCNNGCGCTGATGCGCCAGGCGCAATCGACAAAAAAGGGCGTCAAGGAATCCGGCGGCACGCCGCGCGAGTTTTGCACCATCTCGGTGACCGACGGTATCGCGATGGGCCATGAAGGGATGAAGTCGTCGCTGGTCAGCCGCGAAGTGATCGCCGACAGCGTGGAACTGACCATGCGCGGGCACTGCTACGACGCGCTGGTGGGCATCGCGGGCTGCGACAAGTCTCTTCCCGGCATGATGATGGCGATGCTGCGCCTCAACGTGCCGAGCGTGTTCCTCTATGGCGGCTCGATCATGCCCGGCAAGTTCAAGGGCAAGGATGTGACGGTGGTCGACATCTTCGAGGGCGTCGGCCAGCACGCCGCGGGCAAGATGAGCGTTTGCGATCTCACCGATCTCGAACAGCACGCCTGCCCGGGCGCGGGCGCCTGCGGCGGTCAGTTCACCGCTAACACGATGGCCTGCGTCGCCGAAGCGATCGGCTTGGCGCTGCCTTATTCCTCCGGCCCGCCGGCGGAAGTTCTGGCGCGCGACGATTTTGCCCTGAAGGCGGGGCAGGCGGTGATGAACCTGATCGAAAAGCGCATCCGGCCGCGCGACATCTGCACCCGTGCCGCGTTCGAGAATGCTGCGGCGGTGGTTGCGGCGACCGGCGGCTCGACCAACGCCGCGCTGCATCTGCCGGCGATGGCGAACGAGGCGGGCATCAAGTTCGATCTGTTCGACGTGGCGGACATCTTCAAGCGCACGCCGTACCTTGCTTCTCTCAAGCCGGGCGGGCTCTACGTCGCCAAGGACATGTGGGAGGCGGGCGGCGTGCCGATGCTGATGAAGACGCTGCTCGACGGCGGCTATATCGACGGCTCCTGCATGACGGTGACGGGCAAGACCGTCGCCGAGAACCTGAAGGATGTGGTGTTCAATGCGAACCAGAAGGTGATGAAGGACGTGGCGCACGCGTTGGGTCCGACGGGCGGCGTGGTCGGCCTGCGTGGCAATCTCGCGCCCGAAGGCGCCATCGTGAAGATCGCGGGCCTCAAGCATCTGAAGCATCGTGGACCGGCGCGAGTGTTCGACTGCGAAGAGGATTGCTTCGCGGCTGTGCAGGCGCGCAAGTACAACGAAGGCGATGTACTGGTCATCCGCTACGAGGGACCGAAAGGCGGGCCGGGCATGCGCGAGATGCTGTCCACCACGGCGGCACTGTACGGGCAGGGTGTTGAGAACATCGCGCTAATCACCGACGGGCGCTTTTCGGGCGGCACGCGCGGGCTGTGCATCGGTCACGTCGGGCCGGAAGCGGCGGACGGTGGACCCATCGCGCTGCTCAAGGACGGCGACATCATCGTCATCGACGCCGAGAAGGGCACGATCCAGGTCGAGCTTTCCGACGGCGAATTGGCAGCTCGCAAAGCCACGTGGAAGCGCAAGGCTCCGGCCTTCGGCTCGGGCGCGCTGCACCGCTATTCCATCAACGTCGGACCGGCGCGCTATGGCGCGGTGACAACGCCGGGCGCGGCTGGCGAGGTGCGCGTCTACGCCGACATTTGATGCGATCTTTTTAGCTGGTCCTGCTCGTTGTTCGCCCCGTATGTTCCTGTTATGTTCTTATCATGGCAGGGACGGCGGCGCAAGCGAAACCGGCGCGCGGGCAGGATGCGGCCCGGCTGCGCTGGCTGTTCCTTGATCTGAACGCCTATTTCGCCAGCGTCGAGCAGCAGGAAAATCCGAAGCTGCGCGGCAAGCCGGTGATCGTCACCCCTGTGGCCTCGGACGCCACCTGCGCCATCGCCGCAAGCTATGAGGCAAAAGCCTTCGGCATCCGCACCGGCACGCCGGTGTATGAGGCGCGGCGGCTGTGCCCCGGTCTCAAGACCGTCAACGCGCGGCACGATGTTTATGTCGAATACCACCACCGCATCGTGGACGAGATTGAGCGCCATCTGCACGTCACCAAGGTGGAATCCGTTGACGAAGTGGCCTGCGAGCTGCTGGGCTCCGAGCGGCGCACCGAGAACGCCGTGGCGCTCGCCCGCGAAACGCAACAGGGAATCCTGAAGCGCGTCGGCAAATGTTTGCGGTCCTCGGTGGGGCTGGGCCCCAGCGTGCTGCTCGCCAAGACGGCCAGCGACATGAAGAAGCCCGCGGGGCTCACCGTGTTGGGGGCGGACCGGTTGCCCGAGGCCATCCTGGGCCTCGATCTCGAGGACCTCGCGGGGATCGGACGCAACATCAAACGGCATCTGCTGGCTGCCGGTGTGAACGATGTTGCGACATTGTGGGCGCTCACGCCGTCGCGCGCCCGCGCTATCTGGGGCTCCATCGGCGGCGAGCGGTTCTGGTACGCGCTGCACGGCGTCGATCCGCCGGAAATCGCAACGCACCGGCAGTCGATAGGGCACAGCCATGTGCTGGGACCTGCGCTGCGCAACCGCTATGCCGCCTATCGCGTGGCCCGCCGGCTGCTGGCGCGCGCCGCCAGCCGCCTGCGCCGCGCCGAGCACAAAGCGGGCAGGCTGGTGCTGTGGCTGCACGCGGACGGCGAGGGTTATCGCGAGAACGCCGAGCGGTTCTCCCACACCGCCGACACCTTCGCCCTGCTGTTCGCGCTCGACCGCCTGTGGAACTCCATCGTAGGGTCGGAGGAGGTTCTGCCCGTCAAGCATATCGGGATCAATCTTTTCGACCTCATTCCCACGGCCGGCATCGCGCCGGACCTGTTCGGCTGGACTCCCGACATCGACGAACGGCCGGAGCGTCTGCGCCTGTCGCTGGCCATCGACCGCCTCAACCAGCGTTACGGCGTGGACACGGTCGCCATAGGTGCGCCGCCCGCCGGGCTGCCCGCCTATATGGGCGCGAAAATCGCCTTCAACCGCATCCCCGAACGGCCGGATTTCTCCGGCTGAAGTCATATTAACCCTGGGTGAGGCGCGTCTCGACAGGGCGCGCCGGTCCTCTACAATCTACGCCAGAGGGTGGGGATGCCGCGTTACGGCTGGACTCTGGATAATATACTTGGCCGTTTCATGACCGTCGCCTCGGCAATCCTCGCGACGGCGTCGATCAGCATGGGTACGGCGTATCTGATCGAAACGCGCCACCATGCCGGACCTGCAGCACCTTCCGCGGAAATGCAGCGCGCCGTGAAGGCCGAAGTCGCTCCGGCGCCTGGCACGCCGCTATGGTTCTCCACGGAGTACAAACCCGGAGACCGCCGTCTGGTCGACATCGTGGCCGGCGGTGACGTGATGATGGGGTCGATCGATTCCGGCCTCAATCCGGCGATCAAACCCGACGCCGACGCCGCCGCGCTGATCGGTGCGAAGCTGGCGGCGGTCTTCCGCCATGCGGACATCGCCTTCGTCAATCTGGAAGGGCCGCTCTACGACGGACGGGATGTCTCGACGAAGGATTGCGAACATTGCTTCTCGTTCCGCAGCCCGGTCTATTACGCCGACGTGCTGGAGAGCCTGCACATCAGGGCGGTGAGCCTCGCCAACAACCACAGTGGAGACTATGGCGAAGCGGGGCGCGCCTCCACGATGACGGCGCTCAGAAAACGCGGCATCGGCTTCGGCGGCCTTGACCGCGACGGCGCCCGCGCGGCGGAGCTTCGTCTCGCGGATGGGCGGAGCGCGGCCGTCATCGCCTTCGCCCCCAACAACGGCACGCTGGACATCAACGACATCCCATCGGCTGCGGAACGCATCCGCGCACTGAAGAAGGCGCACGATCTGGTAATCGTGTCTTTCCACGGCGGCGGCGAGGGCTGGGACCATGTGCATGTCGCCAGTGGCAACGAGGAGTTTGCAGGCGAGGACCGTGGCGACGTCGTGGCCTTCGCGCACGCCGCCGTCGATGCGGGCGCGGACATCGTGATCGGGCAGGGGCCGCACGTGCCGCGCGCGGTGGAGATTTATCGCGATCATCTGATCGCCTACAGCCTCGGCAACTTCTGGACCTATGAAGGTGTCATGTCCTACGCGGTATCGGGCCTCGGCCCGGTGCTGGAAGCGTGGCTGGCGCCGGACGGAACCGTCGCCGGATTTACTATCCACTCGACGCGGCAGGCGGGCCTCGGTGTGCCCCATCTCGATCCCGACGACGAAGCCGCGCGCTATGTGCTGTATCTGACACGCAGCGATTTTCCCCGCACGGGGGCGAAAATCGACAACGCCTTGGAGAACGGACCGTTAAGGAATTCAGGCTCTTGAGGCAGGCCGATGTGTATTCACAACAACGAAGGTGACGCGGATTTAGCTTCCCTGAATACTTGAAATGCCGGAAGCTCGGTTGCAGGGGTGATGCGGGGATGGACATAAATAAGCACTGGGCCGTGCCTGCCGCGGCGGCGGCGGCGGTCCTCGCGCTGATCGCGGGCATGTACCTTGCGTACCAGACGGTGTGGGGAACGCCGCTGCGCGTCCGCGACCTGCTGCTGCGTCAGGCGATCCAGCAGTTGCGCGAAAGCCCGCAGGCGATGACCCAGGTCGGCATCATCGACGGCGCCTGGTACGATTTCTCTAGCGACGAACTCGACCGCTATTCCCTCGAGGAACGCAAGCGTATTTTCGAGCGCACGCGCCGCTACGATGCCGAACTCGCCGCCTGGGATCCCATCCCCATTTCGGAGCAAAACCGACTCTCGCTCGACATCGTGCGCTGGAGCTATGCGCGGACGCTGGCCGACGCCAAATATCCCTGGCTCGGCGCCAACAACCGGCTTTACCCCGTGGAGCAGGCGTTCGGAATCCAGAAGGATCTGCCGAACTTCCTGCTCTCGACGCACCAGATCAAGAACGCACGGTTGGCGCGGCATTACGTGGCGCGGCTCGAAGCGTTGGGCGGCGTGCTGGATGCAGTGCGCGAGGACATCGCGCGGCAGGCGGACGAGGGCGTGATCGCCCCCGATTTCATCATCGACGACTCCATCGCGCAGATGAAAGCCTTCATCGCGCCGGTCCCGGGCGAGAACCCGCTCGTCACGCATCTGGCGGAGAAAACCGAAGCCATCGGCATGGGCAGCGAGGAACGCAACGCGCTGATCAACCGGGCCGTAGCGGCCATGCTGGAGACCGTCTATCCCGCCTACCGGCGCCTGATCGAAGAAGAAGGGGCGCTGCGCAAGCGTGCTACGCACGACGCCGGGGTATGGCGGCTCAAGGACGGTGCCGCCTATTACGCCGACCAGCTCAAGACCCTCACCACCACCAACATGACGCCGGACCAAATCCACGCCTACGGCCTCAGCGAGGTCGCGCGCATCACGGCGGAGATGGACGGCGTTCTCAAATCCATCGGACGGACGGAAGGCACGGTCGGAGAGCGGATGAACGCGCTGATGGCTGATCCGCGTTTTCTCTACCCCAATACCGATACCGGCCGCGGCGCCATGCTGGCGCGATATGAGCAAATCCTCGGTCGCGTGAAATGGATGCTGCCCGGATACTTCTCGCACATTCCGAAAATCCCGCTGGAAGTGCGCCGCGTTCCCATCTTCGCCGAACAAGGTTCGGCCGGCGCCTACTACGAACGGCCTTCGCTCGACGGCGGACGGCCGGGTGTCTTCTTCGCCAACCTGCGAAATACCGCAGAGGTGCCGATGTGGGCGATGCCGACGCTCGCCTATCACGAGGGCATTCCGGGCCATCACATGCAGATCGCCACGGCGACGGAGATCGAGGATCTGCCGTTCCAGCGCCGCCTCTCATACTTCCCGGCGTTCGGCGAAGGCTGGGCGTTGTATGCCGAGCGTCTGGCGAAGGAGATGGGGCTGTACGCGGGCGATCCCTATGGCGATCTCGGGCGGCTCCAGTCCGAGCTGTTCCGCGCCGCCCGGCTGGTTGTGGACACCGGCATCCACGCCAAGCGATGGTCGCGCGAACAGGCGATCGCCTACATGCAGACAACCACCGGCATGGCGAACTCGGACGTCACTGCGGAAGTAGAACGCTACGTGGTGTGGCCGGGGCAAGCCTGCGCCTACAAGATCGGCATGAAGGCGATCCTGGGATTGCGCGACCAAGCAAGGCGCGAACTCGGCCCGAAGTTCGACCTGAAGGAGTTCCACGCCGTGATGCTTGAGAACGGGGCCATGCCGCTATGGTTGGCGCAACGGAATGTCGACCGGTGGATTGCGGGGAAAGTCGGGTTTTCCGCGAATGCGGCAGACTCGCGTTAGCCATACCGAACATGAGCTTTTTCTTGCCCAAACGGACGGCTCTACCTAGACTGGTTCGGAACGCGATGCGGGGGCCTGCGTCCATGCGGTTGCTAACACGTCTTTGCGCGGCGGCGACGCTCGCCCTGCTGTCCACGGCTGCCGTCGCCAGCGACCGCCCCGGCCAGATGGAACTCGCGTGGTTCCAGAAGGGCAGCATCTTCCATTCTGGCCTGCGCGACGCGCACACCATTGCGCTCACCTTCGACGACGGCCCCAACATCTACACGAGCCAGGTGCTCGACGTGCTCAAGGCGAACAACATAAAGGCGACGTTCTTTATCGTCGGCCGCATGGCGAAGACGCATCCCGACATCCTGGCCCGCATCGCCGCCGAAGGGCACCTTCTAGCCAACCACACGGGCTCCCATCCCATGCTTACGAGCTCGTTCGACGCCGATCCCGAGGCGCTGGTCTCCCAGATCAGAATCACGCACGACGACATCGCACCGCTGATGAAGCCGACCGACAAGCTCTATTTCCGCGCGCCCTACGGCTTGTGGCGGTCGGCCCATGCCGCGATCCTCAACGCCGATCCCGTGCTGCGCAATTATGTCGGGCCGATCTACTGGGACATAGGCGGCGACATATCCATGCAGGACGGCTATGTGATGAGCGCGGCGGACTGGGACTGCTGGCGCCACAAATGGACCGCGCAGGTCTGCGCCAAAGGTTATCTGCGCGAAACCCGCCGCCGGGACGGCGGCGTCGTGCTGATGCACTGCATCCACCGCCAGTCGGCCGACCTCGTGGCCTCCATCGTGCCGCCCATGATCGAGGAAGGCTACCGCTTCGTGCGCCTCGACGAAGTTCCCGAGTACAAGCAGTACGAAACGCCGCAACCTGCGCCAGTGGTGGTCGCCTCTGCGCGAAGGGGCGGCATCGTCCTGGTGAGGTCCGAACTGGTGAAGTGATCTCACTAAACTGGAGGATGGGGAGGGTTTCGAACCTCCGAGACCGTTTCCGGTCTGCAGGGTTTCAAGACCTGTGACTTAAACCACTCGGCCACCCATCCGTCGGGCAGGACAAGTTCCGAACCCGGCAACATAGCGCAAGGCAAGGCGCATTGAGCGCGCGCGGGCCATCGTTTACGATTTGACCTCCGGAGAGGGGTGAATCGGCACGATGCGTTGCATATCGGGTAGAATTTGTGCGGTCGCGTTTGCCGCTCTGGCGGCCGGCTGCGCCACGAGCGAGCGGCCTCCCAGCGTGACGGTTCCGTCCAACACCGGCGTCTATCGCGTCGGCAATCCCTACCAGATCGGCGGCACTTGGTATTACCCGCGCGAGCAGCCCGATTACGACGAGACCGGCATCGCCTCCTGGTACGGCCCCGGTTTCTACGGCAACACCACGGCCGACGGCGAAGTGTTCACGGCGCAGGACCTGACGGCGGCGCACCGCACGCTGCCCATGCCGGTAAACGTACGCGTGACCAATCTCGACAACGGCGAGTCGCTGATCGTGCGCGTCAACGACCGCGGACCCTTCGCCAAGAGCCGCATCATCGACGTGTCCGAGCGAGCCGCCAAGCTGCTCGGTTTCTACGGCCAGGGCACGGCGCGCGTGCGCGTGCAGTACGTCGCGCGGGCCGATCTTCCCACCGGCCAGCCGCAACCCTTCGGCGCCGGAACGCCGGTAGAGGTCCAAAACGCCGTTCCTGCGGCGCCGGCGGCTGGAACCGTCGAAACCGGTGCGCTTCCTCCCATCCCTGGAACGAATCAGGCTCCCGCCAAACCGGTTGCTTCGCTGCCCAAGCCTGCCGTTTCCGCCCCCGCGGCGAGCGACGCAGGCGCGCTGCCCACCGGGCAGGTGAGCCGTGTGGCGGTGCCCGTGGCGACGCGTCTGTACGTGCAAGTCGGCGCTTTCGGCAATTACGCGAACGCCGCGCGGCTGGCGGCGCGCCTCGGCCCCGATGTTAAGATTTCGGCCATTCAACGGAACGGACAAACGCTCTATAGAGTGCGCTCCGGCCCGTTCGAGACGACGGACCTTGCAGACGCGGCGTTGTCGAGGCTGATGAGCCTCGGCGCGAACGACGCGCAGATCGTCGTCGATCAATAGGCCAGTTTCTCCCGGGAGGGCTTTCATGCCGCGACTGCGTGTTCTGCTTTTCATGCTTCCGTTCATCGCTGCGCTTTCCGCCGTGCCGGCACAGGCGGTGATGAACACCAACGCCGAGCACGCGCTCGTCATGGACGCCGCCACCGGCCAAGTGCTGTGGGCGAAGGACGGCTTTTCGCCCATGCCGCCCGCCTCGATGTCGAAGCTGATGACGCTGGAGCTGCTGTTCCAGCGGATCAAGGACGGGCGCGTGAAGCTGACGGACACCTTCCTGGTTTCCGAGCGGGCGTGGCGCGAGCGCAGCGGCTCCACCATGTTCGTCAACATCGGCGACCGCATCTCGGCCGAGAACCTGATCCGCGGCATCATCACCCAGTCGGGCAACGACGCCTGCATCGTGGTCGCCGAAGCGCTCGGCGGTTCGGTGGAAGGCTTCGTGGACCTGATGAACAAGCGGGCCAAGGAGATCGGCCTGACGGGCTCGCATTTCGTCAATCCCGACGGGCTCGACGTGCCGCCGGGGCAGATCATGACGGCCTACGACCTCGCCAAGTTGGCGCGGCATCTCATCCGGGATTATCCGACGCTGTATCATTTTTTCAGCGACCGCAGTTTCACTTGGCAGGGCATCACCCAGCCGAACAGGAACCTCGTGCTGGACACCTTTCCCGGCACCGACGGGCTGAAGACGGGGCATCTGGAATCTTCGGGCTACGGCATCACCGTCTCGGCGGTACGCAACGGGCAGCGGCTGATCGTGGTGCTCAACGGGCTGCGCTATCCCGATCTCGAAAAGACCGGCGGCAAGAGCAAGGACTGGTTCGCCGAACGCCGCCGCGCCGACGAAGCCGCGCGCGTGCTAGGCATGGCGTTCCGCGAGTTCCGTTCCTATCAACTCTTCAAGGCGAACGAGATCGCGGGCAACGTCCCGGTGTGGGGCGGCAGCAGCAAATCGGTTCCCGTGACGGCGCGCGTGCCCGTCGCGGTGACGATGCAGGTCGACTCGCGGCCCGGCTTGCGCGTGGCGCTGCGCTACAACGCGCCGGTAGCGGCACCGATCGCCGAGGGACAGCAAGTCGGCACCTTGACGATCACGGCCCCCGATTTTCCGGGCCTTAGCGTTCCCGTCTATGCCGCGCAGGAAGTGCCGCGCGCCGGCCTCTTCGGTCGCATGATAACGGGCCTCAAGGCGCTCATCAGAGGCGGCGGATGATGGCCAAACGCGGCCGCTTCATCACTTTCGAAGGCGGCGAGGGCACCGGCAAGTCCACCCATGCGCGGCGTCTAGCGCAGACGCTGGAGAAGCGCGGCATTTCCGCCATCGTCACACGCGAGCCGGGCGGCTCGCCGGGCGCGGAGGAAATTCGCTCGCTGCTGGTCAAGGGCGAGCCGGGACGGTGGGACGTGCTCACCGAAACGCTGATGCTGTATGCGGCGCGCCGCGACCATGTCGAACGCACCATCAAACCCGCGCTGGCGAAGGGGCAGTGGGTGATCTGCGACCGATTTGTCGACTCCTCCTATGCCTATCAGGGCGCGGGCCGCGGCCTCGACCGCGAAACCGTGCGGCGGATCGAAACCATCGCCATCGACGATTTCAAGCCGGACTTCACCATCGTCCTCGACCTGCCTCCCGAGAAGGGACTGGCGCGCACCGCCGGCCGCGGCACCGCCGAGACGCGCTTCGAGAGCTTCGACGCCGGATTCCACGCCCGGATGCGCAAGGCGTTCCTCGACATCGCGCGGCGCGCGCCGGAACGCTGCATCGTGATCGACGCGGACAAGGACATGGACGATGTCGCTGCGGCGATCTTTGCTGCCGTCAAGGGCCGGTTCAAGCTAAGGTAGCTGATGGCCAAACGAACGCGTGCCCAGGAATCCGTCGAGATCGACCGCGTAGAAGGCGCGCCGCATCCGCGCGAGACGGCGCGTCTCGTGGGTCAGGACGCGGCGCTCGCCGTCGTGTCGCGCGCCCTGCGCAGCCGCCGCCCGCCGCAGGCATGGCTGATCTGCGGACCGCCGGGCGTGGGCAAGGCGACGCTGGCCTATCGCATCGCGCGCTATGTGCTGGCATACGGCGCGACCGACAAAGGCCCCGCCGATCTTTCGGTGCCCGCGAGCGACCGCGCCTCGATCCAGGTGGCTGCGGGATCGCATCCGGGCCTTCTGGTGCTGAAGCGCGGCCTCAACCCCGAGACGGGCAAACTGATGACCGTGCTGTCCGTCGAAGAAGTACGCAGGCTCAACGGTTTCTTCGGCATGACCTCCGGCGCGGGCGGCTGGCGCGTGGTGGTGGTCGACACCGCCGACGACATGAACGAGAACGCGGCGAACGCGCTGTTGAAACTGCTGGAAGAGCCGCCGTCGCGCGCCATGCTGCTCTTGCTGTCGAACACGCCGGGAAGGCTTCTGCCGACCATCCGCTCGCGCTGCCAGCGCCTCAGTTTGCGCACGCTCGGCGACGCGGACATGGAAAGCGAACTGGCGAAACTACTGCCTGATACGGCCGCCAAGGATCGCAAGGCGCTGGTGAAGCTGGCGGGCGGCTCGCTCGGCGCGGCGTTGCGCCTTGCCGGCGGCGACGGAGTGGAACTGGCGGGCCAAGCCGACCGGCTGATCGATACGGCGTCGTCGCCGGATATTCCCGCGCTGTTCGCCCTGGCGGACAAGCTCGGCCGCATTACCGACGGTCTCGACATGCTGGGCGGCTTCCTGGTGCAGGTGCTGGCGGATCGCATCCGGACAAAGGCGCTCGGCGGACAGCCGAAGTTGAACAAATGGGTCGACGCGCACGAAAAACTGCGCCGCAGCTTCGCGCGCAGCGATGCGCTGCACCTCGATCCTCGCCAGACGCTGCTTTCCGCCGCGCGGGAGCTGAACGCCGCGACGCGGCGGGCGGGAACGGTATGATGCTGGTCGACAGCCATTGTCACCTCGAATACGACAGCCTCGCCGCCGATGCGGACGGGGTGATGGCGCGCGCCAAGGATGCCGGCGTCGGCTTCTGCGTCACCATCGGCACCAAGCTCGCGAATTTCCCCAAGACCCGGGCGGTGGCGGAGCGCTTTGCCAACGTCTGGTGTTCGGTCGGCGTGCATCCGCACGAGGCCGCCGCCGAACCGCTGACCGACGCGGAGCCCTTAATCGAGCGCACGCAGGATCCCAAGGTGATCGGCATCGGCGAGACAGGCCTCGACTATTACTACGATCATTCGCCTCGTGACGAGCAGGCGGCCAACTTCCGCGTCCATATCGACGCCGCGCGCCGCACCGGACTGCCGCTGATCGTCCACACCCGCGACGCCGAGGACGACACCATCGCCATCCTGCGCGAGGAAATGGAGAAAGGCGCTTTCACGGGCGTGCTGCATTGCTTCACCGGCTCGCAGAAGCTGGCCAAAGCGGGTTTGGCACTCGGGTTCTACGTTTCCGCCTCCGGCATCATCACCTTCAAGAATTCGGAAGCGCTGCGCGCGGTGTTCCGCGAAGTACCGCCGGACAGGCTTCTGGTCGAGACAGACTCGCCTTATCTCGCGCCCGCGCCGCATCGCGGCAAGCGCAACGAGCCGTCCTTCGTGGCGCACACCGCCGCGGCACTTGCGGCCGTCAAAGGCGTGACGCAGGATGAAATTGCGCGCACCACTACCGACAATTTCTTCCTCCTCTTCACAAAGGCCGTGCGGCCATGAGCAAGAACCTCGACGTCACCATTATGGGCTGCGGTTCCTCGGGCGGCGTGCCGCGGCTCGGCGGCGCCGACGGCAGCGGGCACTGGGGCGCCTGCGACCGCGACAATCCCAAGAACCGGCGCAGCCGTTGCTCCATCCTGGTGCAGCGGCACGGCGGAGAGGGCGTGACGCGCGTCCTGGTGGACACCTCGCCCGACATGCGCGAGCAGCTTCTGCGCGCGCGTGTTGCTGCGCTCGACGGGGTGCTCATCACCCACGACCACGCCGACCAGCTCCACGGCATCGACGATTTGCGCCTCGTCGTGCAGCAGCAGCGCCGCATCGCCGAGATCTATACCGACGCCAAGACGGCGGAGAGCGTCATGTCGCGTTTCTCCTATTGCTTCGTGCAGCCGGAAGGCAGCGAATATCCGCCCATCGCCAACATGCACGCCATCCAGCCGCTGAAACCGTTTGCCATCGAGGGGGCAGGGGGAACCGTGCCGGGGCTGGCCTTCGTTCAGACCCACGGCGCGGTCAATTCTCTTGGGTTCCGCTTCGGACCGGTTGCCTATTCCGCCGACGCGAACGAGCTGGACGAGGCGGCCTTCGCCGCTCTGGAGGGCGTCGAATGCTGGATCGTGGACGCGCTACGCTACACGCCGCATCCCAGCCACGCCCATGTCGCCAAGGCGCTCGAATGGATCGCGCGCGTCGCACCCAAGCGCGCCATCCTTACCAATCTTCACCTCGATCTGGATTACGAAACCCTCGCCCGCGAACTGCCCGAAAACGTAGAGCCGGCCTATGACGGGTTCACCGTCACGGCCGGGCTCTGACGCGAGGTCTACAGTCCCGGGGATTTAGTTGAAATGGGGATTCCACCTTGTCGGTTCAAGAGGTGCGGCGAAAATTATTTTCTCACGCCCCTCGAAGAAGAATCTGCGAGCGCAATCAGCGCGTAAGCGCGCGCGCACAGGTGCGCCGGACAAAAATCTATTCAAACTCACTCGCAATTTGAGTGCGAAGCGAGCAGGGCGACGGAAAATAATTTTGGGTTCGGTGCTACCGGCCCTGATGCCTGAACATGCGGCCTTTGGCCTGCATGCCTGCGAAGTTCTTGGGGCCCTTGCCGGGGAATTGCTTCGGCAGATTTGGCGGGACGCCGCCGACGGGAACCTTCAGCGGGCGTTTTTGTTCGTCGTGAAGATGTTGCGCAACCGGTTTCTGTTGCTCGGGCTCGACCGGGGGGTCGTTCTTCTCGGTTTTCTTCGGTTTCTTAGGCATATGGCCTCCTGCCAAATTCCAACCCGCGGATTATACGCCCTGATCCGGCTTGGAGTCAGGTGAATCGGTAGGGGCAGGTTGGCGGTGCCATTTCAGGGTGTTGCGCCGACGCCCGAAGCCGAGCAGGCGCAAGGCCCATTTCTCCGGCAGCAGACCCGCCAGCACCTTGCTGCCGTCTAGCGGCGGAATCGGGATCAGGTTGAAGACGCCGAGTATCAGGTTGAAGGCGACCGAAGTAGACAGGGCCGTCATCATCCATTGGGGGGCGGCATAGTGGAAACCGCCATAGAATAACGCCCCCGAGACTGCCGCCAGGGCGAAGTTGGCAGCCGGCCCGGCGGCGGCCACCAGCATCATGTCGCGCTTGAAGTGTCTGAGTTTCGTCCAGTCCACGGGCACCGGCTTGGCCCAGCCGAACAGGAACGGGGAATGGATCAGGTAAAGGACGGCGGGGAGGATGATCGTGCCGACGAGGTCGATGTGCCGGATGGGGTTCAGGGAGACGCGGCCTAGGCGCTTGGCTGTATCGTCGCCGCAGGCAGCGGCGACGAAGCCGTGTGCGGCCTCGTGGAATGTGATTGCAATCAGCGCCACGACGAAGATGGGCAGGACGGAACCGATGTCGGCGACGATCGAGAGGATGTTCTGGGGCATGACACCGATTATATAGGGCGCCCGCCCCTCGTATACAGATGTAATTGCCCATAATATATCGTGTTCCTTGGCCTTATGCTTATTAGTTCCCCTTTCGGCCAAATCGAATATTGATGGGCAATGGTCAGTACAATGACTAACCTTGTGCAAATCAGGTCCCTACGAGTCCGATCGGATCGTGACGCGACCGTCAGACGCCCTCAAGAGGGGTAGGGCGGTTCCGGCCCGTTCGGGCGCATTAAATTTAGCTACAGTAATTAGGGTTAATCGAGCGACCCGCTAAAGGTGCCGCACAGTAATCGCGGCGCCCCCTACCCCTATTGAACCGCCCTAATTCCGGTGCGTGTGCTGTCCGCGCCCACCAGCGGTGGGCGCCTTCGCGGGCAGGGGCGGGGGTATCCGCCGGGAAGCGTGAAGCCCCCGCCCCCACCCGCCCAGGCCGTGAGCTTTGCCCGCACACCCTGCCGGGAGCGTGCGGGATTTGAGGGACGGCAGGGGAGGGCTCCGACCCAAGACGGGGCCTTCCCCCCGGACCCGTCCCTGAAACATCCCCCGGCTCGGCGCGAAGCGCGCACAACGCGAAGGACAAACCCACCATGTCAAAGACTGTCGGACACCTAACCCCGTTCAAGGGTCAATCGGGCGAAGGCTACAAGGGCGAGCTGACCCTGCATTCCTGCCGGGGGCAGATTGCCCTCAAGCCCGTCGAAGAAAAACGCAGCGACCGCTCCCCCGATTTCACCGTGTTGATTGACCGGGAAGGGCAGGGCAACGGCTGGCAGGAATACGGCCTCGCGTGGGTCAAGAAGCCCGCGAACAAGACGGCTTATCTCTCGATCCTGATTGACCATGAGAGCCTGCCCGCTCCGTATAACGTCGCCGCCTTCCCCCCGTTGGACACAGCGAAAGACCCTCGGCACGTCATCGTGTGGGGGCGTCCGCGCGGCGGCAAGGTGGCCCTAGACGCCGCCTCGACACTCCCCGACGACGAAATCCCGTTCTAGGAGACGTGCCATGAGCGAACGTCGAATAGCGATCACCTACTTTGACCGGGCGGGTTACGTGCTGGCGCGCGGCACTACGCTCATGCTGACTGACCCTGTTCTACCTGGATGGGTTGAAAAAGAGGTCACTTTTCACGCGCCAGGATCGGCACATTCGGCATTGGTGCATTCACGCCTTCAGTGTGAACCGATGCTTTATGACCTGTCCAAGCTTCCGAACCGGACGCCACTACACGGCGCGGCAGGGTAAGGGCGAATGAGCATCGTCTGCCCGCCGTCACTGGTGACTGTCACCTTGGATGCGGACTGCAAAGTCCGCCTCCGGGGGATCGCCCTGGCCCCGAACGTTCAGAGTGCTGCCCGCGACATTCAGCAGGATAGCTACAGACGGTCCTGGAAGCTCGGCGGGGCGCTTATCGTCAACGCGACTCTGGACCCTTCCGACATCATCGAGCGTCTGACAGACGTGCTCCTAATGCCCGCTACGCGGGGGATGGGCGCCCTTATGACGGATCAAGAATTTGACCTCTGGAGGCACCCCCAACCCCCCGCCCGTCTAACAGGGGGGGTTGGGCGTACAAGACCCGAACCGTTCTAAAGTGCGCGACCTTCCCCAAATCCCACTGACTGACTGCCCGTCGTCATACGCGCGATTGCTTGCGCACGGGTGGGATACGCTGCAAGAGGCTTACGATCTCGCCATGACGCCCGCCCTGGTCGGGCTGCTCACAGACGCGAAGGCGGCGGCGGAAGCGTCGGACAAAAAACGCGAAGGGCTGGCGCCCCTCTCTCTCGGCGACGTGGCGTACCACGTCCGCGCGACCGGTACGAAGGGTTATCGCTGGCAACTTGAGTGCGACGATTACCTGCTCCTGTTCGCCAATCCCGATACAGATTGGCCGGTGTCGATTCGCTACACGGCGGCGGGCCTCTGGAAGCACGGGCCGGAAGCGTTGCGCACGCGAGCGCTAAAGAGCCTTGCGGCGTACACGACACCCAACACGCCGGACTTCATGCGCGTGACGCGCGCCGATTACTGTTTCGATTTCCATTCGCCTGCCTTTTTTGCGGAGTTCAGTCCGGGCGCGTTGCAGCGTGCCGTCGTCTGTCATTCATCGTGCAAGGTGCGGGAAGTCGGGGCCGGAAATTCTGTGCGGTCAATGTTGGACCGTGGCGAGACGTTGGACGTTAGTAAAAAATCGAAACTGAGAGTGTCGGTCCATGACAAGACGTTGCGGATTAGAGAGCCGGGCGGCAAGACGTGGGTGTATGATTTATGGGCTCAGGACGATGACTATTCCACTTGGTCAACGTCGCATCGCGGCGAGACGCTCGACATCGGCAAAAAATCGAGCCTGCAAGTCTCGGTCTATGACAAGACGCTCGAAATCACGGAAGCCAGCGGCAAGACGTGGTTCTATGACCTTTGGGCGCGCGATGCGGACGGCGAAGTGTTTGACAGCGATGTAGCGCGCGTCGAAATCCGCATGTCGTCGGAGTTTTTGAAAGAGCGCAACGTCAGACGCTCCCATGAGCTCATGGCGCAGCGTCCGCAGCTACTTGTAGAGGCTCTATACAATCGGCGCCTGACCGTTCCGTCAGATACGGACGGCAACCGGCGGCGCTGGCCGATGCACCCGCTTTGGAGCGAGGCCGTCCGCATGTCAGGCGCAACTGCCATGCTGCCGATAGGGCGCAAGCTGACGGGCGCACGCGAGGCCGTCGTCAAGCAACTGCGGGCGCAGTTTCGCGGATTGATCCGCACCATGAGCGCGGCGCAATTCGGCGAGTACAATGAGGACAAGTTACGCGACACGCTGGCGAACGTCTGGAAAGAAACAACCGATGACCCGGAGCATGCGCGCAAACTGTCACAGGCATTGTTGCGGTATGAAGATTTAGAGGAGGCTCACTAGATGAAATGCCCTATCTGCGGCGCAGACGCGACCGTGACAATTCACACCCGGAAAAAACGCAAAGGCGAAACGCACGTCATGCGGTGCTCGGCCGGACATACGAAAATCTTAAAGCTGTCCGAACGGGAGGCAGCGCCGCCGTCGCTGCCGTTGGAAGAAACGCCGCCGCCTTCCGCAATCGAGCCGGAAGCTAAAAAAAAATCTGAACCCAGAACCCTCTTTGAGCAATTCGTCTCAACCGTCTTTGGAGAGTGACGCCATGAACGAACACCCGGAAGATACGACGGCGGGCGCGGCGATGACTGACGACACTATCGCTGAAATTCCCGTCGCGCCTTTAGAGCACCCGGAGGCCGTGCAATATGCCGATGACATCGGCACGGTCGCGGGCCTGATGACGGCCGATGAATTTTTCGCGTTTTTCTCGCAATCGTTCACGGTCGCGGGCGGCGTGTACGGCATGGTCACCATGTCGCCGCCGCTACAATCGCTGATGACGGCGGGCGAGCTAGCGACGGCGCGTCCGGCGTCCGATGCGATCTATGGCATGGCGTCTAAGTTCTCATGGCTGCAATTCCTCATACGCAAAGAGGGCGCGTGGATTGCCCAGGCGGCGGCGCTTGCGGCGTTCGGGATGCAGCTATCTGTCGCCGTCATGGCGGAACTCAAGGCGCGCACTCCCATTCCGCAACCGGCGAACGACAACGCGACGGCGGCGGAGGCGGTGTAATGCGCTACAACTTCATGCGAACGATGGCGAGCATGGCGGCGCTGTTTACGATTTCGTCGCCTCTCTTGAGTGTGCTCGATTTCGATATGCCCGTGTTGCCGTTGCGAGCGGGCAGGGCACCTATCGGGCGTAAGTCCCACCATCAAAAGCGGCGCATCATGTTAGTCGCGCGCAATCGGCGGCGGGCGCGTTGAGAGAAATCGTTTCGATCAATGGCGGCACCGGATCGGGCAAGACGACGCTTGCCCGGCAGATTATCGCGGACAAATTCCGCGCGGTGTTAATCGACCCGGCGGGCGATAAGTCTTGGCATCGTTCCGGCTTCCGTCCGGCGCGCGACATGCCGCAACTCTCGAAGGCGATAGCGGCACATTGGCGAGACGGCTTCCGTCTCGTGCTCGTGCCGCCTGCCCACCTTTGCGCGGAAGCTCTGGACTGCGTGTCGTTGCTCGTGCTCGCTTATCAGGGGCGGCTCTATCGCGGGCGTGACGCGGACAACGTGTCGTTGATCGTGGACGAAATGGCGGAGTGCTACTCTAACGCGCACGCCATGCGAAGCGATCTTCGCGGCTTTCGGCAAGTGATCTTACAGGGGCGTCACTTCGGGATTTCCGTGTACGGAATAACGCAGCGCCCGGCCGATGTGGCGGCGCAGTTTCGTGACAACTGCGATCCTGCTTATTACTTCCAACTTTTCGACGACACATCGCGCGTTCGGATCATCGGCAAGCTCGGGCGCGAGTACAGAGAAGCGCTGCGGGGCTTGCAGAAATTCGAGTATCTCAAGGTATCGGCGGGGCAGGTGACAAAGGGGCGTACCCAGAAAAACTGAGTCCGGTCAACAATTTGCCTCAGATTGCAACTGTCACCGTTTCTGATACACTTAGCGATGCATGAAGCTTCCCGGCTAACTAACGCGGGAGCTTTTATGCTCAATCTCACAAGTCTGGCCGGTCAGGTCTGCATCGTTGCGGCGGGCGTCTTGCTCGCCGGGATACTGATGAACCTGTACCCCAAGCTCCCGATCATTTCGACGGCCCTTAAGGGCTTCGATTGAGCGTGCGCCCCCCCTTCATCTTCGGAGCCTGAAACCTATGGCACTCAAACCCATCTTTTCGCCTTGCGTCACGCAGCGGCTTAGGATGCCGACCGTCAACAACGTGGCCGCTTCTTCGATGGCAACCGTCACGCTGACGCCCGGTTATCGTTACCGGCGTCTGCATTTGGTCTATGGCGGTACCACGTTCACGCCGACCAACATGACCGGCATTCGTCTCTACGCGGACAATGAGTTAATTCAAAGCCTCTCCGGCACGCTGCGCGACATGCTCAATCAATTCGACAAGATGCCCGCCGCGTCCACCTACAAGGATTTGGTGATTTCGTTCGAGCGTATCGACATGACCGATCCCGACGCGCGGTATCTGACCTGCATCAACACCGGGAGCAAGTCGAAGGGCGTTCAGTCCAAATCGGGCATTATGAACTTGCGCTTGGAAATCGACATCAATTCCGGTGCCAGCGCTCCGACACTCGACATTTACGCCGACGTGATGGACGTGAACGTCGAACAATCCCGCCTCATGCCGCGTATCGACACTTATTCGGAAAACGTGGCGGCAACCGGCGAGTTCCTTCACGCCAATTCGTCGCGCTATGTCGGCGACAAGCTGCGCCCCTATGTGACGCGCATTACGCTTGGCGACACCTCGTCCAATATCACGGCGCTCCGCTTGCGCCGGAACAACGAAGATATTGTCGCGCTGCCCACGGCGGTGCTGCAATATAGCCAGGTTGCGGAGCTTCGCCGCGCGCCGCAGTCCGGTTATGTGGCGTTCGATACCGGCGACATGGGCGAGTACTTCAACATCATCGACCCGATCCACATGAGCACCTTCGAGGTGCGTTCGACGCACGCCGCGACGAACGCTTCGCTGCCGGTGATTGTGGAGAGCCTGGGGCCGTGCGCTTCGTAGTATCGTAGCGGAGGCATTCCTATGCCCGATTTTACGGACGGTATCGACCTGACCGACGACAAAAATTCTATCGGAGGAATTGCGTCATCGGTAGGCAGCGGCGTTGTGTCCGCGCTTGGCGGCGGCGACTCCGGTATCGGCTCGTTCTTGAGCAATCTCGGAACTACTGCCGTCAGTACTTTGGGGACCATCTTCACGACCCAGGCGCAGACTGCCGCCTATATCGCGAAGCTGAAGGCACAAACACAATCTTATGCCACGACGGCGACTGTCTCTGCCGCGACGGGCGGCGGGACCGGAATCAACTGGACGCTGCTCATCGTGATAATCGCCGCCGTCGCATTGTTCATGGAAAAAAGGTGACGCATGTCCACTTGGAATGACAACTACGCTGCCCCTGCTTATGCGGTGTTGCACCCGGCAAAGACGACGCCCGCGGGCGAAAAAACCGTCGCGGCCGGACACGAAGCGACGCTCTCGACCGCTTTGGCCGTGCGGCCGTTCGGCGTGCACCCGCTCGTCTTGATCGGCGGTGCGGTGCTCGTCTGGTACGTGTTTATCCGCAAGCGGTGATCCGCCGTGAGCCTGCTTCCGTCGCTTGGGTTGAGTACGACCTCCACGCCGGTTTCTTCGGCGCCTGGGGGCGAAGTGCTGTTCGGCGATATCAATGTCGGGGCGGCGGCGGATATAGCGGCGGCGGGCGAAATCGTGCGGCTGAATTGGCCGCTGATAATCGCGGTGGGCGTCGGGATTTATCTCGTCTGGCGTATGAGGCGGTGAATGTGCGGCGGTTCTAAATCCACGCAACAGACGCAGGCGAGCGAGACCGTCAACACGACGTATACGGATTACGGCGCGATCAAATCCGCGACCGAAATCCTGGGGCAAGCGCAAGAGCTGGTAGCGGCGCAAACCATGTCGCCGCAAGAGCAGACGATGCAGCTCCTTGTCGTCGGCGGCGTCTTGATCGGGGTTGCCCTGGTACTGAAGGATTGAGCAATGGCGCGCATTACCAATCAATCTGTTACGCTGGCAGCGGGCGCGTCGCGCTACGTCGATTTTGACGGCGATTGGCTGGCGCTGACGGCCTCGACGGACACCATTACGGTACAATTCGATCAAGAAGCGCCCGTCGATATTTGGGCGCTCTGTGTCTATGAGCAAAAGTACGCGAGTTTGAAGTTCAACAATCCCACGGCGGCGTCTGTCACCTTCCGCTTTCAGGCGGGCGTCGGTCCTAAGCCGTATTTCCCGCCCGTCGCGGCGAGTGTGTCGCTTGCGACGCGCGCGACGACGCTGATAACGCTGGCGCCGGTTGCGGTGACCCAGAACACACCGATCATAGTTGTCGCTGCGAACGCGCTTAATTACCGCGTCATGCTGCAAACGGATGCGAGTGGCAACACTGTGGCGGGCGATGCAAATGTGTTGCCGCCTGGCGGCGGGACGCAGCGCGGCGTGAATATCCCGACGGTAGCCGCCGCCGGAAACCCGCCGTTGATTTTTTATACGCAGTCGGACGTGTACGCCAACACGTCGGGTGCAACCGTTCATGTCTATCCCACCATTGAGAGGTACACGGCATGATCGGCGAATTGCTCGTTGCGGTGTTGCTCGGGGTTGCGATTTTTGCCGTGTTGCAACAGCTAAACCCCGTCACGGTGAACGGCGCCGTTCTGCCGAGCGACGACGTGCTGAACGACGTGAGTACGCTATTCAACGACACGGCGGGCAGTCTGTCGTCGGGCGATGGCGTCGAAACCCTGGCGCGCACCATCTGGGGCGAGGCGAGGGGAGAGAGTGACGCGGGCAAGATTGCCGTGGCCTCAGTTGTACGCAATCGCGCGACGGCGGGTCTTTTGTCCGGCTGGCCTTCGGACATCGCGGGTGTTTGTACGCAACGCTTACAATTCTCTTGTTGGAATTCAAACGATCCGAACCGGCCATTGCTTCTTTCCGTGACTGAGGCGGACCCGACCTATGCTCGCTGTCTCGAAATCGCGGCGGGGGTTGTCAGTGGCACAATCCCCGACAACACGGGTGGCGCGACCTGTTACTACAACCCGGCCGTGGTAACGCCTTCGTGGGCCGCGTCCATGACCGTGACGGCGCGTATCGGCAATCATCTGTTCTTGAGGTAGGTCATGCCGGTCATTCTCGGAATTGAACTAGGCGACTGGCTGCTTGCGGGCGGCGTCGGCTGGCTGGCCGCAAACGCATCGGGCGCCGTGGAAGGCACTACTGAGGGCGTTGCGGCGGGCGTGCAAGGTGCAACGTCCAATCTGCTGACCATTGCCATGATCGGCGGCGCCGCCGCGCTGCTTTACGTTTTGCTGCGCAAGGGTTGAGACGATGAAAACCAACACGATCATCATAGTCGCCGTCGTCGCCGTCGTCGCGTTCTTCGTGTGGCAGCGCTACAGCGCGTCGGAAATCGCTGCCGTGACACACAAAGACTTGGTGAAGGTGCTGAACGGAAGTGAGAAATGAGCGACCGCAACGTCACCTTGATCGTCACTCTCGCCGGGCTTGGCGTGCTCGCGTATCTCTACATGACGCGCGCGCAACAGGGTTACGCCATTGTGACGGAAGGCGGCGATACGTCGTCGGATGTGAAAAGCGAACTCAATAAAATCGCGGACTTCGGAACGAGTGTGGTCAAGCAATCCGTCGCCAATGTAGCGGCGGGCGATCCGACCGGCACGGGGAGCGATTGGCTTAATTGGCTGTTGGTTTCGCCGTTTGCGCTGTTGGCAATCCTTCCATGAACGTCACGCGAAACATGGCGCTCCTTGTTCTCGCCGTCGCGGGCGCGGGCCTTTGGCTTTGGCTGCGCCACTCCGCGACGCTCGAAAGCGTCTCGACGGGCAAGGCCGTGTCGTCGGCTGACGTGCTCAAAGGGGTACTGACGACGACGGCGGCGGCTGAGACGGCAGCGACGACGCAACAGGCGGCGACGACACAGACGCCAGCGGCGGCAGCGGCGGCGCAAGAAGAGGGCGTCGGCAATGAACCGTTTACCGGGCAACCGCTCCATGACGGGGTGTTGTTAGCTCTACAAAAGGCGTTCAACCTATGAGCGATTGGCTGACGTTCGACACTAAGACGACGCTAGGCAATATCGAAATCGGCGTGGCGCAGGGCCTCGGCTTTGCGATCATGTACGTCCTGATCGTTCATGTTCTTTGGGAACGGGGGCTGGCGAAACGATGATTGATTTTCTCGCCATTGCCGCCGTGCTCGGGGTTCCGGCTAACGCTGCCATTGTCATCGTTGCGTTCTGGATGATTGACCGGCGGCTCATTCGTATAGAGACGGCCTGCCAGCTCCGCTGCCAGATCGCGGGCGTCTCGTATTCAGTTCTGGCGGCAAAAAAAGAGTGAGGCTCACAATGGAAATGAAGAAAGCAACTACCGGCACCAGTCCCGACGCGCTGCTGTCGCGCATCGCCGCATTGGAAGCTATCGCGCTTCCGATGCTGTCGATCATCTTCCCTTCGTTCGCTCGCTACGTTCCGGCCGCGACCGCTTTGACCGGCGCCGCGCATGAGGTGGTAAAGGCGTTCGAGGTGGACGGCTTGTCCCACGCGGACGCGGTGGCGAGCTTTGCCGCTGTCGCCGCTCCGCCGCTTCCGGCTCCGCCTGCGCCGTCTGCCGACGAAATCGCGGCGGCGCGTGCGATCCTGTCCCGCGTCCCTGTGGAGGCGTAGGCCGATGGTGAAGCGTATCCGCCGCCGTCGCGCGGCCAAGCCGAAACGCCGGGTGCGTAGGAAGCGCAAGACGCTGTTCCAGAAGCTCCTGGGTTAGCGGTGAGCGTCCGCCCGGCAGTCCCGGCCGACGTGTCGGCCCTTTGCACGATGGGCGTGGCGATGGCTCTTGAGGGGAGCTATCGCCACTTGCCCGTCAATGTCGAAAAGTCGGCCGCGAAGTTCCGGGCGTGGATTGCCGATCCTGATTATTGCGTCCTGGTCGCCATGCATGACGGCAAGGTGATCGGCTTCGTGATCGGCTTCGTGGCCTCGCACGACTTCCACGACGGGCTAGGGGCCTGGGATAAGCTGTTCTATCTCCGACCGGAGGCGCGCGGTTCGGGGTATGCCTACAGGCTCTATAGAGCGTTTCGGCAATGGGCGGCGGCCAAGGGTGCGCTCGACGTGTGGCCGGGCGTTTCGACGGCAGACGGCAAGGCGGTGCAATTCTATCAGCGCATGGGCCTGGAGGCCGTGGGGGTGCTGTTCAGGGATCCTCTCAGCGATAATGCTGAAGTAGCAACATCGCAATTAGCATCCCAAGGACAACAGCCAGAAGCACCCTGCGGTTAGCTTTCTGTTCCCGAATACGCTTCCAGCGGGCCTTCATGACTTTGGAGCGATTGGACACCTTCGGCGGTGTGCTCATGGCTTCCTCCGGCAGGGGTATTCCTCTGCGAGCGCGCGACCGATGAAATCCTGAATATCGTAGGTGCGTGCCTTGTCCGGGTGTCGTTCGGCATAGGATTTTAGGACTGCGGTAATGTTGCCGGGCTGCGCGGCCTTGGGGATGCAGAATCGTATGTGTTGTTCGGCGAGACGCTGTCCTATGTCCATCGCCTTTGCGCCTTCGCCAAAGCGTGTGCAATTTGGTTCGCAGTAGGTGAGCACTTCACCGGCGTTCATCGGCCCTCCGGTCTGTCCGGGCCTGGCCGGTTCAAAGGCCAGGCCGGCCGAAGTAGTCATTACAATCGACAGTGCGCAGGCGGCGAGCAACGAGGCGCGAGACGTGATTTTCCGATAGCCCGTGGTGTGCTGCAATCTTGGCATTGGTCCATCCCTTCCATGCTTGAATGAGTATCAGGCGGTTGCGTTGAGCCTTGAGGGCGGCGCGGGAGTGCGTGCGCTCATCGGCCAGGACGGCCTTGGCGTCGCTCGGGGTGAGGTTGAGGGTCCGGCATAGCCCGTCGATGATGGCCGGGTCCGACGCGCCGTGAAGTGAGCGCATCGCGGCGGCGTGAATGACGCGGGCGCGGCGCTCGGACTCGCGCTTGACCGTCGCGCTGCGCTCGACCGTCTCAGCGTGGCGGCGTAATTCGTCTGCTTCGCGGTCCAGGCGGGCCGCGATCTCACGCATTTCTTGTGGTGACACAGCCCCCCGGTGCGCTCCGTTCCCGTCGCGTTCCCCCGCAAATATATTTCGCTCGCGAAGGGAAAGTAATCGGGGGTTGTGGTGACTGTCCATACTCTTACTGCCGCGCATCATTTCCCATAATATATCTTATACGAATTTGATTGATGCGATTGGTGTTGGCTTTGCACTAAAAACAAAGCGCTATTCCCTATCCGCCCCCCGCCATGTTGAATCCGGGAAATGGAAAAAACGAATCACTCCAAAGGTATCGAGTCGCTTCTTGAGATCATGCGGCGGCTACGCGACCCGGCCTCCGGATGTCCGTGGGACCGCGAGCAGGACTTCTCGACCATCGCGCCCTACACCATCGAGGAAGCCTACGAAGTGGCCGGCGCCATCGAGGACGCGGACTGGGCGCACCTCAAGGACGAGCTGGGCGACCTGCTGTTCCAAGTCGTATTCCACGCCCGCATGGCCGAGGAACGCGGGCTGTTCGATTTCTCCGGTGTCGTGGACGCCATTGTTTCCAAGATGATCGCCCGTCATCCTCATGTGTTCGGGGGAAAGGAACGGCCAGAGGATGCTGCGGCCCAGACCGTGGCCTGGGAGGAGCAGAAGCGCGCCGAGCGCGCGGGCAAGCACGCCAGCCTGCTGGATGACGTGCCGCACGCCCTGCCCGCCCTCACCCGCGCCAAGAAGCTTCAACAGCGCGCCGGAACCGTCGGATTCGATTGGGAAAGCGCTCCGAAGGTGGTGGAGAAAATCGCAGAGGAAGCCGGCGAGATCGTCGAGGCGCAGGCGGCAGGCGCCGGGGCCGACAAGCTGGAAGAGGAAGTTGGCGACCTGTTGTTCGCCGTCGCCAATTTGTCGCGACACTTGAAGGTGGACCCGGAAAAGGCCCTGCGCAGCGCCAATGCCAAATTCGTCCGCCGCTTCCGAGCCATCGAGGCCGGACTTGCGGCGCGTGGACGGACTACTGCCGAGGCCACCCTCGACGAGATGGAAGTGCTTTGGCAGGAAGCGAAGAAAGACGAGAAATGACCTCCCCCTTGCGGGGAGGTTAAGAGGGGCTGCCAACACCCTGCTCTATTGTGATTTTCTTGCCGAAGCGGTGCTCGAATTTCTCGAGTTCTGCCGCGGTGGCGCTGAGGGTCAAGAGGAGCTTGGTGCCGCCGCTGGTGCGGCGCTTCAGAACGCGGCCGTGGCGGTAGACCCAGGCCAGACCCTCGCCGTCGGAGGTGTCGAGCGTCAGGCGGAACACGATGTTGGCACCTGTCACAGAGGTTTCGAAACGGCTCAAAAGCTCAGATAGTCCTTCGCCGGTCAGCGCCGACACCGCGGCGGGCGCATCGGGCCTAACGCCCCTCGCCAGCATCCCGTCGCGTACCCCTTCGTCCAGCAAGTCGATCTTGTTCAGGATTTCGATGAATGGCCGCTCCCTGCCCGGTTCCACGCCCAGTTCAGACAGCACTTCAAGAACGTCCACCTTTTGTGCCTCGCTCTCCAGATGGGCCGCGTCGCGGACATGGGCGATGAGGTCGGCCTCCAGCACCTCCTCCAGGGTGGCGCGGAAGGCAGCGACCAGCTCGTGCGGCAGGTCGGCAATGAAGCCGACGGTGTCGGAGAGGATCGCCTTCGTCCCGCCCGGCAGGCGGATGCCGCGCATGGTGGGGTCGAGGGTGGCGAACAGCACGTCCTTGGCGAAGACGCCCGCCGCCGTCAGCTTGTTGAACAGGGTCGATTTGCCCGCGTTGGTGTAGCCGACCAGCGCGATCACCGGGAACGGCACGCGCTTGCGCGCCTTGCGCTGGAGGCCGCGGGTGCGCTTCACGCCCTCCAGCTCGCGGCGGATCTTGGCGAGGCGCTCGCCGATCAGCCGCCGGTCGGTCTCGATCTGGGTTTCGCCCGGCCCGCCCAGGAAGCCGAAGCCGCCGCGCTGGCGCTCCAGATGGGTCCACGTCCGCACCAGACGGCTGCGCTGATAGGTCAAATGGGCAAACTCGACCTGGAGGCGGCCTTCGCGGGTGCGCGCCCGCTCGCCGAAAATCTCGAGGATCAGCGCGGTGCGGTCCAGCACCTTCGACTTCCAGTCCCGTTCGAGGTTGCGCTGCTGCACCGGCGAAAGCTGTGCGTTGACGACAACGACCTCGGGCTCCAGCCCGCGCGTCTCCGCTGCAATCTCCTCGACCTTGCCGCTGCCGATCAGCGTCGCGGGGGTCGCGCGCCCCAAGGGTACGATGTGCTCGCCGATCACGACGAGGCCGATGGCCTTCGTCAGGCCCACCGCTTCGGCCAGGCGTGCCTTGGCATCGCGATCCAAAGTCTCGCTGCTGCGCGACTTGGGCTCGACGTGAACGACAATCGCCGTGCGCGGGCGCGCGGCGGACGCATGTCCGGTTGCGGTCAAGGCTAGGCGGTCTCGACGGCGACTTCCTGCTCCTGGAGCTGTATCGGCCCCATCGGCATGACGGTCGAAATCGCGTGCTTGTAGACAAGCTGGGCTTGTCCGTCGCGGCGCAGAAGCACGCAGAAATTGTCGAACCAGGTGATGTTTCCCTGAAGCTTCACCCCGTTCACGAGAAAGATCGTGACCGAGGATTTGCTTTTCCGGACTGCATTCAAAAACGTATCCTGCAGGTTTTGTTGTTTTTCGCTCATTTTTCTACCCGTCTGCTTATTGGCCCCGCGTCCCCCGCGAAGCGTGCCGGTGCAGCATAAGGCCTAAGCTCGCCCGGGTGAAACCCCCGGGGAGGCACCGTCTGCGAATTGACATGAGTATGGTTCTTACAAGTGACCGCCGTAGAGTTCCGCGATGCGGCGCGTCAGGGGGCCCGGCTTGCCGTCGCCGATGGGGCGCCCGTCTATGGCCACGATGGGGATGGCTGCCGCGGAGGCCGCGGTCAGAAAGGCCTCGCGCGCTCCCGCTGCCTCTTCGGGCGTGAAGCGGCGCTCCACGACGGGAACCTGCGCCTCGGCGGCAAGCTCCAGCAACACGCGGCGCGTGACGCCCGGAAGGATGGCGTTGGACAGATCGCGCGTCACCAGCCGGCCTTCGGCATCGACGATCCAGGCCGTGGTGGAGGCACCCTCCGTCACGAAACCTTCGGAATCGAGCAGCCAGACCTCGAAGGCCCCTGCCCGGCGCGCCTTCGTCTTGGCCATCAGGTTCGCCAGGAGCTGCGTGGATTTGATGTCGCAGCGGGCCCAGCGCTCGTCCGGCGCGGTGATGACCGAGATGCCTTCGACGCGGCGGCGCGCGATCGCGGCGGTGTCGAGCGGATGCACGGTGACGATCAGCGTCGGCTTGGGTTGATGCTTGGGGATCGGATGATCGCGGCGGACGGCACCGCGAGTCACCTGGAGATAGAGAAGCCCGTCGCGCACGCCGTTACGCCGCACAGTCTCGTGCAGGACCAGCTTGAGCGCGCCGCGGCCCATCGGCATCGCCATCTCGATTTCGCGGAGGGAACGCTCCAGCCGGTCGAGGTGTTCTTCCAGGTCGCGCAGACGGCCGGTTTCGATGCGCAAGGCTTCATAGACGGCGTCGCCGAGCTGAAGCCCGCGGTCCTCGATATGCACGCCCGCCTCGCCGTGGCGCAGATAGCGGCCGTCGACATAGGCGATGCGTCCGGGTGGTTTGCGGGATGGCCAGGGCATGCTCGTTACGCGTTGAACCCTTCCCGACCCGAGAAGTTCGAGCCGACGCCCAGCGATTTCAGCTTGCGGTGCAGCGCCGAGCGTTCCATGCCGATGAAGGCGGCGGTGCGAGAGATGTTGCCGCCGAAGCGGTTGATCTGCGCCACGAGGTAGTCGCGTTCGAAAATCTCGCGCGCTTCGCGCAGCGGCAGCGAAATGACGAGATCGCTGCGTCCCGTCCCGCTCCACGAGCCGTTGGAACCGAGATCGGAGGGCAACAGATCGGCGGAAATTGCCTGCGTCGTGTCGTCGGTCGCCAGGATCAGCAGCCGCTCCACCACGTTGCGCAACTGGCGGACATTGCCCGGCCAGCTATGTGCCTGGAGCACCGCCATCGCGTCGTCGCCGATCTCGCGCGTGGCGAGGCCCGACGCCGCCGACAGGCGCTTCATGAAGTGCTGGACCAGTTGCGGGATATCGTCGCGGCGTTCCGCCAGCGGCGGCACGCGCACGGGCACGACGTTGAGGCGGTGATAAAGGTCCTCGCGGAAACGGCCTGCGCCGATCTCGGCGCGCAGGTCGCTCGAGCTGGAGCTGATGACGCGCGCATCGACCTGGACGCGCGTCGTGCCGCCCACCCGCGTGAAGGTCTGGTCCACCAGCACGCGCAGCACCTTGCCCTGGGTTTCCAGAGGCATGTCGCCGACTTCGTCGAGAAACAGCGTGCCGTTGTGCGCCAGCTCCAGGACGCCAATCTTGCGCGGACCGTCGGTGGGTTCGGCGCCGAACAGTTCCACCTCGATGCGGTCGGGTTCCATCGTGGCGCAGTTCACCGCCACGAAAGCGTTGGCGGCGCGGCGCGAACGGGCGTGGATCAGGCGCGCCAACAGCTCCTTGCCCGAGCCGGGAGCACCCGAGATGAACACGCGGCTGTTGGTCGGCGCGATCTTCTCCACCGCCTGGCGGATCTGCGCTATGGGGGAGGACTGGCCGACCAGTTCCGTCTCGTCGCCGGCCTTGAGTTTCAGCTCCTGCACCTCGCGCCTGAGGCGCGCCGCTTCCAGCGCCCGCTGTACGACATGGATCAGGCGGTCGGCCTTGAACGGCTTTTCGATGAAATCGTAGGCGCCCTTCTTGATCGACGCCACCGCAGTCTCGATGGTGCCGTGGCCGGAAATCATCACCACCGGCAGGTCCGGCTGCTCGCGCTTCAGGGCGTCGAGTACCTGGATGCCGTCCTGCTTGCTGCCCTGCAGCCAGATGTCGAGCACCAGAAGCTGCGGCCGCCGCTGCCGCACGGCGTTGAGTGCTGCCTCGCTGTCCCCCGCCACGCGGGTTTCGTAGCCCTCGTCGTGGAGGATGCCGGCAATCAGGTCCCGAATATCCTCTTCGTCGTCGACGACGAGAATCTCAGCTGCGAGAGACAATCCGCTCTTGCTCATCGGTCACACCTTTTTCACGCAAACTGCGCTGTTTCAGCGGGAGCGACAGAGTCACCTGCGCTCCCTTTGCATCTTCCGGGGCGTCTTCGAGAAGGATCTCCCCGCCGTGGTCTTCCATGATCTTGCGCACGATGGCGAGGCCGAGGCCCGTGCCCTTGGCGCGCGTCGTGACATAGGGTTCCGTCAGGCGATGGCGGTGCTCCGCCGGCAGGCCGATGCCGTTGTCCACCACCTTGAAGGCGACGTTGGACTCCGTCGCCTCGATCGTCACCGCGATGCGGCCCGGCGTGTCGTCGCCGTTGTCAACGCGAGAGCCGATGCCTTCCGTCGCGTTCTTGATGACGTTGATGAGCGCCTGACTGACCAGCCGCCCGTCGCATTCGAACCACACCAGTTCCTTCGGCAGATGCGTCTCGAAGGCGATCTGCGGATGCGACACGCGCTGGAGGAAGACGGCCTGCTGAAGCAGCTCCTGCGCGTTCTCGCGCTTCATCACCGGCGACGGCATGCGCGCGAAGGACGAGAACTCATCTACCATGCGTCCGATGTCGCCCACTTGCCGGATGATCGTGTCGGTGCATTGCTCGAAGACCTCGCGGTCTTCGCCGGCGGCACCGCCGTATTTGCGCTTCAGCCTTTCGGCGGCAAGCTGGATCGGCGTCAGAGGATTCTTGATCTCGTGCGCGATGCGGCGCGCGATGTCCGCCCAGGCCGCGGTGCGCTGCGCCGAGACGAGATCGGTGATGTCGTCGAAGGTCACGACGTAGCCGCTGGCGCGAGGACCCTGTTCGCTCGCCACCTGTACGCTGAGCTTGCGGTTCGTCCCCGTGCGCTTGATCGCAGCCTCGCCGCTCGAACGCGCCGCAGGCTCCTGGATGGCGCGGCGGATCAGCGCCGCAAGCTCCGGCACCGCTTCCGCATAATGCTGGCCTTCCAGCTCCTCGGGCTCGGCGTTGAGCAGGCGCGCGGCGGCGCGGTTGACGATGGTGATCTGGCCGTCGGCATCGACGCCGATCACCCCGGCGCTGACGCCCGCCAGCACCGTTTCGGTGAAACGGCGGCGTTCGTCGATCTGCGTGTTCGCGGCGATCAGTGCGCTGCGTTGCGTATCCAGTTCATGGGTCATGCGGTTGAACGCAGTTCCGAGCGTACCGATCTCGTCGTCGTCGCGCTCGACTTCCACTTGCACCTTCAAATCGCCCTTGGAGACGCGCTCCGACGCGCCGATCAGCCGCGAGATGGGGCGCACCAGACGGTTTGCCGCCCACAGTCCGAGCCAGATGGCCGCCAGGAGGATGACGAGCGAGATAACTCCGTAAAAGCCCGCGAAGGCGAGCTGAACGTTGGAACGGCTGCTTTCCAGGTTACGGTATTGGGCGACGACCTCTTGCGTGCGCTGGTAATAGCCGATCACCTTCGGTTCGACGACGCGCACGACGAGCAGATAGGCGTCCTTCAGCAGATTGATCCGCACCAGCGCATGCACGATGCCCCTGTCCGGATCGCCGTCGATAACGATGTTGCCGGCACGCGCGGCGGCATAGGCTTCGGGTTTCGGCAACAGCTTCGCGGAGTACTGCACCTTGGCGTGTCGGATCGGGACGCTGCTGCCCAGCAGATTGCCTTTGCTGTCGATGATGAACGAAGCCTGCAGGCCGTGGCTCTTCGTCATGTCCTGTAATTTGGCGAACATGATTTCGAGATGGACCTTGTCGTGCGTGATGTCGAAAATCTCCGGGTCGTTCTGCAACCCGTTGGAGATCTCCGCGGCGTCGTTGAAAATGTTGCGTTCGTGTTCGACCTGGTAGGCCTGGGCCACGTTCAAGGCGCCGCTGATGGCTTCCTTGACGTGCGAGGAGAACCACAGCTCCACGCCGAGATTGAGAGTCACCGCCGCGAAGACGGCGACGAGAATTGCCGGCACGACGGCGATGGCGCTGAACATCGTGACGAGCCGAACATGCAGTTTGGCTCCCGCCCTGCCCAGCCTGCGATCGCCCCACAGCCGGACCAGCCGCCAGACCACCAGCCCGCCGAGCGACAGGACCATCGCCAGGGTGATGAAAAGCAGCACGACCAGAACGGAGGGCTGAAGGCTCGACGGATTCAGTCCCGTCAGGATGAAGTAGATGCCTCCCCCCGACAGAACCAGCACCGCAACGCCCAAGGCCAGCCAGGACGCTCCCGACAAGCCATAATATGTTGTGCTGCGCAGATGTGGCGCGTTTGCTTCGTTATCTGTGGTCATGCCCAACCGCGTCTAAGCGGCGTGCCCCTTGCTAAGTAGCGAGTGCCGCTTCGTAAACCGGGAGTGTAGCGCATTCGCAACCTGTTGCAAGAATGCAGCGATGCAAGCCGACAACACAGTTAAATGCCCCCACAATAGGGCGGTAATTCGTGGTTTTAGTCCGCCTTCAGCCCCCGGATGACCTCCAAACCCAGGTCACGAATTTTCTTGCGCAGGGTGTTCCGGTTGAGGCCGAGGAGATGCGCGGCCCGGATCTGGTTGCCGCGGGTGGCGGCGAGGCAGATGGACAGGAGCGGCAGCTCGATTTCCTGGAGCACGCGGTCGTAAAGCCCCGGCGGAGGCAAACGGTCGCCGTGGTCCGCGAAGTATTTTGTCAGGTGGCGCTCCACGGCCGCGCTCAAGGAAACGGGTTCTTCGCCTTCGTCGTAGCTCGACTTGACCGGCTCCTTCAGTTCCGCGGCGATAGCGGAGGCGGGGATCGCTTCTCCCGAATGCAGTACGGCGAGGCGGCGGATCAGGTTCTCGAGTTCGCGGACGTTGCCGGGCCAGCGGTGGCGCCGCAGGATTTCCAGCGCTTCGCCATCGAGATGTTTCGCGGGCAGGCCCTCCTCTTCCGCTTTGCGCAGGAAGTGTCGCACCAGATCGGGGATGTCCTCCGCACGCTCGCGCAGCGGCGGCAGGCGCAGCGGCACGACGTTGAGGCGGTAATACAGATCCTCGCGGAACAATCCCTGCTGGATGAGCTGGCGCAGGTCGCGGTTGGACGCGGCGATGATGCGCACGTCGGTCTTCATCGCCGTGCGGCCGCCGACCGAAGTGTATTCGCCCTGCTGGAGCACACGCAGCAGACGCGTCTGTGCATCCAGCGGCATGTCGCCGATCTCGTCGAGAAACAGTGTGCCGCCTTCGGCCTGTTCGAAGCGGCCGATACCGCGGTTGGTGGCGCCGGTGAAGGCGCCGCGCTCGTNNGTGGCCGAACAGCTCGCTCTCGACCAGTTCCTTCGGGATCGCCGCCATGTTGACGGCGACGAAAGTACCGTGCCGGCGTTTGCCGTAATCGTGCAGCGCTCGCGCGACAAGTTCCTTGCCGGTGCCGCTCTCGCCCATGATCATCACGGTGAGATCGGTCTGGGTCAGCCGCGCGATGACGCGGTAGATTTCCTGCATCGCGGCGGAGCGGCCGATCAGCGGCAGGTTGTCCACGCCTTCCTGGTCCGGGGTGGTTTCGCGCTTGGCCTGCGGAGCAGCCAGCGCGCGTTGCACGACAGAGATCAGTTCCTTGAGATCGAAGGGCTTGGGCAAATAGTCGAAGGCGCCGCGCTCGGCCGCGGTGATCGCCGTGAGGATGGTATTCTGCGCGCTCATCACCACGATCGGCAGATCGGGTCGCAGCTTCTTGATGCGCGGGATGAGATCGAAACCGTTTTCGTCCGGCAGCACCACGTCGGTGATGACGAGATTGCCGTCGCCGGCCGCCACCAGACGCCACAGCCCCGCGGCGGTGCCGGTGGTGCGCACGTTGTAACCGGCGCGGCCGAGCGCCTGATTGAGAACGGTGCGGATCGCCGTGTCGTCGTCCGCGACGAGAATGGTGCCATCAGGCATCGGCGTTCTCCTCCGCGCCGTTCGGCGCCTTGGGCAACAGGATTCGGAAAACCGTGCGGCGCGGCACGGAATCGCACTCGATCACGCCGCCGTGGTCGCCGATGATCTTGGCCACCAGCGCCAGACCCAGTCCGGAGCCGCCCCGCTTGGTCGTCACGAAGGGATCGAAGATGTAGGGAACGAGATCGGCCGGTACCCCCGCCCCGTTGTCGCGCACAGTCACCTCCAACGGCAGACTCAGCCGTTCCCCTGCAACCGCCGCGCCAAACTTCACGCCGGGCCGGTAGCCGGTGGTGAGAACGATCTCGCCGCCGCTTTCGGGCAGCGCATCGGCGGCATTGCGCACCAGGTTCAGAAACACCTGGATGAGCTGGTCGCGGTCGCCGAGCACACGCGGCAGAGACGGATCGAAAGTCTCCACGAAGGCGACGTTCCTGGCGAAGCTCGTTTCGGCGACGCGCCGCACGCGATCCAGCACCTCGTGGATATTGACCGGCGCGCGGGCGAAGGAGCGCGTATCGCCGAACGACTCCATGCGATCGATCAGGGCGCGGATGCGGTCGGTTTCGTCCAGAATGAGTTGCGTCAGTTCGCGCTCGCCCGCGGGAAGCTGCTCCTCGATCAGTTGCGCGGCGCCGCGGATGCCGGCCAGAGGATTCTTGATTTCGTGCGCCAGAACCGAGGCCATTCCGTGCATCGAGCGCACCGCGCCGCGATGCGAAAGCTGCCGGTCGATGCGCTGCGCCAGGCTGCGCTCCTGCAAGGTGATGACGACCGTGCCTTCCGGCTCGATCAGCGGCGTCACGACCACATCGGCGAGGCGCTCGCCGTGACGCGGTGTGGAGAGATCGACGTGACGTTCGCTGACGGAGGCGCGCCGCTCCAGCGACTGTCCTATCAGTGGGATCAGCGGACTGCCGAAGGGGATCAGTTCCTTCAACGTCTGCTTCAGGAGATGGCCGGCACCCGTTGCGAAGAATTGCTCGGCGGCAGGATTGACGAAGACGATCTCGAGCTGCGGCCCCACCACGATCACGGGCATCGGCAACGCGTTGGCGATCAGACTTGTAGCAGGCGCCTCTAAGCGGCCTTTGGGCGGGTTCACGGCAACACCATGCCTAATTCTTAGGCATTATAGTGAGTGCCGATAATGTGTGCAACCTATGTTGTCGGGCTGCAAAACGCCGCAGGACGCACTAGGAAGCGTCCCTACGATAGCCTATCCAAGAAGCCTCTTTCCCTGCCCCGGACCTGCCCATGACGCGTCTTGCCATTCTGATCGTTGCCGCCGGCAAAGGCGAGCGCGCGGGCGGAGGCATTCCGAAGCAATACGCTCCCCTGCTCGGCAAGCCGATGCTGCGCCGTGCGGTGGAGGCTTTCGCGGGCTGCCCAGGCGCCGTGGTGCAGGCGATGATCGGTCCGGGCCAGGAATCCTGGTACGCGAAGGCGGTGGCGGGGCTCGAACTACGCCCGCCTGCAATCGGCGGAACGACACGGCAGGAAACGGTGCGGCGCGGACTCGAAGCGCTGGCCGATGCGGCACCCGATTTCGTTCTGATCCACGACGCGGCAAGGCCGCTTGTGTCGCGCAAGCTCATCGACGGTGTCGTGGCGGCGTTGGAAGCGGGTGCGGACGCGGCGGTGCCGCTACTGCCGGTGGCGGACACGTTGCGCAAGCTGGAAGACGGCGCCTGGATCACCGTGCCGCGCTCGGGTCTGATGCGGGCGCAGACGCCGCAAGGATTTCGTTACGCGAAAATCCTCAAAGCCCATCGCGAGTATGCAAACGAGGAATTCACCGACGACATGGCGCTCGCCGAGTTGGCCGGCCTCGGAATTGCCGCGGTCCCGGGAGAAGAGACCAACATGAAAGTCACCAGCGCAGACGATTTCGCCGTCGCCGAGAAACTGCTGGGCGGCGAGACGCGCACCGGATCGGGCACCGACGTCCATCGCTTCGTGCCGGGCGATCACGTCTGGCTGTGCGGCGTGAAGATCGCCCACGACCACGCGCTGGAAGGCCATTCCGATGCCGACGCGGGGTTGCACGCCCTGACCGACGCCATCCTCGGGGCCATCGGCGCAGGCGACATCGGCCAGCATTTTCCGCCCACGGACGAAAAGTGGCGCGGCGCGGCGTCGTCGAAGTTCCTCGACCATGCGGCGGAGCTGGTGCGCGCCAAGGGCGGCGCGATCGTGCATTGCGACGTGACCATCGTCTGCGAGCGCCCGAAGATCGGGCCGCACCGCGAAGCCATGCGCGCACGCATCGCGGAAATCCTCGGCATCGACATCGGGCGCGTCAGCGTCAAGGCGACGACCACCGAGGGTCTCGGATTCACCGGCCGCCGCGAAGGTCTCGCGGCAGAGGCTATAGCAACGGTACGATTGCCATGACGAACCGGATAGCCCCATTCGCCACCCTGTTCGGCATCGGCCGCGTGCCCTTGGCGCCCGGCACGGCGGCCAGCTTCGCCGCGCTGATCGTGGCCGTGCCGATCCATTACCTGTTCGGTTCCTATGTGTTGTTCGCCCTCGCCATTGCGACGGCTTTGTTCGGGATCTGGGTTTCCGGCATCTACGAGCGCGAAACCGGCCGGCACGATCCGCAGGATTGCGTCATCGACGAAGCCGCCGGGCAATGGCTTGCCTGCGCCTTCGCGCCGCTGTCGCCGGCAGGTTATGTGCTGGCCTTCCTGCTGTTCCGCCTGTTCGACGTGGCGAAGCCCTGGCCGATCTCCAAGGCCGAGCAACTGGAAGGCGGCACGGGCATCGTCGCCGACGACATGCTGGCGGGCCTCATCGCGGGCGTGGTCGTGTATCTGTTTTCGTTTTCGGGATTCCTCTGATGTTCTCCCCTGCCCTCCTCGCGCTCGCCAAACAAGTGCTGGACGAGGCGCGCGCGAAGGGCTTGCGTCTCGCCACCGCGGAAAGCTGCACCGGCGGATTGATCTGCGCTTTGCTCACCGAATTCCCCGGCGCTTCGACCGTGGTGGAGCGCGGCTACGTTGCCTATTCGAACCGTGCGAAGACTGCTTATCTGCACGTTCCGCCCGAACTGATCGCCGCAAAGGGCGCCGTGAGCGAGGAAGTGGCGCGGCTCATGGCGGAAGGCGCAGTGCTGCGTTCCGGGGTGCAACTGGCGGTGGCGGTAACGGGCATCGCGGGACCGGACGGCGGTACGGTGGAGAAACCGGTCGGACTCGTTCATGTTGCGGCGGCGCGCGAAGGGCGCGAGACGCTGCACGAGGAACATCGCTTCGGCGACATCGGCCGCAGCGAGGTGCGGTTGAATACGGTGGAAGCGGCGCTGAAGCTGCTACGCCAACTGATTTGACATCGCCTTCGCCTGCGCTTCGAAGGCGTCGGCCATTCTCAGGAACACGTGCCCGAAGGTCTTGCCGGCGATGGCGTTGAGTACAATGCTCTCGAATTCGAAGGCGATGGAAAAGTCGACGAGGCAGACGTCGCCCCGCGGCTTGAAGCGCCAATGGTTCTCCAGGCGGCGGAAGGGACCTTCGAGCAGCGCCACGTCGATGGTACGCTCCGTGGGGTCGAGCACCACGCGGCTGGTGTAGCGCTCCTCGATTCCGGCGAACCCCACACGCATTTCGGAATGGAAGACGGTATCGCTTTCGCGATGGACGGTGCGGGTGCCCAGGACCCAAGGCAGAAACTCGGGATACTTCTCGACATCGGCGACAATGGCGAACATACAGTCGGCCGTGTACGGAACAATGCGGGTTTCACTATGCGAAGGCATGCGTCAGCCCCCCACCCGATCCGGCTGCGCCGGATCGACCTCCCCGCGTAGGGGGAGGTAAGAAGAAAAAAACATGCCCCTCTCTTCTCCTTCCCCTGGCGGGGAGGTCGGATCGTTCAGAGCAAAGCGAAGAACGATCCGGGTGGGGGGATTGCCGGACATCTCAACCGTTTGCCGAACGTGCCGCCTTCAACTGCGCGAAGTCGGAGTCGGCGTGGTAGGACGAGCGCGTCAGCGGACTGGCGGAAACCATCAGGAATCCTTTGGCGCGCGCCGTGGCTTCCAGCGCCGCGAATTCCTCGGGCGACCAGAAGCGGTCGAGGGGGGCGTGCTTGCGCGTCGGCTGGAGGTACTGGCCGATGGTGAGGAAATCGACGCCCGCGGCGCGTAGATCGTCCATCACCTGCATGATCTCCTCGCGGCTTTCGCCGAGGCCGACCATCAAGCCAGATTTGGTGAAGCCGTCAGGCACCAGTTCCTTGGCGCGATCCAACAGACGCAGCGAGACGTAGTAGCGCGCCCCCGGCCGGATGTTCAGATAAAGCCGCGGCACGGTTTCGAGGTTGTGGTTGAACACGTCCGGATGCGCCGCCATCACCGTCTCGATGGCGCCGGGCTTGCGCAGGAAATCCGGCGTCAGCACTTCCACGGTCGTGCCGGGGCTTGCCTCGCGGATGGCCCGGATGGTCCGCGCGAAATGTACCGCCCCGCCGTCGGGCAGATCGTCGCGGTCCACGCTGGTCACGACGACATGCCGCAGGCCGAGCTTGGCGACGGCTTCCGCCACGCGCTTCGGCTCGTCAGAATCGAGCGCGCCGGGCAATCCCGTCTTCACATTGCAGAAGGCGCAGGCCCGCGTGCAGGTGTCGCCCAGGATCATCATGGTGGCGTGGCGGTGGGTCCAGCATTCCCCGATATTGGGGCAGCCGGCTTCCTCGCAGACGGTGTGCAGCCCGTGCTCTCGGACGATGTTCTCGGTTTGCGAGTACTCCCGACCCAGTGGCGCCTTGACGCGGATCCATTCCGGCTTGCGCAGCACCGGACTGTCCGGGTTGCGGGCCTTTTCGGGGTGACGCAACGCCCTGCGGTCTTTGTCTTCTTGGTTGATAACGTTAGTCATAGCCCTGCATATATAACTTGCTCTATCGAAAATCACCCGGTTCCGTTAGTTTGCCGGCCAACCAAAGAGCGGGCCGTGCCCGCCGCCTGGTGGAGGAATCATTGGCTTTTGCCGGCGTTGCCGCCGCGTCTGGTGCGGAACTGAACCAGCTCGACCTGGATCAGTGCAAGAAGACGTTGTTCCAGATGTTGATCGAGACCCGCGCCCGCTTCGGCGGGAGCCGGCCGGCCCTCGTCGACAGCGACGATAAAGTTCTGACTTACGACGAGCTGGTGCGCGCGGCGCTGGCGCTCGGCCACGCACTGAAGAAAGGAACGTCGCTAGGGGAACATGTCGGCATCATGTTGCCGACAAGTCTGGCTTCGATCGTCTCTTTCTTTGCGGTTTCCGCCTTCGGCCGCGTCCCGACGATGCTGAACTTCACCAGCGGCGCCGCCGGGATAATGAGCGCCATGCGAACTGCCGTGGTCAAGCGGATCGTCACGGCGCACCGCTTCATAGAACTCGCCAAGCTCGACGCGCTGGCGGCCGAACTCTCCAAGTCGGCGGAGACGGTCTATCTCGAGGACATCCGCAAGAAACTCTCGATCATCGACAAGGCCGTCGCCGGCATCGGACAATTCATGCCGCGGCTGGTGACCTCGCGCACGGCGCATGAATCGCCGGGGGTGATCCTTTTCACCTCGGGCACGGAAGGCGAGCCCAAAGGCGTGGCGCTGTCGCATTCCAATATGCTGTCCAATATCAAACAGGTCAGCGTGCATGAGGCGTTTTTCCCGCACGATATCATGTTCAACCCGATGCCGACCTTCCACTGCTTCGGGCTGCTGGGTGTTTTTGTGCCGCTCTTCCTGGGCATGAAGTCGGTGCTTCATCCCACGCCGCTCCGGCCGCATGAAATCGTCAAGCGCATCAAGGAAACCGCTTCTTCGATCATGCTCTCGACGGACACCTTCATGTCGCAATATGCGCGCGTCGCCGAAACGGGCGAACTGAAGACCATACGCATGGCGGTGTGCGGCGCCGAGCGGGTGCGCGACGAGACGCGCCGGCTGCTGCGTAAGAAACACGCGATCGAACCGGTCGAGGGATACGGCTTGACGGAGACCTCCCCCATTGCGGCGGCCAACCAGCCCGGCGACAACCGGCCCGGCACCGTCGGCCATCTGATGCCGGGGATGCAGGCGAAGCTGGAGCCGGTGGAAGGCATTCCGGATGCCGGACGCCTGTTCCTGAAAGGGCCGAACGTCATGCTCGGCTACATCAGGGCGGATAACCCCGGCGTGATCGAACCGGTGGAAGACGGCTGGCACGATACGGGGGATATCGTCTCCATCGACGGAGAAGGCGTTATTACCATCAAGGGGCGGTTGAAACGCTTCGCCAATGTGGGCGGCGAAACCATATCCCTGGCGATGGTCGAGAATTGTGCCTCTGCTCTATGGCCGGATCACTACCATGCGGCCGTCGCCGTTTCGGACGAACGCAAGGGCGAGCAAGTCGTACTGGTCAGCACCAACCCGGATGCCAAGCGTGCGGACCTGCTGAGTTGGGCGCAGAGACACGGGGTTGCCGAACTCGCCGTGCCGCGACGTATCGTCCACACCGATAGCATTCCCGTGCTTGGAACCGGCAAACCGGATTTCGGAAGCGTCGAGAAGATCGCCCTGGCCAAAATCCGACCTTGACGAACACCAAGACAAGGTAACCGAAGTATCGGCTCGGGCTTGTCTTGACGCAGCAAGCCGACTTAGAGAGCCTCTACTCTGTGTCCGGCAGTAACAGTGGAAGACAAAGTGACCGTTGCTAACATTGGCCCTACCGAATGCAACTGGTTTACGTTACGTTAGCTTGAGATAGCCAAGAGCGGGCAGCAGCCCGCCATCCTGGGGGAGGAGATATTGGCCGTAGCCACCGTCGCCGCAGCTTCCGGCGAAGACATTATTGCGTTCGACATGGTCCGCACCAAGCGGTCCGTGTTCCAGGGTCTGGCGGATGCGCGCGCCCGCTACGGCGGCAAGCGTCCTATCGTCATCGACGGGGACGAGCGCGTCCTGACCTATGACGACATCATGCGGGCTTCGCTCGCCCTCGGCCACGCCCTCAAGAAAGGCACCGCAGTGCGGGAGTCGGTGGGCATCATGCTGCCGACCAGCGCGGGCGCCGTCATCTCCTTCTTCGCGGTGAGCGCCTTCAATCGCGTGCCGGCGATGCTGAACTTCACCAACGGCGTGGCCGGTGTGACGAGCGCCATCCGCACCGCCAAGATCAAGCGCGTCGTCACGGCGCACAAGTTCATCGAACTGGCCAAGCTCGAAGCGCTGGCGGCCGAGCTCGCGCAGGTGGCGGAGATCGTCTACCTCGAAGACGTGCGCGAGAAGCTCAACCTCATGGACAAGCTGACCGCCGGCGTCGGGCAATTCGTGCCCGGGTTGATCAGCTGGCGCGGTGCTGCCGAAGAAGTCGCGGTGATCCTGTTCACGTCCGGCACGGAAGGAGCCCCCAAGGGTGTGGCGCTGTCGCACGCGAACATCCTCGCCAATGTCGAACAGATCGGCGCGCACGTCGCGTTCTATCCGAGCGACGTGATGTTCAATCCGCTACCGACCTTCCACTGCTTCGGACTGACGGTGGGCGCGGTGATGCCTCTTCTCCTCGGCCTCAGGTCGGTTTATCACCCCACGCCGCTGCAGCCGCACGAGATCGTGCGCCGCGTCAAGGCGACGGGGGCGACCATCCTGTTGTCCACTGATACGTTCATGTCGCAATACGCTCGCGCGGGCGATCAGGGCGACCTCAACACCCTGCGCATCGCGGTGTGCGGCGCCGAGCGGGTGCGCGACGAGACACGCCAGCTCCTGCGCAAGAAATATTCGATGGAAATCCTAGAGGGCTACGGCGTGACCGAGACCTCGCCCGTCGCCGCCGCCAACCAGCCGGGCGCCATGCGTCCCGGCACTGTCGGACGCCTGTTGCCGGGTATGGAAGCGCGGCTCGAACCGGTGGAAGGTATCCCGAACGCGGGACGTTTGTTCCTCAAGGGGCCGAACGTCATGCTCGGCTACATCAAGGCGGAAAATCCGGGCGTTATCGTGCCCATCGAAGGCGGCTGGCACGACACCGGAGACGTGGTTTCCATCGACGAGGAAGGCTTCATCTCCATCAAGGGACGCATGAAGCGCTTTGCCAAGGTCGGCGGCGAGACCGTGTCGCTTGCCGTGGTGGAGAACTGCGCCTCGGCCATGTGGCCGGATTATTGCCATGCCGCCGTCGCGTTTCCCGACGAGCGCAAGGGCGAACAGGTCGTCCTCGTCACCACCAATCCGGACGCGCAGCGAGTCGAACTGGTCGGCTGGGCGCAGAATCACGGCGTCTCGGAACTGGCGGTGCCGCGCCGAATCGTTCATGTGAAGGATGTTCCGGTACTGGGGACCGGCAAGACCGATTACGTGAAGGTGGAAAGGTTGGCTCAAGGGGAACCGATCCAGGGGGCTTGAGAGGCATGAACTTCCGACAATCCATGCAGCCGCACGGCTTCCGTGGTCGTGTGTTCGGATGGCTGATGGACAGATTCAACGCCCGCGCACAGGACTTCGCGTTGCACCGGCTCAATGTGCAGACGACGGACTCCATCCTCGAAATCGGCTTCGGCACGGGAAGGCTGGTCCGCAAGCTGGCCAAGAAGGCGCGCGACGGGTTCGTCGCAGGCGTCGATCCTTCCGAGCTGATGCTGCACAAGGCGGAGAAGCGCACGCGGCGCTTCCGCAAGAAGGGTCGCGTCGAACTGGTGCTGGGCGAGGCATCCGCCCTGCCCTGGCCCGATGAGCGCTTCGACAAGGCGGCGGCGCTCCACTGCTTCCATTTCTGGGCCGATCCCGAGCACGACCTTGCCGAAGTGCGGCGCGTGCTGAAACCCGGCGGGTTCTTCGTGCTGATCCTGCGCCGGCGCAGGAAAGCGGGACCGAAATGGCTGCCTAATCCGATCAGCCGTTCGGATCAGGAGATCGCGGGCGCCTTCCAGCTTTTGACGGACTGCGGCTTCACGGAAACGCGGATCGAAGGCAGGGCCGGTTCGTCGCCGCTGATCACGGCACGAAAGGCGGCCGATTAGCCCTGCCGGTGCAGCCCTTCGCGCTCGGCCAGCAGCGCTTCATGGCGGGCGCAGATTTTCGGCCATAGCGATGCCGCTTCGGGAAGATCGAGGGCGAAGACCTCGGAAAGCACGCTTACGTACTCCTCGGCGCTGTCGACGAGATAGTCTTTCTGTTCCTGCGGCGTCACCTCGCGCAGCACGCGCCCGCGCATCATCCAGATGCCTTTGTCGGCGTGGCGCTGGAGCACGGCGTTCTGTACGAAGGGCGAATCCGCGGCAGTCTGCAAACGCGCGCAAGTGACCGCCAGGGCGGCTTCGTCGGCGGGCTTGAGATCGAAATCGAACGAGGCGGCCCCGCCCGCCTTGTGATTGTGCATCCGCCACCAGCCGCCGTCCTGACGCGACAGCGCGAATTCGAAGCCGTGCGACGCGAAGGGGCCGGGCACGATGCGGATGGGATCGCGCGAGCCGTCGCCGAAGCCGACATCGGCGAGATAGACGCCCTCCTCCAGCTCCACCTTCAGCACGAGATGATTGGGGTCCGCGGCGCCCCTTTCCTCCCGCATGACGGAACCGGCGCTGCGCATCACCTTGAAGCCGAGTTCGCCGAGCGCCCAGCCGAACAACCCGTTCATCTCGTAGCACCAGCCGCCGCGGCGGTTCACGACGATCTTCTCGAAGATCGGGCCGCGCTCGATGGTCACGGGACGGCCGAACTGGACGTCGAGATTCTCGTATGGGATGGCGCGCAGATGCGCTCGATGCAATGCCGTCAGCGTTGCATGGTCATGGCGCAGCGGACCCGAATACCCGATGCGTGCGAGGTAAGCGTCAACTTTCATAAGCTGCTCTGTGGTGTGCAGGCGAGTTTGCTAGCACAAAACGGTTCAGGCGCGGAGTCGTTCGGCCTGCCGAGAGGGCCTCAGGCTCAACCAGGCGCGGCCGCGCAGATGCGGCACCCGGAAGACGTCGAAGGCCTGAGACAGGAGGCGCAGATAGTACAGCTCCTCCTTGGTTTGCAGATCGAAAACGGCGAATTCCTTCAGGCCGTCCTGGAAATCCCGGTCGGAGATTGTTTCTTCGAAGCGCCTCTTCCAGACGGAGTCCGCCGAAATGACTTCGAGGCCGCTGCCTTCGCTGAACAGCAGCTTCGTGCGGTCGCGGATCAGCCGCGGCAGCTGCTTGGGATAAAGGTCGTAGAGGTCGCGCAGCGCAGCCTTACCGACGAGGCGGCCGTTTACGTTGCGAACCAACGAACCGGCTTCGAGCTGCATGGCATAATTCGCAACGGCCGGATCGAGGAAGGGAACCCGCGTCTCAAGCTGGTGCCGCATGGAGCAGCGGTCCACACGCTGGAGGCTGATGCGATGCATGAGGCCGAGGCAGTCGTCGCGCAGGAGACGGCCGGATTCTTCGTCCTCCCCGAACGCACGTTCGAGAGGCACGTAGCCGCAAAACAGTTCGTCGGCACCTTCGCCGCACAAGGCAACCCGGATGCCGTCGCTTTGGATCCGCTCCGAAACTGCCAGGCTGCCGAGCGCGCCGCGCACGAGACTGGGCTCGAACGACTCCGACGCAGCTACCGCCTCGCCGAGGCGCGAGAAGACATCGTCGCTTTCGGGATCGAGCGGGATCAGCCGCAGGTCTAACCCGGTCGTCTCGGCATATGCGGCGGCGAAAGGATAATCGGGCGCGGTGCGGCTTCCGACAAAATAGCCCGGAGCCTCGGGCCGCACTTGCCGCGCGTAATGAGCCAGCAGCGTGCTGTCGATGCCGCCGCTGAACTTCACCGCGAAAGGCAGGTCCGAGGGAATTTGAGAACGCACGGCATCCGACAGAAGCCGGTCCAGCGTTGCGGCGTCCCCCTGCTGCCACGGTGCGGCCGGCGCACGAAGCGGCGACGGGAAACGAACGCAGGCATTTCTGGTCAAGAGATAGCCGGGCGGCAACAGGAGCACGTCGCCGCTTTCGACCGTCTCCAGCAGGGGACGGATTTCCGAGCAGAACAGGAAACCGCCATCGGACTGAATAAGGTAAAGGGGTTTGATGCCGAAGGGATCGCGCGCGGCAAGGAACTCACCGGATTCCGGCTCGAAGGCGACGAAGGCGTACATGCCCGAAACCCGCGCCAGAGCCCGCTGACCCCAGACGCGCAAGGCATTCGCCAGTACTTCGGTATCGGATTGCGTCCTGAACGGCACGCCGAGCGCGGCGAGTTCGTTGCGGATTTCGTCGTGATTGTAGATTTCGCCGTTGAAGGAAACCAAAACCTTGCCGTCGAAGGACGACTGGGGCTGCACCGCGTGATCGCGGTCGACGATGCAGAGGCGACGCGTGGCCATCGCCGTATCGGGGTCCGGCGAATACACGGGATCGCTGACATCGCCGCGATGGAGTATCCCGCCGATCAGACGTTCCACGGCCTCAACGGCATCGGGCCAATCGATCGCTACGCCAATTCCGCACATGCAAGGCTCCCCAGGGCAGCATGGGGAGCCTAGCGGGGCCGCAGTGAAGCATTAATTAACCGTGTGACCGGTTATTCCAGCGCATAAACCGCCATAACCTGAGCCGACACCGGCACGACGCCCTCGACAACGACTACGCTTTCCACGGCGCCGCCGAGATTGGCGTCCGGAACACGGCGGAGCGCTCCAATGTCGGCGTACCGCTCACTCCAGCGCGGCTCGACCGGCGCGGTATTGGACACTGCAATCAACCTTCCGACTTTCGCGTTCTCCGCGGCAGCCATGATTTCCGCGTTGCGGCGCGCATCCCTGACCGCATCGGCCAGCAACTTCGCCTCCAACGCTTGGCGGTCTTTCACCTCGAAATTGACGGACCCCGACATGTTGGCCCCGGCGCGCGTGGCCGCATCGATCACCCTGCCGATCTTCTTTAGATCGGTCACCATCACGGTCAACGTGTTGCCCACGCGATAACCGGTCGTAATCGTCTCATCCTCACCATAGGCCTCGCCCTTGCGTGGCGGATGCTGGGCGCGGATCGAAAAATCCGTGGTCTGTATCGCGGTCTCAGGAATTCCCTCGGCCTTGATGGCGTCAAGGACCTTGCGCATTAGTGCAGTGTTGGCATCAAGCGCCTGGGTAGTGGTCCTCTCGATGGTAACAACGCCGACGCGTACGGTGGCATAATCGGGCCGCACCATCTGCTCGGCATAACCGGCCACAACAACGGTATGAGGGTCCATCGGGCCCGCCGTGACCGCTGTAGCGGACAGCACAAACGCCGCCGCTAGCCAAATTTGTTTTCGCATGATCTCCCCCTGTGTTTGGCGATGGCACAACCATTACTGGATTTCAGGCCGGTTGAGTAAACGGAGCACCAAGACACGAATCTTTAACCTCTTGTTAACCATTCCAGAGTGGACTCGAATATATTTTCAAGTTCCTACTATTAGGCTCTTGCATATTGTGAAGTTCATGCTAGATATAAGTTCGTAATAGCAAGGAGGGCGGAAACAACGCGCGGTAAAGTGGCAGACGAATCTCAATTTACGCGCAAATTCCGTAAGGAACTGATGGCCGGGCTCTCATCGCTCGTCCTCCTGGCCGTGCTCGCTCGCGCGGGCCGGGAGATGTACGGATACGAAATCGCCAAGGCCGTGAAGGCCGAAGGCGAAGGCGGTCTGATCTTCAAGCAGGGCGCGATCTACCCCGTCCTGCGCTCGCT
>PMKE01000137.1 GCA_003158585.1 Alphaproteobacteria bacterium
TCGCTCGCGGATCGACCTCCCCGCAAGGGGGAGGTTAAGGAGAAGAAGGAGGCCGTTGAGTGCATCTGTTTCATCCCATCGGGTGGCGGTGCGCCGAGGAATAGCGCCCGCTCACATAGTGATCCAATTGCCGTTCGATGTCGGTGAGAAGGCTGGAGGCGCCGACGCGGAACAGATTCGGCTGGAGCCAGTCGGTGCCAAGCTCCTCCTTCATCACGAACTGGTAGTTCATCACGTCCTTGGCGACCGAGATGCCGCCCGCAGGCTTGAAGCCGACCTTGAAACCCGTCAGCTCCCGCCAGAAGCGGATCATGCGCACCATGACCAGCGCGAAGGGCAGCGTGGCGTTGACGGCTTCCTTGCCGGTGGAGGTCTTGATGAAATCCGCACCCGCCATCATGCAGGCGACCGAAGCCTTGGCGACGTTGGTCAGCGTGCCGAGGTCGCCCGCACCGATGATCGTCTTGAGATGCGCCGCGCCGCAGGCCTCGCGGAAAGCGCGCACTTCGTCGTAGACGGCGCGGTAGTTGCCGGTGAGCACATTCGAGCGGTTAAGCACGATGTCGATTTCGCGCGCGCCCGCGGCGACGGAGGCTTCTACTTCCTTGATGCGCAAATCGAGCGGCGTGAGACCCGTGGGGAAACCTGTCGAAACGGCGGCGACGGGGATGCTCGTGCCCTTCAATGCCTCGACCGCCGCGCCGATCATCGCGTGATAGACGCAGACGGCGCCGGTGGTGATACGGCGGTCGCCAATCCCCATTGCCTCCAGCAGGTCCTGCCGCACGGGCTGGCGCGCCTTGGCGCAGAGACGGTGCACGCGACCCGGCGTGTCGTCGCCGGCCAGGGTTGTCAGGTCGATGCACTGAACCGCCTTGACCAGCCACGCCGCCTGCCACTGTTTCTTCACGGTGCGACGGCCCGGCAAGGTCGCGACGCGGCGCTCGGCAGCGCTGCGGTTGACTCGCACAAATTCGATCAGGTCCGCATCGAAAGCGGCGACGGGATTGCGACCGCCTTCGGGCGCGCGATCGTTCGACGGGACAGGCTGAATATTAAGCATTTTCAGACGGTTTCACCGGGCAAAGAGCGAGTCAAGCGGCCACGGGCCGCAGCCTGTGCACAAGGCCGCCTGCGCTATAGTGCCTCTCGGGGTGATCAGGAAATGATCCGGTTTTTGCGTTGGGGTGTGCTGCCGGCGTTGGCAGCGGCCGTCATCCTTTTTGCTTTTCTGGCTCTGGCCTGCGGCTTCGTGCAGTTCGAGATGTTCATTGCGGCGTCGATGAAGTTCGGCTTCTGCGCAAAGGGCATGTCGTTCGCCTTCATCGCCATCCTGTTCGTCTTTGCGACGGGGATCGTTCCCAGTTTCGTGCTGAATAGACTTCGCGTGCGGAATGCAATTGCATACCTGTCGGCAGGCGTCCTGTCGGGCCTGCTGGCCGAGTACTGCTACGTGTTCGAAAACGACGTCTGGTATTCCTGGGACTTCACGGTGCCTCCATACGAAACGGTTCTGACAAGCGCGTTCCAGCAGATGCCCTCGCTGTTCGTGGCGATGGTCGACATGAAGCCCTACTCTGCCATTCCGCTGGCAGTCGGGCTTCTCGGCAGCGGGCTGTATTGGCTGCTTATAGTCAGACGCTCGCTTCGCGTGGCGCAATAATCGTTCGCCCCGCCCGGCGATCCGGCAACATGCCGCGTTGAAATTGGCGCACATTTTTGCATCGTGCCCATCTCATAAGCAGAGTCTACGAGGGGATCGTATGATCGATGGAGCCGATACCGGCTGGCTGATGACTGCCAGCGTCCTGGTCCTGATGATGACGCTGCCCGCCTTGGGCTTCTTCTACGGCGGCCTCGTCCAGGCGAAGAACATCCTCTCGGTGCTGTTCCAGACCTTCGCCATCGCGGCACTGGTATCCCTGTTGTGGTTCGCCTTCGCCTACAGCGAGGCGTTCTCCGGCAGTGGCCGCTGGATCGGCGATCTCAACGCCGCCTTCCTGCAAAATGCAGGACGCGAGGCCGTGCATCCGGGCACCGCGATCCCCGAAAGCGTCTTCGTGATGTTCCAGATGACCTTCGCGATCATCACGCCCGCTCTCATCATCGGTGCCACTGTCGAGCGCATCAAATTCGGTGCGGTGCTGCTGTTCTCCGGGCTGTGGTTGGCTCTCGTCTACGCGCCCGTGGCGCATTGGGTGTGGGGCGGCGGCTTCCTGGCCGCGCGCGGCGTGATGGATTTCGCGGGCGGCATCGTGGTGCATCTGACCGCGGGACTTTCGGCCATCGTCGCCGCCTGGATGCTGGGGCCGCGGCTGGGCTTTCCGCGCTCAGTCCAGCCGCCGCACGCGCCTTGGATGGTGATGGTCGGCGCGGCGATGCTGTGGGTCGGCTGGTTCGGCTTCAACGCGGGCAGCGCGCTGAAAGCGGGCGCCGATGCTGGCATGACGATGCTGGCGACGCACCTCGCCGCCGCCACCGCTACCGGCGTGTGGGTGGCAATCGAATGGATCAAATACGGCAAGCCGAGCCTTGTCGGCGCCGTGACGGGAACCGTGGCGGGACTTGCGACGATCACGCCGGCCTCCGGCTTTGTCGGACCATTGGGTGCGGTGGCGCTGGGATTGATCGGCGGCACGGTGTGCTACGGCGCCGTGTGGGTCGTGAAGCGCGGCATCAAGGTAGATGATGCCCTCGACGTCCTGGGCGTTCACGGCGTTGGCGGGGCGCTCGGCAGTTTGCTGGTTCCCTTTATGGTATCGCTCGGCGTGGGAGGCGTGGCGCTGGCCCGCCCCGTCCTCGACCAGTTCGCGGTACAGGCCGAAGCCGTCATTCTGGTGGGGATTTGGTCGGTCGCCGCGACCTGGGCCATCTTGCGGCTCGTCAAGTCGACCACCGGTCTGCGCATCGGCCGCGAGTCCGAAATCCAGGGCCTCGATTTCTCAAGTCACGGCGAGACCGGCTATCATACGGGCGGCTAGGAGGAACCACATGAAACTCGTCATTGCCATCATCCAGCCGCACCGGCTCGACGCCGTGCGCGACGCCCTGCTAGCCATCGGCATCGAAGGCATGACCGTGACCGAGGTGCGCGGCTACGGCCGCCAGAAGGGCCACAAGGAAGTCTATCGCGGCGCCGAATACACCATCGCCTTCATTCCCAAGCTGAAGCTGGAAGTGGCGGTGACGGACGAGCGTCTCGAGCCGGTGATCGTGGCAATCCGCCAAGCCGCACTGACGGGCAAGATCGGCGATGGCAAGATCTTCGTGCTCGATCTCGAAGCCGCGCTGCGCGTGCGCACCGGCGAACGCGACAACGACGCGCTGTAAGGACGGCGGGCCTGATTTTCCTCACTTGTCATCCCGGCCAAGGCGCGCACAAGCGCGCCGCGTGCCGGGACCCACTTTGCAACAAGCGCATGCTTTTCGGTGGGTCCCGGGCCTCGCGTCCTTCGCTGCGCTCAGGACGCTCGCCCGGGATGACAGATTGGGTTGATTGAAAACTCTCGAACTCCAACCGCTCAATAAAGCAGATACGCTTGGCACTCGTCGAGCCAGGCCTGTTCATCGGGTGCCGCCAGTGCGGCGAGGTCCGACGGTGTGGCCGCGGCATCGTCCACCCATTCGCGCAGCAACGGGCTGCCGTTGATGAGGTCGATGGCGAGCCGGTCGTGCTCGTATTCGTAAGCAAATTCGCGCCACAACGGATAACCGGGATACAGCCGCCTGATCGCCTTGAAGGCGAGCGCCACAAGCCGCCAGGGCTTGAAGGCTTCGTGATCGTAGCCGGGGCGCTGGGTGTGAATCTGCACGCCGTGGCAGAGCTTTCCCGCGTGCTTGTGGAACATCGGCTCGAACCAGCATTCGCGCAGCTTGCAGCCCTCGAGCCATTGCGGCGCCAGCGCCTGCATCTCGGCCATGACGAGGCGCGCGTCGATGTCCGGCGCACCGAACAGTTCAAGCGGACGTGTCGTGCCGCGGCCTTCCGAGAGCGTGGTGCCTTCCAGCATCACCGTGCCGGCATAGGCGCGCGCCATCCATACATTCGGGGCGTTGGGACTGGGATTGATCCAGGGGCGCTCGCCCAGAGGCCAGCCGAAGCCGGGCGTCGCGTCAGGCCGCCAGCCTTCCATCTCGATGACGCGGTATTCGACATCGAGCTTCAACGTGGCGACGAACCACGCGCCCAACTCACCGAGCGTCAGCCCGTGGCGCATCGGCAGCGGCCCCGCACCGACGAAGCTCTCCCAGCCGGGCCGCAGCAGGAGCCCTTCCACCGGCCGTCCGGCGGGATTGGGGCGGTCGAGCACCCAAACTTGCTTCTTATGCTTTGCCGCCGCCTCCAGCACGTAACGCAGCGTGGTGACGAAAGTGTAGATGCGGCAGCCGAGGTCTTGAAGATCGACGAGAAGAACGTCGAACGTCTCCATCATCGCATCGGTCGGACGGCGCACCTCGCCGTAGAGGCTGAACACCGGAATATTGTGGACCGGATCGAAGAAATCCGGCGATTCCACCATGTTGTCCTGCTTGTCGCCCCTGAGGCCGTGCTGAGGACCGAATGCGGCGGCGAGCGCGACGTCGCCGCAAGCCGCCAAAGCATCGAGCGAATGCGTCAGGTCCTTGGTGACCGAAGCGGGATGTGCGAGCAGCGCCACGCGGCGGCCTTGCAGCGGCGCGCGCAGGTCAGCCTCGGCGACAAGCCGGTCGATGCCGAATCTCATGGAGGACACGGTAGTTCAAGCACGAAGCAATCGGAATGGTGGAAGTCCGGCTTGCCCGGCGGATATTTCAGCGCCCAATAAGAGAGCCCCTCTGCCGTTTCGATCACCGCCGCTAGGCCGAGGCGCCACCGGCCCTTCGGCAGACCCGTCACCCCCGTCCGTACCGAGAAACCCGTGCGATCTTTCGCGAGCCCGAACAGCGAAATCCCGACTTCGTTTGCCATCGTCATCCCGCTGCGCGTGCCTTCGAAACGGTAGGCCGCCCATTCCATCGTGGTCGCGAAATTGAACTCGTAATATCCGAGCCCTCGCGACGGACGCAGAAACGCTTCGAAACAGGTATGCCGCCAGAGCCCGTCCGCGCGCGATGGTATGGAGCCCTCACCTCTCGGGAATGCTATTCCGTCGACCTCGCCCTTCACTTTATAGCGCAGCGCCAGCGTGTCTTTTTCGGGCCGCGTCGCCCACACCTCGATGCGCCTCACCGCATCGCAGCGCGATTGGGGGTGAAGAACGAGCGCGCTTTGCACGGCCTACTTCGTCCCGAACATCCGGTCGCCCGCGTCGCCGAGGCCGGGGACGATGTAGCCGTGGTCGTTGAGGTGGCTGTCGATGGCCGCGGTCCAGACGTGCACGTCGGGATGGGCCTTGGTGAAACGCTCCAGTCCTTCCGGCGCGGCGAGCAGGCACATCAGGCGGAGCTTGGTCACGCCGCGGTCCTTCAGCATGTCCACCGCCGCGGTCGCCGAATTGCCGGTCGCCAGCATCGGGTCCATCACGATCACCAGCCGCTCGGCAATGTCGACGGGAGCCTTGAAGTAGTACTCGACGCTCTTCAGCGTCTTGGGATCGCGGTAGAGGCCGATGAACGCCACCCGCGCCGACGGCACGAGGTTCAGCATCCCGTCCAGGAACGACATGCCGGCGCGCAGGATCGGCGCGAACACCAGCTTCTTGCCCTCCAGGCTCGGCGCCATCATCTTGGCGAGCGGGGTTTCGATCTCGATCATCTCCATCGGCAGATCGCGCGTCACCTCGTAGCAGATCAGCATGCCGATCTCGTTGAGCAGCTCGCGGAACTGCTTGGTGGAGGTTTCCTTCTTCCGCATCAGGCTCAGCTTGTGCTGAATCAGCGGATGGTCGATGACCGTGACGCCCTGCATCGTTTTCGATCCCAAACCGGTTTCCCGCAGAGTAAGAAGAAGTCGCGTGCCGTTTTCAAGAACGCATCGGCCCGCAGCCGGATTGTCGCACAGCTATTTGCGGGGCTAGCCGGTCTTCGCCGTGATGTAGATGGTGCGCAGCGGCGCGGTTCCGGTGAGGCCGGCTTTTTTCTTGGGCGGGGCCGTCAGGCGATAAGGCCAGTTTTCTTAAGTTCTTTCTTGATCATATCGACGATCCAGCCGGTCGCCTTTCCGCCCAACAGCTGGAGGCCTTTGACGACGAGACCGGGAAACGGCCAGCACAAACCGGCAAGCAGAGGCGACGCCTCCATGCCGGCAACCTTTTCCAGCCGCTTGTCGATCAGCGAGCGGATCGATTCCGGATCGAACTTGTTCTTCGGCCAATCGGGCGCCTGCAAGCGGATAGCCGCCGTGCCCACCAGCGGGATGACCGGCAAATCTCCGTCGTCCGTCATGAACTGCTTCTTCTGATCGGGCGTCCATCCGTCGAACAATTTGTTGTCCGGCTTCAGCGTGAAGTGCTTGCGGAGGAACGACTGGCAGTTCAGCCGGCCGAGCAGAAAATCGTGCTCGCGGAAATCGCGGCACATGAAGCCCATGAAGGCGGCAAGCCCGGAAGCGGCGATCGCTTCTCCTCCGGTCCACGGGTTGCCGGCGGGATTCGACGGGTCCTTCCGGACCGGGTTGACCAGGAACCGGCTGTAAACGTCTTTGTCGGTGAACAGGCTGAGATCGGCCGTCTGGTAGCGCGCTCCGGAGCTGAAGGCCCCGATGGTCGAGAATGCGGTGGACAGCATCCCCTCGTCCGAGACCGGGCCGATCGCCGCGGCGTCGGCGAAAGGATCGACCAGGATGACAGCACGATGCGCCTCGGAGCCGCCGCGGGGGTTCGTTCCGATGACGCCCGCCAGCCATTCCCGGGCAAAGTTGACGGGCTCGTTGTTGAAGCAGCCGCCGTCCACGCAGAGAAACTTGTAGGGGTCGTCCTTGGTGAAACCTTCCGCGATCAGATAAGGCCACTCGGGCATCATCCAGACGGCCTTCCGCTCTCCAAGGGCATCGATGACGGCATAGCGATAGCGGTAATGCTCGACGTTGCGTTCGATGACGGCCGGAGGAAGCCCGACCGGAAAGGCGGAAGTGCCGCGCGCCGCGTTGACGATCACCGACCACGGCTTCGTCACGTTGGAGGGCACGTTGCTGATGCCGGTCTCGTAGGGCTGCAGATTTCCGGGGGCGGGCGGCGCCTTGCCGGTCACGTCGACGCGAAAGCGGATGTGGTCGGCCCTGTCGGTGTAGAACTCCTTACGGTCCTGGGCGCTGCGGAAATTCGTCGAATAAGGAACGCCCCGCAGATTGGTCAGCGTCACGACGACGGGGAGCAGGCGTTCGACATAGTCCCGCACCGGCGGCGTTCCCAAAGTGCCCAGCGGCTGCCCTTCGTAGCTACCGGCCAGAACGGCCGCGCGATCGATGCACTTCGCACAGAGCAGCGACGATACCTGCTTGGCGCCGTCGAGGTCTTCCGTCTTGAGCAGTTCGTGGATGTCGATGCCTTCGACCCACACGTCGTGCAGCGGGTTCGGCGCGGAGCGCGACGCCGGGTCGTAATGCGGGAACGCATAAGCCAGCGCGCGGGACAGCAGCACTGCGTTGACGCCGCCGCCGGACGTACCGCACATGATCTTGATGATCACCTTGTGCTTGGGTGCGGAAAGATCGGAGGCATTCTTCGCCGCCGTCCAGGCATCGAGCGCCTGGATGAGGAAATCGAGGACTCCGGCGGTATAGGTTCCGGCCGACACGGTGCCACCCAAAGCCAGACCGATCTCGAAAGTGTCGGAGGGGGGCTGTTCTCTCTCGAGCGGGAAAAAGTCTCCGACTTCACCATCGGGCACCTTGAACCCGACGTTCGGATCGGAATTCGGCTGAAGGTTATTGTCGCTCATCGTTCTCTCCGCCGGTGCACCGTGGGACGGTTGCAGCAGCGCGGAATCACAACGGCGAAATAAAGCCGGCTGCTACCGTCACACGTCCTAAATACAAGTTAAAGTTGTCATCGGACGGGGCGCATGTCAATTTGCGGGTGCAAAGATGTTTTGCGATACCAGCGCCGCTTCCGCGTCGCACGCCGGCGGCTTCCTGGCTTTGCGGGATTTGAACAGCGCCCGAATCTCCGCCCGCGCCGCCTTCAGGTCTCTCGCGTAGGTCGCCTTGTTGCGCACCGCCGAGAACGTCACGGTGGCCGAAAGGCGCCCGGCCTCCACGGCGCTGGCGTTATGCGCGCCGCAGACGATGCGGCTTTCGCCATAGGCGCGGCCGCGCGCCAGGATTGCGGTGGCGCGTGCAGGTACGGCATCCGCCAGCACCATCGCCCATGTCCAGCCGCCGGTCGTGTGCCCGGAAGGATAATCGTAGCTGTGCGCGAGATCCTCTTTGGGCTGGCAGATTTCTCCGTCGTCGATCAGGAACGGCCGCAGGCGTTGGTAGCGGTCCTTGGCGAGGTTCGTCTGGCGTTGCGTGTCGATCCCTACCCTGTTGACCAGTGCGGCGAGTTTGCGAGCGTTGGCCGGAGTGAGTTCCACGCCCACGGCGCAACTGAAATCGCGCAGCATGAAATCCGTACCCCATTGCACGTCGTTTACCGCCATGTTCCAGCGCGGCGTGCCGACGAAATGGCGGGTCTTGAGGAAGATCGCCCGGTCGGCCTCGTAGCGCGGGTCGCCCGTCACCGGTGCGGGCGGCAAGACGGCCATCACATCGATATCGCGCGGCTTGAGGTAGCCGGCCGGATGATTCGGATTCGCCGTTACCGGCGAGACGAAGACGAGTACGGCAAGCACCCCGGTCAGGGCGGCGGTTACAGCGCGCATCGAATCCCTCCGTAGTTTATGGAAACGGGGATACTGCGGCCCGGCCGCGTTGGCGATACGAAAAAAAGCCGAGCCGCGAAGGCCCGCTCTCATGCCGCCTTTCTTTCCGGCCCGGGTTCCGCGAAAATAGCCGGGATCGGCGGATGCTCCGCGGCGCGTCGCAGATCAAAATTTGTTGCAAGATCAATCCGATAGGTGCCTTTTGTTACTTCTGATCGAGAATTATGAATAGCGTCCGCCCCTGTTCGCGTTAGTTCGCTGATGTCCATAAAATTCAATATATTCAGGCCTTTCTTGAATTTCGTCGTCCGCCACTGATCGTCGAAAATCGTTGGCAGCGGCACAAATTGGGGGTACCGATGGGGGTACCGAAAATCCAATTGGTCCGCAGCGAATGTCGCTTTCAAATGTAGCAGTCCAGAATGCCAGGCCGGCTTCTAAGCCGTTCAAAATGCACGACACGGGCGGCCTCTATCTGATTGTGCGACCGTCTGGCGCCAAGCTATGGCGCTACAAGAACCGGATCGACGGCAAAGAAAACCAGTTCGCCATCGGCGAATATTACGGCGCCAAGCGCACTGGCCAT
>PMKE01000012.1 GCA_003158585.1 Alphaproteobacteria bacterium
AATTGGCGATGCGCCCGAAGAACAAACCGATGGGCGTCGCAGCCGCGACCATGTCGCCGACCGTGAACAGGTTGAGCTTGCGGTTGCGGCAGAACAGGAAGAGCGCGACCGCCACCCCGATCAGCCCGCCGTGGAACGACATGCCGAGCAGGCGCGGCACCCAGCCGTCCCACTCGGCCAGGAGCCGCAGCGGGTTCTCGACGAATCCCCAGGGCAGGCTGCCGCAGGTGTAGCCGTGCCAGATGCCGCAATAGAAGATGCCGTAGAAGATGTCGAAGCCCAGCCTCCCGCCGATGATGACGCCGAGAGTCGTCCACATGAAAAGATCGCCGATGTCGTCGGCGGTGGCGGGGGGCTTGCCCGCGAAGGGGTGATTCTTCCACAGCGAACGCTGCTTCAGCATCCGCACCAGCAGCCACCAGCCGAGCAAAAGCCCGGTGATGTAGGACAGCGCATACCAGCGCACCGCCAGCGGGCCCAGGTGAATCGCGACCGGATCGATTTCGGGGTAGGGCAGCATTGTTTCGACCTTCTGCGGGTAAAACGCTCTGCTTCGGCGCGGTCTGTCAAGCAGCGAATAGTTTTCTGCCCCCGCACAGCGGAGCGAAGCGGGGGAAGTGGCGAACGAAGTGAGCCGAAGGGGGTCGCCATTCGCTATTCGCCCGCATATATAGAGTCGAAACAAGGACATATCTCATGCAGAACGAAAACCCCTTTTTCGACGGACTGGCGAAGCTCCTCACCGACGCGGCGGGCGCCGCCAAGGGCGCGCGCGACGATATCGAAGCTTTCGTGAAGCAGAAGCTGGAAAAAATGCTGGCCGACATGGATCTGGTGCACCGCGAGGAATTCGAGGCGGTCAAGGCGATGGCGGCCAAGGCGCGCAGCGAGAACGAACGACTCGAAGCGCGCCTTACGGAACTCGAGCGGCGCGCCGGCGTGAAAACGAATCCCTGAGGTCGGCGAAAGCTGTGAGTTGCTCCCGGTGTCCAACGGGCATTGGGGGCAGACTCTTGTCACCCCGCAAAATCTTGTGTCAGGTTGACGCTCGACTGCTTCGTTTTGCGTCGCACGCCGGAGTCAACGAATGACCGTCATTCACCAGGCCGAATCCGTCAGCCGGCCGCATCCTCTCGATCTTCTGGAGCGCACGGTGGAAGAGAACGGCTGGTCCTACGAACGGTCGAGCCGCGACGAATTGAATCTCTCGGTTGCAGGGCGCTGGTCGGACCACCATTTCAGCTTTACGTGGCGCGAGGATTTGCAGTCGCTGCATCTGTCCAGCGCCTTCGACATGCGCATCCACGGCGATTCGCGGCGCGGCGACGTGGCCGACCTTCTGATGTACGTCAACGCGCGGCTGTGGATCGGTCATTTCGATCTCTGGCCCGAGGACGGCACCGTGGTGTTCCGCCACGCCATGATCTTCCCCGAAGCCCATGCCAGCGCTTCGCAATGCGAAGCCCTGCTCAATCTGGCGCTGGAGGCCTGCGAGCACTACTACCCGGCCTTCCAGTTTGTGCTGTGGGGCGGCAAGTCGGCGGAGGACGCGGTCGCTGCGGCGATTCTGGAATGCCAGGGGCAGGCCTGACGGCGAAAAACGAATCTGAGTCTCGTTATCACCTCCCTTGCGGGAGGTCGCCCGGCGGAGGAGATCATTAAGTGAGTCAGCCAATCCTCCTCATCGGTGCCGGCAAGATGGGCACCGCGCTCATCAAGGGCTGGATCAAGGCCGGGCTCGGTCCCATCACGGCGGTCGAGCCGAATCCCTCGCCGCGGCTCCAAAAGCTTGAAGGTCCCAATCTCGTTTCCGACCTCAAACACATCCCGCACGAGAGCTGGCGCGCCTGCGTCGTGGCGCTGAAGCCCCAGGTGCTGCGGGCCGAGGCCGCGAAACTGAAGGCCATCGCGAATTCCGGCACGCTGATGATCTCCATCGCTGCGGGCACCAGCGTCGAGTTCATGGCGAAGCATTGGGGCTCCCAGGCGCGCATCGTTCGCGCCATGCCGAACACGCCGGGCGCCATCGACCGCGGCATCACGGCGCTCTACGCCGCGCCCGCCGCCACCGCGGCGGATAAGACATTGGCGAAGTCGCTGCTCTCCGCCATCGGCCAGACCGTCTGGCTGAAGCGCGAGGAACTGATCGACGCCGTGACGGCCGTCTCGGGCAGCGGACCCGCCTATGTCTTCGTTCTGGTCGATGCCCTGGCCAAGGCCGGCGTCGCGGCGGGACTGCCGGCGGAGACCGCCGCCGTCTTGGCGCGCGCCACCGTTGCGGGCTCCGGCGCGCTGCTCGACGCCGATCCGCGCGATGCCGCCCAGCTCGCCCGCGACGTGGCCACGCCCGGCGGCACCACCGAAGCGGCGTTCAAAATTCTTCTCGCGAAGGACGGACTCGAAGCGCTGATGACCAGAGCCGTCGAAGCCGCGCGCGCCCGCGCCGAAGAACTGACGCGAAGCTGATCGTTCGCGCGACGCAGTTCAGCGGAGATATGGCCGTCCGGACGCCGACGATGCGGCAGGCCCGCCGAAGAAGGCAAAAAACAACCCCAGCACCCCGACGACGAGGGAGACGATCAAGATGCCCCCCGCCAGGAAGTTATCGCGGGTGAATTTCTCCTCCGCCGCGGACGCCAGCGTTTCGCGGTGCTTCAATTCCATGTCCCGCATGGCGCCGATCTCGTAGCGCGCCGCCCGCATCGTGTTTCTGATCTTGGGATCGCGAATGGCTGCTCCAACTTTGGCCGGACCGTTGGGCGCCAGACGCATCAGTTGCGTCAAGGTATCGGTTCGCACACGGATCGTATCGAGGACGCGTTTCAAGTGGAGTTCGTGATCGGGCAATCCGGCAGTCAATGAACGCAGCGGCTTGATTGCGGCCTCGAGTTTGCCGCGTTCGATTTGATAATACGTCAGGAACATCGCATCGCCGGTCAGCGCATAGCCGCGTATCGTCAGCTCGATGGCAAGCAGATGATTTTCCGCCTCGTACAACTGCTCGACCGTCAGGTCGGCCCTGCGGTCGGCGGTGATCGCATGGCGCAGGGTGGCGATGTTGAGCCCGAACAGCATGACCGCCGAAAACAGCAGCACCACCGCCGCGGACAAAAGCTGCGTGGCAAGCGAACGCATCGTGCCGCGCTGCGCCAGGGCCAGCACCGTCTGCTTGAAAGAATGCCGTTTGGTCATATGCGGAGTCGGCCGTGATCGCCCGGACTTATGGCCCCGGTTTGGTAAATATATCGCTACGGATCAAGGCGCGCCCATGAAGGGGTAGCGGTAATCCTTTGGCGGCATGAAGCTTTCCTTGATGGTGCGGGGCGAAATCCAGCGCATCAGGTTCCACATTGAGCCGGCCTTGTCGTTGGTGCCGGAGGCCCTGCCGCCGCCGAAGGGTTGTTGGCCCACCACGGCGCCGGTCGGCTTGTCGTTGATGTAGAAATTGCCAGCCGCGTGGCGCAGTCCCGCCCGGGCGGCGGCGACGGCACCGGTGTCGGTGGCGAAGACCGCGCCCGTCAGTCCGTATTCGCTGCCGCGGTCGATCAGCCCGATGGTGTCGGAGTACGCCCCATCGTCGTAGACGAACAGCGTGACGAGAGGCCCGAACAGCTCCTCCTTCATCAGGCGCGCCCCGGGATCGGTGGTTTCGACCAGCGTCGGGCCGACGAACCAGCCTTCCTTGGAATCCGCGCTGCCGCCGCACAGCAACTTGTAAGCAGGATTGCTGCGCGCCTCGTCCTGCGCCGCTTTTAGCTTGGTCCAGGAGGCTTCGTCGATCACCGCGCCCATGAAATTGCGGAAATCGCTCACGTCGCCCATCGCGATGCTTTCCATCCCGGCAATGAGTTTGTCGCGCACCTGCCGCCACAGGCTCCTCGGCACATAGATGCGCGAGGCCGCGGAGCATTTCTGTCCCTGGTATTCGAAGCCGCCGCGGATGATCGCCGTGACGAAAGCGTCCACATCGGCGCTGGCATGGGCCAGGATGAAGTTCTTGCCGCCGGTTTCGCCGACGAGGCGCGGATAGGAGCGGTAATGTCCTTCGCCCACCCGCCGCACGATGGCGTTAAACACCTCCGTCGAGCCGGTGAAATGCACGCCCGCCAGCAAGGGATGGGCCAGCGCGATATCGGAGACTTCCGAGGCCTTGCCGGTGACGAGATTGATGACACCATCCGGCAGTCCCGCCTTGCGCAAAATCTCCATGATGAAATGCGCCGAATATTTCGCGGTTGAGGCGGGCTTCCACAAGACGGTGTTGCCGCACAGCGCCGGGGCGGTGGGCAGATTGCCCGCGATGGAGGTGAAGTTGAACGGCGTCACGGAATAGACGAAGCCGTCGAGCGGGCGGTAATCGACGCGGTTCCAGGTGCCCGGCGCCGAGATCGGCTGATGCGCGTAGATCTCCGCCAGGAACACCGCGTTGAAGCGCCAGAAGTCGGCCAGTTCCGCCGCCGCGTCGATCTCGGCCTGATGCACCGTCTTGGATTGCCCCAGCATGGTGGCGGCGTTCAACGTGTCGCGGTACGGCCGGCTCAAAAGTTCCGCGGCGCGCAGGAAGACGCCGGCGCGCTCCTGCCAGGGCATGGCGCTCCAGCCGGCGCGCGCCTCGAGTGCGGCGGCGACGGCAGCTTCGATATCTTTCGCACCGGCCATATGGGCGTCCGCCAGCACGTGGCCGTGTCGGTGCGGCATCACCGAAGGCTGCAGCCTGCCGGTTCGCACCTCTTTGCCGCCGATGACGAGCGGCAGCTCGATCTTGGTGCGCGACATTTCTTCGAGCCGCTTTTTGATGGCGGCGCGTTCGGGCGAGCCGGGCGCGTAGGACTTGACCGGTTCGTTTTGTACCTCGGGCAGTCTGCAAACGGCGTCGAGCGGATCGTGTGTCATCGACGAATCTCCATTCGCGTGGCACCATAACTATAGGCTCCGGCCCGACGCTGCGCACCGCAGCGGCGCGCGCATCTGCCATGCCTCATTTGTTTGCAGGGCACCGCACTCTCGGGACGCAAACTTGTGAAGGCGCCTACATCGGCAGTCTGATCGTTGCCCGCAATCCGCCGCGCGGACTTTCCGAGAGGACGAGGTCGCCGCCGTGGGCGCGCGCGATATCCCGCGCGATGGTGAGGCCGAGGCCCACGCCGCCCGCCTGAAGATTGCGGCCTTCGTCGAGACGGTGGAACGGCCGGAAGGCCTCTTCGCGCTGCTCGGGGGCGATGCCGGGGCCGTCGTCGTCGATATGGATTTTGGCGGCACGCGGCATGAGTTCGAGCGAGACGGAAACATCCCGGCCGTGCTTCAGCGCATTGTCGGTGAGATTGCCGATGCAGCGGCGCAACGCGTGCGGCCTGACGGTGACGAAGACGCCGTCCTGCATTGCGAGGTTGAGCCTCCCCTTGCCGCCCGGGCGCGCCTTGGCGGCGGCTTCGGCCGCATCGCGCACCAGCGCACCGAGATCGCTGCGCCGGGGCTGTTCGCCGCCTTCGCCGCGCGCGAATTCGAGATACTCGTGGAGCATGCGCTCCATCTCCGCCACGTCCTGGCGCAGCGCCTCGGTCTCGGGACTGTCGGCCATCATGGCGAGCTGCAGGCGGATGCGGGTGAGCGGCGTCCGGAGGTCGTGGCTGACGCCCGCCAGCATTTCCGTGCGCTGCTGCACATGACGCTCGATGCGCTCGCGCATGGTGAGGAATGCCTGCGCGGCTCTGCGTACTTCGGTGGCGCCGTAGGGCTTGAAATCGGGCACGGCACGTCCCTTGCCGAAGGCGTCCGCGGCGCGTGCCAGCCGCTCGATCGGCCGCACCTGGTTGCGCAGGAAGAGAATCGCCACCGCCAGAAGGATCAGGGACGAGCCGAACATCCACAGGATGAAGATGTCTGGACTCGAAACCGTGATGCGGTCGCGCGGCACGACGGCGTGCAGCACGCCGTCGTGGACTTCGACGCTGATCGCCATGCGGCGTTTGCCCGGCAGGGAGGCCGTCGCGAAATGGCGGTCGGGGCCGATCTGCTGGGCGATCACCTCGTCGAGGGCGACGTCGATGGTGCTGCGATAGTGCTTCATGGGCGGGGCGATGTGGACGCCGCGCTCGAAGCTGAGTTCGTAGCGCAGCTGGCGCGCCGCCAGCGCCCTCAGCTGCTCGCGCAGCGGCGAGGCGAAATTGTCCTCCTGGGCGATCAGCAGGGCGACGTCGGCGGCCACGTCGCGCGCCATGCGCCGCGTCGTGGTGTCGAGGTCGCGCTCGAAGAACACGTAGGAGACGATCGCCTGCAGCAGGAACATCGGCGCCACGATGATGATCAGCGAGCGGCCGAACAATCCGCGCGGCAGGAAGCGCTTGATGAAGCGCCCGGGGCGGAAGCGTTCAGCCGACGCTGTCGGGGACGAGGACATAGCCCACACCTCTGACGGTCTGAAGATAAAGCGGTAGCTTGGGGTCTTCTTCGATCTTGCGGCGCAACCGGGTCACCTGCACGTCGATGGAGCGCTCCAGCGACACGCCCAGGCGCGAGCAGAGATCGGAGCGGCTGAAACTGCGCCCGGCATTGGCGGCGAAGAGCTGGAGCAGGGCCTTTTCCGAACTGGTGAGCCGCACCGGCTTGCCCTTGCGCTTCAGCTGCGAGCGTTCGGTGTCGTAGACGCAATCCCCCATGCTCACCTCGGCGTGGGCGGCGCGCTCGGGCGGGGCGGTGCGCCTGAGCAGCGAGGCGACGCGCAGCACCAGTTCGCGCGGCTCGAAGGGCTTGGTCAGATAGTCGTCGGCACCGCGTTCGAGGCCCGCAATGCGGTCTTCGGTTTCGCTCCTGGCCGTCAGCATCAGGATCGGCACCGAGGAGGAGGCGCGCACCGCCTCGGCGAAGTCGAAGCCGGATTCGCCGGGCATCATCACGTCGAGGATCAAGAGGTCGAAGGCCATGCTCTTCATCAGGGCGCGTGCATCTTGCGCGTTGCCCGCCACGCTGACGCGGAAGCCGTTGGTCGAAAGGAAGCGCTGCAGAAGCTGGCGCAGGCGCTCGTCGTCGTCGACCACCAAGAGGTGCGGGTCCTCGACCGCGGAATTCATGGCTTGGTCCTCCAGCCGTCTCCGACCATGTCGATCAGCACCCGGCGATAGCCGTTCACCGCCTCCTGTCCGGCCCCTTTGAAGGCTCCGGCGAGAATCGGGCGCTGTGCGCTCCAGACGGAATCGGCCAGCGCCTTGCCGGCGGCGGTGAGCTGAAGGCGGCGGGTGCGACGATCCTGCATACCGGTCTTGCGTTCTACGAAACCTCCATCCAGCAGGTCGTTGAGCACGCGATTGAGACTCTGCTTGGTGACTTTCAGGAAGCCGAGCAATTCGNNGCGCGCAATGAAATGCAAGGCGCGCGCATGGGCGCGTCCTAATCCTGCTTGGGCGAGCGCGACCGCGCTTTTCGCCGACACGTCGCGGGCGGCGAGGAAAAGCAAATCCAATCCTTGCTTCAGCGCCTCGTCGCTAAGGTATAAT
>PMKE01000129.1 GCA_003158585.1 Alphaproteobacteria bacterium
TGGCGTCGAGTTCCGGATTGACATGTTGAATGGAACGCCAAACCAAGCCATCCTCTGGGTCCGTCCAGTAGATATTCCTATATGACCAGTTGAGCTGCCGCGAGTCGGTGTTGCAAGACTCTTCGATTCGCCGTGTGTCGATGCTTTTTCCGAGGACGACGATCTTATCTTCTCCGGCGACGCGGGATCGACAGGTGACGACCACCGAATAGAGGCCCAACTCCGGGAAATCACCCTGCCAACGAATAGTCCGTTCGCCGTTTTCATCCGGCTTGTCCGTTAGCGACACGAAACCTCGCAGATTGTAGCGAAAGCCCGCGGTCTCGACGATCCTGCCGTCCCGAGTCGTGATTGCGATTCTGAGCGATGACGTCCAAAGGAGTTGACCATTCGAATCGGAGGCGAGAACGAGCATCGTTTCGGAGCCGCCGCCGAACCTCAGCCCTATGGATGCGTACGGCACGGCAGCCGCTTCTTCGAGGGTCACGTCGCTTCCTTTGCTCCACATGCCTTCTGCCGCCTCGTAAAGGGAACTCAGGTCGTCGCGGGTCAGTCCGTTGCATGCTCCCAGCAGCCAAACGGCCGCAAGGACCGGAGCCGTGCGGATAAGCCTACGGCGCGCCGAGTTCATCGAGGTGCTCATCGATCTCATCTTCATCGAACCTTCGTACGGTTTCGAACAGCGAGTCGTCGCCTGTGAGTCGCTGTCCTCCGTCGCGGGTCAGCGAATGTAGCACAAGATCGTAGGAGGACTGGCTGAAGATCGGCAACCACCACTCGAGGGGGATGTGTATCATGATGCCTTTGTCGAAGCTTCCCTCTCCGAATTTGTGGAATGGAACATTTGTGAACGTTGCCCAGGCGCCGATTTCGACTCCACTAAAGAGGCGTCTGGATATTTCAAAGGTCGCACCGTAATCGCCTGCCAGATATCGACCAGCATGCACGGCGAAGTTTATGTCGTGCCAGGGAGAGCGGTAATAGACTGTCGCATGACCGGTAAGTACATGGTAGCCCCGCAAACCGAACAAGCGGTTGTAATCGCGTTGCCATACTTCATAGAGGTCGGCTCCGAAGGAAAAACGGCTCTTCTCCGGAGTCCACAGGAGCTGCCCCCCGGCGCCCATGAACATGTCCTCCAAGTATCCTGCTTTCGCTACGGCCATGACTTCCGGCGTCAGCCTGGTTCTGTAAATCATCTGCAGGCTGGAGATGCCGTATTGTCCGTGTTTCAGATACTTCAGAAGGTCGCTGCGCACGTGCGGCAAGGAACTGTACGGTTTGCGATTGAAGGTCAGATCGTTCCAAAGAGAGCCGGTAACGTTTGTCGACAGCGTGAGACCGGGAGCCAGAGTCACAGCCGCGGAAGCTTCGGCGTAGAGGTTGAACTGCAAGGGTTTGTCGGGGTCGAACAGCTGTTCAGTCAGCTTTGGTGTGAATCCCCAGGAGAACGTCGGGAAGGTAGTCGAAAGCGCTTCATCCAGTACGGGATTCTCGGACGGGGGTGCGGTCGTCGAAATCGAGGTTGCCAGATCGCTGACATAAGTGCCGCTGACGGCCATGCGTTCGACCGCGCTCCGGGTGATGGTGATCTGACGCATGGGCACGCCGTAAAGCGTGAAGACGAGATGGAAGATCTCGACCGAAGGCGGCGCATCGGCCATCAGCACGCGGATGACCCGTCCTGCGGCTTCACTGGTGTCGTTGTAGCGGTAGTTCTCGAAGTAAATCCAAAGCTCGCTTTCTCCGACCGACAGCGCGGTAAGCCTGAGGTTCTGCCGCGCCAGGTCGCCGCCGATCAGGGTCTTAAGCGCCGCTACGTCCGGCACTGCGGCCGCTTGGCCGCCGCTCGCGTTTGTCGCCGCCAATGAGATATGGCTCGCAGCATCGGCGACGTTGCAGAAGACGACCAGCCCGTCTGGATTCTGTAGATCTGTCAACGCTAGTGTCTTCAATTCGGACCGGGATGCCAAAGCGATCTGCGCGTAGCCGGCGCACTGTGTCTGCGGGTTGTTCTGGAACCTCGCGTCAACCACTAGAGATTTGCCTAGGATGTCGACATCGCGCACACTACGCGTTTCGCTGAAGTATGTCTGAAGCAGAGTTTGTCTGGTGCGTTCCGACTCCGTGGGCACGTGAACCCACGCACCGCCGCTACGGACGATGCCGATGTCTTTGTTGCGCGTCATCATGATCGAGAGCGCGCTTGCCTGTTGTGCATCGGTGCGAATGACGGCAGCAGGTACCTTGGGGCCTATACGCAAGGCCGGCCCGTAGGTCTGAGCGGTATTGCCGCCTACGCTTACGGTAAAGCCGTATGTCGTTCCGTAAAACCAGCCAGCTGTCAGCGCGATAGCGTCTATCGGCCGGTAAGATAGCCCGATATTCACCGGCGAACGTGCGTTGAAATGCTTGTCACCGCTACGGGATCTTTCAAAAGAATATTGATCACTGCTGTATTCGGCCAAGAACTTTAGATTTTCGATTGGGGTCTGCCAGGTGAAACCGCCGAACACGCCTGTGTTACGACCATGGAAGAACTGACCGAAATTCACGGTTCCCGGCCCGGCAACGTCTATCACCGAGCTTCGATATTTGAACGAATTAAAAATATACCCGAAGGGATTGGAAAAGACGGCGTTGTCGGCCATCCGGCCCCAGCCTAGCCCTGCCGTGACATCGAAATCGCCGATGTGTTTGCTCGCGACGACATACTCGGCGCTATAGACGCCAGTGCCCAAGATGTCGCGAAGCCCGACCGAGACGTCAGGAAAATCGGCGCTTTCTCGCACCAATCGCACTTTCAATCCGAAACTGCGATCATACCATGTTTTTCCTACGCGACTGAACCGGAAAGAAGCATCAAGCCACGGCAGTGCCTGGAAGGACAAACTATAGCGTTGTTTGTCGCCCAAATCGCCGATGGTGAGGGCGAGTTCTCCATCCGACGCCATACGGGCGCTCGGCATGTCTAGGATGCCGACTTCGCCAAAAGTATCGCGCGTAGCAATTGGCTGTTCAGTCTGCTGAGCACTCGCAAGGCTCGGCAATCCGGCAGTTACGGCAGCCAATCCGAGGACTCCAGCTCCCGTTTGCACCTGGCGCCATACGAACGGCATATCCGGACGACGGAGGCAGCGCAAAACCGACTTCTTAGCGCGTGTAAAAATTGCCCCCTCCCGGACCAAGACATTCCCCGTCCGCCGCGGCCGTAAGTAGCTTATTCAAACTTTTGAAATGAAATCAATATGATATTGGCTGGCGCCACGTCGCAGCCTAATGCCCCAGGCGGTTTAGAACCTCCCGAAGCGCGGGTGCGATATCGGGTCGCTGCAGCCCGACCGCGATATTAGCCTGCAGGAAGCCGACCTTGTCGCCGCAGTCGTAGCGGTCGCATGTCGTCTGGACCGCGTGGAAGGGCATTTGCCCGATCAGCTGCGCCATAGCGTCGGTGAGCTGGATTTCGCCGCCGGCGCCGCGCTCCTGCTTGTCGAGCACGCTGAAAACCTGCGGCTGAAGGATATAGCGGCCGATGATGCAGAGGGTCGAAGGGGCTTTGGCGGGGTCGGGTTTCTCGACCAGGGCCCTGACTTCGGTCGCATTGCCCTTCCTGGCGCCCGGATCGACGACGCCGTACCTCTTGGTTTCCTCACGGGGGCGTTCTTCTGCCGCGACGATGCAGCCGCCGCCGACGCGGTGGTAAGCCTCCACCATCTGCGCCAGTCCGCTGGGCTTGCCAACCATCAGATCGTCAGGGAGCAGAACCGCGAATGGCTCGTCGCCGATGAAGTGGCGCGCGCACCATACGGCATGTCCGAGACCCAAAGGCTGCTGCTGACGCACGAAGCCCACCGATCCGGTGATCGGCAGCATTTCCAAGAGGCTCTTCAGCTCGGTGGTTTTATCGCGTGCGCGCAGTTGGGCCTCGAGTTCGTAGGCGTGGTCGAAGTGGTCGGAGATGATGTGCTTGCCGCGCCCCGTCACGAAGACGAACTGCTCGATGCCGGCCTCTTTTGCCTCTTCGACGGCATATTGAACGACCGGTTTGTCGACGACCGGCAGCATCTCCTTAGGCACGGCCTTCGTCGCCGGGAGGAAACGCGTGCCAAGGCCGGCCACGGGCAGGACCGCTTTGCGGACGGGTCTCGAATTCTGCATGGGCACCTGCGTGCAAGTTGAGATCGGCGACGCTCTTTCATCGCATATTGGTGCGGTAAGCGTCTACTCGGCAGGTAGCCGCGCATGATGCCGCTGCCCCCGGACAAGGGCTTTTTGGCCACCGGCGAGGTAGCCCTGTACGGCTATCTCTGAACCGGCGGCAATTCCATTCCGGCGGCAGAGGATTTATGGTGCCCCCCCGTTTCTGAGACGCAGGATATATGAGTCTTTTTCCAGTCATTCTATCCGGCGGGTCCGGCACGAGGCTGTGGCCCCTGTCGCGTTCCTCGCTGCCCAAGCAGCTCCTGGCGCTGAGCGGCCCCCGCACCATGATCCAGGAGACCGTGCTGCGTGCCCAGCTGCCGGACGCCGCCCCGCCGATCCTGATTTGCAACGACGATCACCGCTTCCTGGTGGCCGAGCAGATGCAGGATATCGGGCTTGCTCCGAGCGCCATCGTGCTGGAGCCGGAAGGGCGCAACACGGCCCCGGCCGCCGCGGTCGCCGCGCTGGTGGCGGGCGAGAGCGATCCGGAGGCCGTCATCCTCCTGTTGCCCTCAGACCACGTCGTGGCCGACGCGGAGGCCTTCCGCAAGGCCGTGGCGGCCGCCGTCCATGCTGCGGAGGCCGGGAACATCGTCACCTTCGGTATGACGCCGACGGCCCCCGAAACAGGTTACGGCTATATCGAGCGCGGCCCGGCCATCGAGGGGCTCGACGGCGCCTTCAAAGTGCAGCGCTTCGTGGAGAAGCCGGACGCCGCAACCGCGGCCGGGTACCTCGCCGACGGACGTTATTTCTGGAACAGCGGCATGTTCGTGTTCCGGGCCGACATCATGCTCGCGGAGTTGGACCTCCACGCGCCCGGCATCCTTCCGGCAGTGCGCGAAGCCGTGGCGAAATCGGCGCGCGATCTCGATTTCATCCGCCTGGACGCCGCAAGCTTCGCTGAGGCGCCCAACATCTCGATCGACTACGCCGTGATGGAACATACGACGCGGGCGGCGCTGGTGCCTTGCTCCATCGGCTGGAACGACGTCGGCTCCTGGTCGTCTTTGTGGGAAATCCAGGGACAGGACGAATCCGGCAACGTGCTGGTGGGAGATGTGGTGGCCTATGACACCAAGGGCTCCTTCGTGCACAGCGAGAAGACGTTGACGGCCCTCATAGGCGTGCGCGATCTCGTCGTGGTGGCCACCAAGGACGCGATTCTGGTCTCGGACAAGAACCGGACGCAGGACGTGAAAGCGATCGTCGACCGCCTCAAGGCGGCGGACCGCAGCGAGCCGATGGAGCACACGGTCGTCTTCCGTCCCTGGGGAAGCATAGAGGTGGTCGACCGGGGCGACAGCTTCCTCGTCAACCATGTCATGGTCAAACCGGGGGCGCGCGTCTCCCTGCACATGCATCATCACCGCGCGGAGCACTGGATCGTCGTGCAGGGCACGGCGCGCGTGTGCTGCGGCGAGAAGGCGATGATCCTGCACGAGAACGAGTCGACCTTCATTCCGCTGGGTGAGAAACACCGCCTCGAGAATCCGGGGAAGGTCCCGCTCAGGCTGATCGAGGTGCAGTCCGGACCTTATCTGGGCGCGGACGATATCGCCCGTTTCGAGAATGTCTACGGGCGCACACGGGACAAAAAATGATCGTCAGCCGTCGGAGGCTTGCCAGCTGGGCTTCCGGCTACGGCACTCTTGCGCGCTAGACGCATTGCGATTAATCCAAATGCCATATTGAAGGGGCTTCGAGTTTGTCCATCCCGACACCGAAAATCTCGCATCTTCGCCGCCTTGAGGCGGAGAGCATTCACATCATGCGCGAGGTGGCGGCAAGCTTCGCCAATCCGGTGATGCTCTATTCCATCGGCAAGGATTCGTCGGTGATGCTGCATCTGGCGATGAAGGCCTTTTATCCTTCCAAGCCGCCGTTCCCCCTGATGCACGTCGATACTACGTGGAAATTCCGGGAAATGATCGCCTTCCGCGACGCCACCGCGAAGCGGCTCGGCCTCAAGCTCGTCGTTCATGTGAACGAAGACGGGCTGAAGCGCGGCATCAATCCCTTCGCTTCCGGCTCGGCGCTGCACACCCAGGTGATGAAGACCGAGGCCCTGAAACAGGCGCTCGACAAATACGGCTTCGATGCGGCGTTCGGCGGGGCGCGGCGCGACGAAGAGAAATCCCGCGCCAAGGAGCGCATCTTCTCCTTCCGCTCGGCGGCGCATGCCTGGGATCCAAAGAACCAGCGGCCGGAACTCTGGCGCGTCTACAACACACGCATCAACAAGGGCGAATCCATCCGCGTCTTCCCGCTGTCGAACTGGACCGAGCTCGACATCTGGCAATACATCATGGCGGAGAACATCCCCATCGTACCGCTCTACTTCGCGAAGAAGCGGCCGGTGGTGGAGCGCGAAGGCACGCTCATCCTGGTCGACGACGAGCGGATGAAGCTGCTGCCGGGTGAGGAGGCGCGCGAGATGCTTGTGCGTTTTCGCACGCTCGGCTGTTATCCCCTGACCGGTGCCATCGAGTCCCCGGCCGACACGCTGGAAGCCATCGTCACCGAAATGCTCACCGCGCGCACCTCGGAGCGCCAGGGCCGCCTGATCGACAGCGACGAGAAGGCGTCGATGGAGAAGAAGAAGAAGGAGGGCTACTTCTGATGGCCGCCTCCACCGACCTCAAAGCCTATCTCGCGGCGCAGGAGAAGAAGTCGCTGCTTCGCTTCCTTACCTGCGGCAGCGTCGACGACGGCAAGTCCACCCTGATCGGGCGGCTGCTCTACGATTCCAAGTTGCTGTTCGAAGATCATCTGGCGGCGCTGGAGCGCGATTCCAAGCAGCACGGCACCACCGGCGACGACATCGACTTCGCGCTCCTGGTGGACGGTCTCGAAGCCGAGCGGGAACAGGGCATCACCATCGANNAAGTTCATCGTCGCCGACACGCCGGGTCATGAGCAATACACCCGCAATATGGCGACCGGTGCTTCCAATTCGGAACTGGCGGTCATCCTGATCGACGCGCGCAAGGGCGTGCTGATCCAGACCCGCCGTCACGCCACCATCGTCTCGCTGCTCGGCATCCGCCATGTCGTCCTGGCGGTAAACAAGATCGACCTGATGGGCTTCTCGAAAGAGGTGTTCGACGCCATCGTTGCAGAGTTCACGAAGTTCGCCGCACCCCTCGGCTTCCAGACGCTGGTGCCGATCCCGATCTCTGCCCGCTTCGGCGACAATGTGATTTCCTTGAGCGCCAACACGCCCTGGTACACGGGGCCGTCGCTGCTCGCCCAGTTGGAGACAGTGGACGTCGAAACCGCGCTCGCCGAAAAGCCGTTCCGGATGCCGGTCCAGTGGGTGAACCGCCCCAATCTCGATTTCCGCGGCTTCTCGGGCACTATTGTCGGCGGGCGCGTCAAGCCGGGCGACACCATCGCGGTCGCCGGTTCCGGGCGCACTTCCAAGGTCAAGCGCATCGTCACCCAGGACGGCGATCTCGCAGAAGCCGTGGCCGGCGATGCCGTAACCCTGACGCTGGCGGACGAGGTGGACATCTCGCGCGGCGACGTTCTCTGCGCGGCCAACGCGCGGCCCGAAGTCTCCGACCAGCTTGCGGCGCACCTTCTATGGATGGCGGAAGAGGAACTGCTTCCCGGCCGCCAGTACATCCTCAAGCTCGCCACCTCGACGGTTCCCGCACAGGTCACGGCGCTCAAGCACAAGCTCGACGTCAACAATCTGGATCAACTCGCCGCCAAGACGCTACACCTCAACGAGATCGGCACCGTCAACCTCTCGCTGGCCCAGCCGCTGGCCTTCGACGCCTATCGCGACAACCGCGACATGGGCGGCTTCATCCTGATCGACCGCTTCACCAACGCCACGGTGGGCGCCGGGATGATCGATTTCGGCCTCAGGCGCGCCACCAACGTCCATTGGCAGGTGCTCGACGTGAACAAGCAGGCGCGCGCTTCCCTCAAGCACCAGAAGCCGGCCGTGTTGTGGTTCACGGGCCTGTCGGGCTCCGGCAAATCGACCATCGCCAATCTGGTGGAGAGCGCGCTGCACGCGCGCGGCCGCCACACCTATATCCTCGACGGCGACAACGTCCGCCACGGCCTCAACCGCGACCTCGGCTTCACCGATGCCGACCGCGTGGAGAACATCCGGCGCGTGGGCGAAGCCGCGAAGCTGTTCGTGGATGCCGGGCTGATCGTGCTGGTGTCGTTCATCTCGCCCTTCCGCTCGGAGCGGCGCATGGCGCGCGAGTTGGTGGGCGAGGGCGAGTTCATCGAGGTGTTCGTGGACACCCCCCTGGAAGTCTGCATTCAGCGCGATCCCAAGGGCCTGTACGGCAAGGCAAAGGCCGGGGAGATCAAGCACTTCACCGGTATCGACAGCCCCTACGAGCCGCCGGAAAAGGCCGAAATCGTGCTCAAGACGGTCGATTCCGACCCCGCCCATGAAGCCGAGCGCATCCTCGACTACCTCAAAAGCGGCGGGTACGTTGCCTGAGGTAACGTAACTATTTGAAAAATCAGTATTTCTCCAGGTTCACTCGAAGTTGTGGAGTTGCCCTCCCAGATTTCGGGCATGTTATCTTGCGACGACGGGTCAAGCCTCCGCTCGGGCTTCCAAGAGGATAGGTTTGGTCCAGCAATCCGAATCCCGCCAACCCTGAGGGTTTCCCCATGCCTCGCATTCGCTCTTATTTGCTCGGCGCCGCCGCCGCCCTGGTGCTTGTCGCCTGCACGACCAAAGAGGAAGCCGTTACGACGCCTCCGCCGCCTCCGCCGCCCAACCCGTTCGACTCGCCCAGCACCCTGCCGTTCGAGGCGCCCGATTTCAGCCGCATCAAGGACAGCGACTATCAGCCGGCGATCGAGGAGGGGATGGAGCAGCAGCTGGCGGAGATCGATGCCATCGCCGGCAACCCCGAGGCTCCGACCTTCGAGAACACCATCGCCGCGATGGAGAAGTCCGGCCGGATGCTGATGCGCGTGTCCAAAGTGTTCTTCGCGCTCACGCAGGCCAACACCGACGACACGCTGCAGCAGGTGAAGGCCGATGAAGCGCCCAAGCTGGCGGCCCATCACGACGCGATCTATCTCAATGCCAGGCTTTGGGCGCGCGTCGAGGCGATCTACGCCCAACGCGACAAGCTCGGCCTCGGTCCCGAGGAGAGCACGCTGCTCGAAGTCTACTACCACGCCTTCGTTTCCTCGGGTGCCCGGCTGTCGGATGCCGACAAGGAAAAGCTGCGCGACATCAACAAGCGGCTGTCCATGCTCCAGACGGACTACGACGCCAAGCTGCTCGCAGCCACCAAGGCGGGTGCGCTGGTCGTGGACGATCCGGCCAAGCTCAAGGGGCTCGGCGAGGCCGCCATCGCCGCGGCGGCCCAGGCGGCGGAAGACCGCGGCCTGAAGGGCAAATGGGTGATCCCGCTCCAGAACACGACGCAACAACCGTCGTTGCAGTCTCTCGAAGACCGGGGCACGCGCCGGACGCTGTTCGAGAACTCCTGGATGCGCACCGAAAGAGGCGACGCCAACGATACGCGCGCTACCATCGTCGCCATCGCCCAATTGCGCGCCGAGAAGGCGGCATTGCTCGGCTACCCCAACTGGGCGGCCTACGTCCTCGAAGACCAGATGGCCAAGACACCGGCGACCGTGGAGACGTTTCTGGACAAGCTCGTACCGCCGTCGACCGCCAAGGCGCGCGTCGAGGCTCGCGACATCCAGGCCATGATCCGCAAAGCCGGCGGACACTTCAAGCTGGAGCCCTGGGATTGGGATCGCTACGCGGAAGCCGTGCGCAAGGCCAGGTACGATTTCGACGACGCGCAGGTCAAACCGTATTTCGAACTCAACAACGTGCTGGAAAACGGTATCTTCTACGCCGCAAACCAGCTCTACGGCATTAGCTTCAAGGAGCGCAAGGACATCCCGGTCTACCACCCGGACGTGCGCGTGTTCGAAGTGATCGACGCGGACGGCTCGTCGCTCGGACTGATGTACTTCGACTACTTCAAGCGCGACAACAAGCAGGGCGGCGCCTGGATGGACACCTTCGTCGATCAGTCGAAGGTGCTGGGCACCAAGCCGGTGGTCTACAACGTCGGCAACTTCACCAAGCCGGCACCGGGCCAGCCCGCGCTTTTGACCTTCGACGACGTGACCACGGCGTTCCACGAGTTCGGCCACGCTTTGCACGGATTGTTCGCCAGCCAGAACTATCCGACCGTCTCGGGCAGCTCGACCGCGCGCGACTTCGTGGAGCTGCCCTCGCAGTTCAACGAGAACTGGGCGCTCTATCCCGCGGTGCTCAAGCACTATGCGCTGCATTACCAGACCGGCGCACCCATCCCGCAGGCGCTGGTGAACAAGATCAGGAAAGCGCAGAACTTCAACCAGGGCTACTCGATGGTGGAAAGGCTCGCCGCCTCGCAGCTCGACATGCAGTGGCATCTGCTGCCGGCCGATGTGGCGAAGCCGGACGTCGATGCCTTCGAGACCGACGCCCTGAAGAAGACGCATCTGCTCATGGCGCAGGTGCCGACGCGCTACCGGTCGAGTTATTTCACCCACATCTGGACGCTCGGCTACGCCTCCGGCTACTACGCCTATGCGTGGACCGAGATGCTCGACCACGACGCCTTCGCCTGGTTCGAGAAGCACGGCGGGCTGACGCGCGCGAACGGCCAGCGCTTCCGCGACCTGATCCTGTCGCGCGGGCACACTGAGGACTACGGCGATATGTTCCGTGCCTTCTACGGCAAAGATCCGGACATCGGGCCGATGCTCGATTACTACGGCTTCCCGAAGAAGAAGCACTGAACGGAAGAAGCAGCTTCGGGGAGGGAAACCTCCCCGAAGTCTTTTGTATCAGAACGCCCGCGCGTCGTTGGCTCTACGAGCCGCGTCGTTGGATGGTTCCGCGTTGAACGCCGTCTGGGTGATGATCACCTTGTACACCGCGCCGTCCGCCAGCGGCATGTAACTCGCCGAGCCGAAGAAGCGGTCCTGCACCAGAGCGTGGGCCATCAACCATTTCACCCAACTTTCGGGCAGCAGGTGGTTCGCCTTCGGCGTTTCGCCGTTGATGTCGCAAGCGTTGATCGGCCGCCCGTTGGCTTCCGCCGCCGAGAAATAGTAGTTGGAAATCTGGTCGAGCGAGTAGGTCGTGTTCATGCCCAGCTCGATCGCCCACGGCTTCCATTTCTGCACGCGCCCGCTCAGCAGCCAGGCATCGCCCTGAATCAAACAGCTTTCCACACGACCGGAACCGTCGAGACGGCGCACGGTGACGGTGTAGGCCTTCATGGCCGGGTTCGTGGATTGGACGGAAACCTCCGCCACGGGGGCCTCGTAGGTCAGCCGCGAATAGCTCTGCAAGTTGAGGCCGATCAGTCCGGCCGCAAGGCCGACGATGGTGGCGATGCCGCCGCCGCCCAGCCCAAGTCCGCCGCGCGCGACGCGGCCTTTCGCGAGGTGCACGAAGCCTGCCAAGAACAGCAGGAAACCAACGCCTGCAACCGCCAGCGGTACGATGATAAAGAGCGAGCCCATCCCACACTCCATGTTGAACGGCCCAGCCTACCACATGCTGACAGGCCTGCGTCCAGTTGGCGCGGGAATTATGACCGAAATCGACCGAGAATCGCCTCGGCTCAATCAGGCGAGAATGCGACTAACCGGCGTTTGGCCGCCCGACACTGACATAAACGAACCCTGCCGCCGTCATCGTCTCGGGACGATAGATGTTGCGCAGGTCGACCATCACCGGCCTTTTGAGCAGCGATTTCACCCGGCCGAGGTCGAGGGCGCGGAACTCGTTCCACTCCGTCAAGATCGCCACGCCGTCGGCGCCGTCCATCGCCTCGTAGGCGTCGGCGCACATCTCGATATCGAGTCGCTTCTTGGCCTCCTTGGCGCCTTCGGGGTCGAAGGCGCGGATGCGTGCGCCCTTTTCGCGAAGGTAAGGCACGATGACGAGACTCGGCGCGTCGCGCATATCGTCGGTATTCGGCTTGAAGGTCAGACCCAGGATGGCGACGGTTTTTCCCGCCACGCCGCCCAAGGCCTTCTCTATCTTCTCCGCCATTTCGCGCTTGCGCGCCTCGTTGACGGCGACCACGGCTTCGACGATGCGGGTCGGAGTATTATATTCCTGCGCCGTCTTCAGCAGCGCCAGCGTGTCCTTCGGGAAACAGGAGCCGCCGAAACCGGGACCGGCGTGCAGGAACTTGTTGCCGATGCGTCCGTCCAGTCCCATGCCGCGCGCCACGTCCTGTACGTTGGCGCCCACCTTCTCGCAGAGGTTGGCGACCTCGTTGATGAAAGTGATCTTGGTGGCGAGGAAGGCGTTGGAGGCGTACTTGATCAGCTCGGAGCTTTCGCAGCTGGTGAAGACGATCGGCGTCTCGTGGAGATAGAGCGGGCGGTAGATCTCGCGCATCACGGCGCGCGCCCGGTCGGTGTCGCAACCGACGATGACGCGGTCGGGGCGGCGGAAATCCTCGATGGCCGATCCTTCGCGCAGGAACTCCGGATTGGAGGCGACGTCGAACTTGGCGTCAGGATGCGCTTTCCGGATGATCTCCTCGACCTTGCGGTTGGTGCCGACGGGAACCGTCGACTTGGTGACGACCACCGCATAGCCCGACAAGTGAGCGGCGATCTCCTCCGCGACTGCAAACACGTAGCTCAGATCCGCATGGCCGTCGCCGCGCCGGGTCGGCGTACCCACCGCGATGAACACGGCTTCAGCGCCCGGCATGGCCACCTTCAGATCGGTTTCGAAGGACAGCCGGCCCGATTTGGCATTGACCGAGACGACCTCATCCAGGCCCGGTTCGTAAATGGGGATAACGCCGCGCTTCAAACCGTCGATCTTGGCGGTGTCCGTGTCCACGCAGACGACTTCGTGGCCGAACTCCGACAGGCAGGCTCCCGACACAAGACCGACATAACCGGTACCAATCATGACAATGCGCATGGCTCACCCTCTTTTGCCGTAACGGGGTTGTGGCGCGCCGCACCCCTTTTTGCAATGAAATCCGGCCGGGAAGCGGCTTTCCGGCGGTCACGAAGTGTATCATTTATTGACAAAATCGCGGTAACATACGATGGCATCCGCATCCGCCGGCCATGATCGACGTTCGCGACCTCGTTTACGAATATCCGACCACGCGCGCTCTGAAGGGCGTGTCCCTGCACGTCAAGCCGCAGACCATCACGGCTCTGGTGGGACCGAACGGCGCAGGCAAGACGACGCTGCTGCGCTGCCTCGCCGCACTGGAGCCGCCTTATTCCGGCAGCGTGACGGTGGACGGCCGCGACACCAGGGAGGCGCCGCGCGCCATCCACGCTCTTCTTGGTTACCTGCCGGATTTCTATGGTCTGTACGACGCCCTGAGCGTGCGGCGGGTGTTGAGCTATGCGGCGCGCTCGCGCGGCATTTCGCCGGCGCTGACCGCCTCCGCCGTGGAAAAGGCCGCCGGCCGCGTCAGCCTGCTGGACCGCCTGGATACCAAGGCCGGAGAGCTTTCCCGCGGCATGAGGCAGAGGCTTGCCATCGCCCAGGCCATCGTCCACGAGCCGCGCGTGCTCTTGCTGGACGAGCCCGCGGCCGGCCTCGATCCGCAGGCGCGTCGCGATCTCTCCACGCTGCTTGTCGCGCTCAAGGACGCGGGCATGACGCTGGTCGTCTCCTCGCATATCCTGGCCGAGCTTGAAGACTACTGCACGGAAATGATCATCATCGAGGACGGCCTGATCGTCGGCGGCAACGCCATCAAGGTGCGCGATGCCGACCGGCCCCGCTACATGCTGGAGATCGCCACCGCCCGCAGCGACCTGCGCGAATTCCTCGCCGGACGGCCGGGTGTGGACGTGATCGAGGCCGACGAATACCACGCGCTGTTCACCCATCCGCGCAACTCCGCGGCGCGGGCGCGGTTGATCAAGGCGATGCTGGCGGCGGGGTTCGAGGTATCGAGTCTCGGCGAATCCACCAAAGCGCTCGAAGAGGCCTACTTCAAGCAGGTGGGGCAGGCGCGATGAACCCGGAATTCGAGCGCAACCTCTGGCTGGAACTGAGACCGGGCCGCATGATCGTGATGACGGTGGTGCTGGCGCTGGCGTTCTTCGCCGCAGCGCTGTCTCAGGGCTTCTTCGCAGGACCGGGCGAAGTCGCGCGCTGGGGCTATTTCATCATCGTCGTGCTCTGGGGCGCCCGCAACGCGGCGAACAGCGTGGTGGGCGAAATCCGCGCCCACACCTGGGACGGCCAGCGCCTGTCCTCCCTCTCCGCCGGCACGATGATGTGGGGCAAGCTGTTCGGCTCGACCGCCTTCAACTGGTTCGGCGGCGCGATCTGCCTTGTCGTGATCCTGGCCGAACTCGTGCAGGAACACGGGCCGGGCGTGGCCGCGATCGAACTCGTCTACTACCTCGCCATCGGCGTCATTGCGCAATCGGCAGCGCTGCTCGCCAGTCTGATCGCTGCGGGACGGCGCCAGGCGCGCACGCAATTCGAGATTTTCCTCTATCAGGCCACGGGTCTTGCAGCGGCGGTCGCGGTGTACGTCGTCTGGCTGATCGCCGATCCCGCCCGCTCGTACCTGCTGCATGTGGAGCGCACGGACGTCGTGATGTGGTGGGGGCTGGCGTGCCCCGCACAGCCCTTCCTGCTCCTCTCGATGGCGCTGTTCGCGGGCTGGATGCTGACGGGCTGCTATCGCCAGATGCGCCTGGAACTCAAGATGCGCAACGGCCCCCTGGTGTGGCTGGCGTTCCTCCTTTTCATGGGAGCCTACGTGGCGGGTTTCGACGTGTGGCTCTCCGGCAATCAGGCGCTGACGAACCTCGATGCCGTGGCGCTTCGCCTGCTGCTCGCAGGGACGGTCTACGGAACGCTGGCTTATGCGATGGTGTTTCTCGAACCCAAGGACCGCGTACGCTTTCGCTGGTTGGGTTCGGAGTTCGGCAGGTTCCACCTCGGAACGGTGCTGGCGAATCTCCAGGGCTGGATGATGTCGTATCTGGCGGCGCAGGCCGTGGGGATTGCGTTGATCGTCTGGCTGGGCCGGGCTTCTCTCTTGCAGGATCAAGCGATCGCCTGCGCCATGCTCGGCTTCCTGACGCGCGACATGGGCATCGTCGTTTTGACGAACGCACGCAAGCGCGGCGGCGATTTTACAGCGCTTGCCGTTCTTTTCCTGCTCTACGCTCTGCTACCCGCGATCTTCGCCAGCCTGCACCTGACAACGGGGCTTGCGCTCTTCACGCCGCGCCCGACGGACCCAGTCTGGCTGTCGCCCTTGGCGGGTTGGGCAGAAGCCCTTGTCGTCTGGATCGTGGCCGTCGCCGCCATCGCGCTGCCGGAAGAGCGCGCGAAGCCGGCAGCCGCTTAGCCCGCTCTCAGGTACCGCACCGCTTCGTCTCTGCCGAAGAGATAGAGCAGAGTCCGCAGCGCATCTCCGCGCGGTGATTTCAAATCCGGATCGCGCGAGAGGATCAATCCCGCATCGTCGCGCGCCGCCGCCAGCAGCTCGCCATGCACCGCGATGTCGGCCATGCGGAATTCGAGTTGGCCGCTCTGCCGCGTGCCGAGCAGCTCGCCCGGCCCGCGCAGGCGCAGGTCCTCTTCCGCGATGACGAAGCCGTCGTCGGTGTCGCGCAAGGTCTGGAGCCGCGCCTTGGCCGTTTCGCCGATGGGCGCCTGATAGACCAGAAGGCAGCTCGATTTGCCGGTGCCGCGGCCGACGCGCCCGCGCAACTGGTGCAGCTGGGCGAGGCCGAAGCGTTCGGCGTGCTCCACCACCATGATCGTGGCCTCCGGCACGTCGACGCCCACTTCGATCACCGTGGTGGCAACCAGCACCTGGATTTCGCCGCTCTTGAACTTCTCCATCGCGCCGTCGCGTTCGGCGGGCTTCATCCTGCCGTGGACGAGCCCCACCGCGGACCCCAGCGTACGTTTCAATTCCTCGGCGCGTTCCTCGGCGGCGGCGAGATCGATCTTCTCGGACTCCTCCACCAGCGGGCACACCCAATAGGCGCGGGCGCCGTGCGCGATGGCTTTGCGCAGATGCTCGACCACGTCGTCTAGTCGCGTGGCGGGCATGACGCGCGTCTCCACCGGCTTGCGGCCCGGCGGGCGGCCGTGCAGCCGCGACACGTCCATGTCGCCATAAGCGGTCAGCGCCAGGGTGCGCGGAATGGGCGTGGCGGTCATCACCAGCACGTCGGTGACTTTCTCCCCCTTGCCCTGGAGCGTCATGCGCTGGTGCACGCCGAAACGGTGCTGTTCGTCCACAACCACCAGACCCAGATCGCGGAACGCCACGTCTTCCGAGAACAGGGCATGGGTGCCGACCAGGATGTCGATTTTTCCGTCCGCCAGCGCCGCGAGGGTTGCCTCGCGCGAGGCACCGCGCTCGCGGCCGGTCAGCAGCGCCATGCGCACGCCCGCGGCCTCAGCCAGCGGTTCCAGCGCCGCCATGTGCTGACGGGCGAGGATTTCGGTGGGCGCCATCAGCGCGCCCTGGGTCCCGGCCTCCACCGCACCGAGCAGCGCCAGCATGGCGACGATGGTCTTGCCCGATCCCACGTCGCCTTGCAGCAAACGCAGCATGCGCGTGGGCGAGGCCATGTCGGCTTCGATTTCGGCGAGGGCCTGGTTCTGCGCCTCCGTCAGCGTGAACGAGAGAGCGGCCAGCGCTTTGGCCTTGAGCCGCCCGTCACCCTTCAACGCGCGCCCCTTGGCGGCGCGCATAGCTTCGCGGATCAGCATCAGCGCGAGCTGGTTCGCCAGAAGCTCGTCAAAGGCCAGCCGCTGGCGTTCGGGCGTGGTCGGCGCGAGGTCCGCCTCGTGCACCGGCGCGTGGACTTTGCGCAGCGCATCGCCGAACGAGGGCCAGCCGCGCGCCTTGAGATACGCCGGGTCCTGCCATTCGGGCAGGGCGGGGACTTTCTCCAGCGCGCCGCGGATCGCCTTGACCAGCACCTTGCCGGGAAGGTTCTCGGTCAGGGCATAGACCGGCTCGTGCAGCGGGAATTCCTCGCCCGGCGCCACGATATAATCGGGGTGGGGCATCTGGAGCTTGTTGTTGAAGCGCTCCACGCGCCCGCTGATAAGGCGCTGCGACCCCTCGGGCAGGGTCTTCTTCAGATAGTCCTCATGGGCGTGGAAGAAGATCAGCTCGATCATCGCCGTGTCGTCGGAGCAGCGCACGCGATAGGGCTGCTGGCGGACCCGCGGCACCAGATGATCGAGCACGTTGACGGTCACGGTGGCGATGCGCCCCGCCTCGGCGGTGATCAGCTTGGGGCGGTAGGAGCGATCCACTACGCCGGTCGGCAGGTCGAAGATCAAGTCCTTGAGACGCGGGCCTGCCACCTGCGCGATCAATTTCTCCAGCCGCGGCCCCACGCCCGGCAGGGTGCACGTCTCGGCAAACAGCGGGAACAGAATCGCAGGGCGCATGATCGGGAACGATAAGGAGGTTGCGCCTATGCGTCTCGGGGCGTCCCCAGTAATCCACCAGAGGCAGCGACGTAGGAAATCGAATGAGTTTTCTCGTAATTTCAACCTGATAGGTTAACGCCGGTTATATAATTTGACTTCGTCGTGAAGTATATTATATATAGTATCTCAGACTATATGAAATTGGATAACTGACATGATCTACGCCACTCCGGCCCTTGCTGAAGAGGACAACGCCGTCCTCAAGCTCATCCACGAGCAGCGCGAACAACTGCGCTACAGCGTGGCGCAGAGCCCGAACCGCTGGACGGGATTCCTCCGGCGCACGACCTTTGCGCGGGCCGTGCAGGGCTCTAACAGCATCGAAGGCATCAATGCCTCGCTCAACGATGCCGTCGCCATCGTCGACGACGAGAAACCTGAAACGGTCGAGGATGAAACCTATCGTGCGCTGACGGGCTACCGGAATGCGCTGACCTATGTCCTCCAGACCCACGACGATCCGTATTTCGAACTGAACGCGCAGGTGATCAAAAGCCTGCACTTCATGATGCTCTCTTACGACCTGACGAAAATGCCGGGACAATGGCGTTCCGGTTCCATCTTCGTCGTCAACGAGCCGAGCGGCGAAACGGTTTACGAAGGGCCGGATGCGAGCGCGGTTCCCGGTCTAGTCGACGAACTGGTGGCGTCGCTGTCGCAAAGCCCGAACGCCGATCCGATCGTTCGCGGGGCGATGGCACATCTGAACCTCACGATGATCCATCCGTTCAAGGACGGCAACGGCCGCATGGCGCGGGCGCTCCAGACGCTTGTTATGGCGCGCGACGGTGTGCTCAGTCCCGTCTTTTGCAGCATAGAGGAATGGCTGGGCCGCAATACCGACGTCTATTACCGCATCCTCGCGGAAACCGGGCAGGGACGCTGGAACCCGCAAGGCGATGCATTGCCTTGGCTGAGGTTCTGCCTGCGCGCCCATTATCAGCAGGCCGAGACGTTGGTTCAGCGCGGACACGCCCTGTCGCGTGCGGCCGACGAAGTCGCAAGGCTCGTCAAACAGCACGGCCTGCACGAACGCATGGAGATGTCGCTGATCGACGCCGTGTTCGGATACAAAATTCGCGCGGGCCGATACCAGACGGAGAACGGCGTATCCGACGTCGTGGCGAGCCGCGACCTGCGGCGACTATGCGAAATCGGGCTGCTGGAGCCGGTCGGAGACAAGCGCGGACGCTACTATGTCGGCGCGAAACCGCTCAGGGATATTCATCGCAAGGCGCAGCTAAACCGAAGTCCAGTCGGCGATCCCTATGAAATCGTTCGGCGGTCGAAGGCGACAAAATAAGCATCCTCGCGCGGGAACCCTCTGGCAGACGAAACGACCAAGGTTTATATCCGCGGACCATGACCGGCATCGCAAAAGGTGGCTCTTCGGAGGCCCGCCGCAAACGGCTATTGTTCCGGGCCCAGCGCCGCGGCTTCAAGGAGGTCGATCTGATCTTCGGCACCTTCGCCGCGCGCGAGATCGCAACCCTCGACGACACCGGCCTTGACGCGCTGGAAGCCCTGCTTGACGCGCCCGACCAGGAGGTCTTCGCCTGGCTGAAGGGCGAGGCGCCCGTGCCGCCCGCCCACGACACGCCGGTCTTCGCGCGCCTGCGTGCTCTGTGTTCCCGCAAGGACCCGACGTGGAACGCGTAAGCTACATCGCCCGCACGGAAGGCCGCCTCACCGTCACCGGCGCGCCGGAAGGCTACGACGCTTGGCTGGCGGCCGAGGCGGCGAAGCGGCTCGGCGGCCTCGTGGTGTTCGTGGCGCAGGACGCCATCCGCGCGGCCTCCGTCGCTGAGGTCCTGCGCTTCTTCGCGCCCGAAGTGCCCGCGCTGATGTTCCCGTCCTGGGACTGCCTGCCCTACGACCGCGTCTCGCCCAAGCCCGACATCGAAGCCCAGAGGCTGGCGACGCTCGCGGTCCTGGCGCGGCGCACAGGAGCGCTTTCCCGAAAAGTGGGTACCGGTTTTCGGGCAGAAAGCGCGACAAACAATGACTCCGGCCCCGCCGTGGTGGTGACGACGGTCAACGCCATCCTGCAGCGCGTGCCGCCGCGCGATGCCATCCTCTCCGCCAGCTTCTCCGCCGCGGTGGGCGGTCTGGTCGAGCACGACAAGCTGTCTCGCTTCCTCGCCGACAACGGCTATGTGCGGGCGGGCACCGTGCGCGAGCCGGGCGACTTCGCGCTGCGCGGCGGGATTGTTGACCTTTGGCCGCCGGGCTTCGAGCCGCTGCGGCTCGACTTCTTCGGCGACCGGCTGGACGCCATCCGCACTTTCGACGCGGAGACGCAGCTTTCCACCGGCGAGGTCAAGAATTTCGAACTCTTGCCCGCCAGCGAAGTGCCGATGGGCGAGGCCGCGATCAGCCGCTTCCGCACGGGTTATATCGCCGCCTTCGGACCCGCCACCGACGATCCGCTCTACGAATCCGTCAGCGCCGCGCGCAAGGCGCAGGGTATGGAGCACTGGCTGCCGCTGTTCTATCCGAAGCTGGAGACGCTGTTCGATTTCGTACCGCGGGCACTGCTGCTGCTCTCCCATCATACGGAAGAGGTCAAGAAGGCGCGGTTCGAACTCGTCGCCGATTACTACGAGACCCGCCGCCAGTTCCTGGGCGATGCCGCCAAAGGCGCACCAAAATCGGCCCCCTACAAGCCGCTGAAGCCGGACAAACTCTATATCACCGCCGAGGAATGGGACGCTGCCCTGGCGCGCCATCCGGTGCGCGACCTCTCGCCCTTCCAGGCGCCGGAATCGAAATCGACCGTCGATGCAGGCGGCAAGCTCGGTCGCGACTTCGCTCCCGAGCGCGCCCAGGGCCGCGTCAACGTCTTCGAGGCCGCCGCCGCGCATGTCGGCGAATTGCAGGCGGCGAAGAAGCGCGTCGTCGTCGCCGCCTGGAGCGAAGGTTCCGCCGAGCGCATGGGCGGGGTGCTCGCCGATCACGGCCTTGCGGCGCTCCGGCATGTCGAAGATTGGGCCGACGCGCTGAAGATGGACGCGCGCGCCGTTCCCCTTGCGGTGCTGGGTATCGAGCACGGGTTCGAGGCGCCCGATTTCGCCGTCGTCGCCGAACAGGACATCCTCGGCGACCGCATGGTGTCGCACAGCCGGGCGCGCCGGGCGCAGAACTTCCTCACCGAGGCTTCGGGGCTGGTGCCCGGCGATCTCGTCACCCATATCGAGCACGGCGTCGGGCGCTATGTCGGCCTCAAGACCATCGACGTGTCGGGGGCACCGCACGACTGCCTGGAGCTGCAATACGACGGCGGCAAGCTGTTCCTGCCGGTGGAGAACATTGAGCTGCTGACGCGCTACGGCGCCGAGGAGGGCGGTGCGCCGCTCGACCGCCTCGGTGGCGTGGGCTGGCAGCAGAGGAAGTCGAAGGCCCGTGCCCGCGTCCGCGAGATCGCGGGCGAACTGATCCGCATCGCCGCGGCGCGCGAGTTGAAATCGCTGCCGGAAGTCGAGCCGCCGCAGGGCCTCTACGACGAATTCTGCGCCCGCTTCCCCTATCAGGAGACCGAGGACCAGGACAAAGCCATCGCCGACACGGTAGAGGACCTCGCCAAGGGCCGGCCGATGGACCGGCTGATCTGCGGCGACGTCGGCTTCGGCAAGACGGAAGTGGCGCTGCGCATGGCCTTCATCGTCGCCATGTCGGGCAGCCAGGTGGCGGTGGTGGTGCCGACGACGCTGCTCGCCCGCCAGCATTTCAAGACCTTCTCCGCGCGCTTCGCCGGGTTCCCGATCAAGGTGCGCCATCTCTCGCGTTTCGTCGACGCCAAGGAAGCGGCGGAGACCAAAGCGGCGATGGCCGCGGGCGACGTGGACATCGTCATCGGCACGCACGCGTTGCTGTCCAAAAACATCGCGTTCCGCAATCTCGGCCTCGTCATCGTGGATGAGGAGCAGCATTTCGGCGTCGCCCACAAGGAGAAGCTGAAGGCGCTGAAGTCGGACGTGCACGTCCTCACCCTGACGGCCACGCCGATCCCGCGCACGCTGCAGCTGGCGCTGTCGGGCGTGCGCGATCTTTCGCTCATCACCACCCCGCCCATCGACCGCCTCGCTGTGCGCACCTTCGTGACGCCGTTCGATCCGCTCGTGGTGCGCGAGGCGCTGCTGCGCGAGCATTACCGCGGCGGGCAGAGCTTCTACGTGGCGCCGCGCATCGCCGATCTCGGCGAGGCGCTGGCCTTCATCAAGGCGAACGTGCCGGAAGTGAAAGCGGCGCTGGCGCACGGCCAGATGGCCTCGAAGCACCTCGAAGACGTCATGACGGCGTTCTACGACGGGCGCATCGACGTCTTGGTCTCCACCAACATCGTGGAATCCGGCCTCGACATCCCGACGGTGAACACGCTGGTGGTGCATCGCGCCGACATGTTCGGTCTGTCGCAGCTTTACCAGTTGCGCGGGCGCATCGGCCGTTCCAAGCAGCGCGCCTACGCCTATCTCACGACGCCCGCCGACCGCAAACCGACCGAAACCGCCGAACGGCGCCTCGAAGTATTGCAATCGCTGGATCAACTCGGCGCGGGTTTCACGGTGGCGAGCCACGACATGGACATCCGCGGCGCGGGCAATCTGCTCGGCGAGGAACAGTCCGGCCACGTCAAGGAAGTCGGCATCGAGCTGTACCAGGAGATGCTGGAGGAGGCGATCGCCCAGCTTCGCGCCGGCGGCGGGGCGGAGGAGATCGCCGACCAGTGGTCGCCGCAGATCAACATCGGCACCAGCGTGCTCATTCCCGAAACCTATGTGCCCGACCTTAACGTGCGCATGGCGCTTTACCGGCGGCTGGCGGGCATCGAGGCGCGCGAGGACATCGAACGCTTTGCCGCCGAACTGATCGACCGCTTCGGGCCGCTGCCCGAGGAGGTCAAGCATCTGTTCGAGATCGTGGCGATCAAGCAGCTTTGCCGCGCCGCTTCGGTGGAGAAGATCGAGGCGGGACCCAAGGGCGGCATCATCGCCTTCCGCAACAACACCTTCGCCAATCCGCTGGCGCTGGTGAAACTCATCAGCGAGCACGCCGGTACCATGAAGGTGCGCCCGGATCAGAAGGTCGTCATCGCCCGCGACTGGCCCACGCCCGAAGCTCGCCTCAAAGGCGTTCAGGCGGTGCTGACCGCGCTGTCGAATATGGCCAAGGCGGCGTAACTTTTTTTACCTCCCCCTTGTGGGGAGGTCGGCGAGCAACGCGAGCCGGGTGGGGGGCCGATATCGACACCGTCCCCCACCCGAAATTTCTTCGCTGAGCTCAGAAATTTCGCTCGTACGCTGACGCTACTCGCCCCCGCAAGGGGGAGGTTATTCGATTATACTCCCCCCTACGATTCGAGGATGAAGAGCATGTCTTGGCCCGAGATTGCCCTACGGCTTGGCGTTGCGGTCCTCATCGGTGCTGTAATCGGTCTTGACCGCGAGATACGCCACAAAGCGGCGGGTGTGCGGACCATCGGCCTCGTCTCGCTCGGCAGCGCGCTCGCGATTCTGATTGTGATCTTCACATCGAACGACATTGCTGCGGTCTCGCGGGTCATTCAAGGCGTGTTGACCGGCATAGGATTTCTCGGGGCAGGGGTCATCCTGCACCACCGTGGCACGGTCGAAGGCCTCACCACGGCGGCGTCGATCTGGGCGGCAGCGGTTTTGGGTTCGGGCGCCGGACTTGGCGCCTGGGCTCCGGTGATGATCGGCGCGGGCTTTACGCTCGTCCTTCTCGTTGTCGCCGGATGGATCGAGTACAGATTTAAGCACCGCGACGAGCCTCGCTAGCCGCAGGCCGGTCTAGCGATTCTTCAGCGAAGCGTGGCGCTGCATGGGTCCGTTGAAGCCGTCGTCTGCTGCCGCAGGTTCATTGGAGGCGGTTTCGGTGCAACTCATGGCGCCGTCATAGACCGGCACCGGCCGTTCCGCGACCACGGCCGCGAGCGGCTTGGAGCCGTCGAGCGCGGCATCGAAGGCGGCAAAGGCGATCCGGCAGAAGCGCGGATCGTGCAGGCTGCGCATGGAGGAGGCGTTCGCCAGCCAGGTCTTGTAGGCGTTGTAATCCGCGTCGCCGCTCCCGGCGTTGCGGCTGAGGAAGAAGTTCAGCAGATTCCGGTCGGATTCCTGAAGCTCTCCCCGATGGCTCATCACGAAATCGTTGTAGGCGCCCGTGTCATGGCAGGTCAGCGCCGCGACCATCAGGTACTGCTGCAAGGCGGCGGTCTTCAGCGCCGCCTCGTCCCGGGGCGCCAAGCAGGCCGCCCCGGCCCAGGCGCTTCCGGCCAGAAGAATTGCTGCGATTGCCCCGGATAATCCTGCAACTGACGCGGCAAGCATGGATGTGCGGCGCATGACTGGTCCCCATTCTTGTTTTTCTTATTATTGACGCCTGATGCCGGCGCTTCGCAAGGAACGAAGCACGCGGCGATGAATCGAGCCTCAACCGCTTCGTTCGGCTTCTTGTCGTATTATCCGGAGATGCTATTCAAATTGGATTCAAAGAAATGAAATGCCGTCGTTTGCGCCGAAGGCGGGTTCTCCGCGGCCGGACGGCCGCTCGCGAAACCCGCCTTTTGTTTTCGTCGTCCTTGCTCCTCCAGGCGCGCTTGCGTATGGTCCGCGCCGAACGGCCACCGCTGCTGTTATAGTTTCCCTCGCGGCACAACCCAGGAGAATTCCGCAATGGCGATTTCGATGTACAAGGCGTCCGTCCCGGTCTTCGTGCAATACCTCAGCGCGTTTGCGGCCATCCTGAAGAAGGCCGCCGATCATGCGGCGGCGAAGAAGATCGAGCCGTCGGTGCTGGTCAATGCGCGGCTGTGCCCGGACATGTTCGCGCTCGCCCGCCAGGTGCAGATCGCCACCGACCACGCCAAGGGCGCCGCCGCGCGGCTTTCCGGCAGCGAAGTCCCCAGCTTCCCCGACACCGAGACGACCTTCGAGGAATTGCAGGCGCGCATCGCCAAGACGCTCGACTTCATCCAGGGCTTCAAGCCGGAGCAGATCGACGGTTCCGACGACAAGGACATCGTGCTCACCATCCAAGGCAAGCAGTATCCGTTCAAGGGCACGGACTACCTGCTGAACTTCGCGCTGCCCAACTTCTTCTTCCACCTGACGACGGCTTACGGGATCCTGCGCCATTGCGGCGTCGAAATCGGCAAGCGCGACTTCCTGGGCGCGAACGAGAAGAAATAGCCGCGGCTACTTCTTGCCCGACTTGAAACGGACGATCTCGCCGTCGACGGTGAACACGCCGTGGCCGCGATGGTGGATCGTCCGCGGGTTCTTCTGCACCGGGTCGCGCCAAGCCTTGACCGCTTCGAGCACGAACAACCCGTAGGCGTCGACGAAACGCGTGTCGATCACCTTGCATTCGATGTTGGCGAAGCACTCGCCGATCAGCGGCGGGGCGACTCGCGCGGCGGGCAATGCCGTCAGTCCGAAGGCCTCGAACTTGTCGATGCGGCGGCCGGAGCAGTTGCCGATCTTCACAACCGTCGCGGCCAGCTTCCGCGCGGGCAGGGCGATCACGCATTCCTTTGTGGCGCGCAAGGCGGCGTAGCTGTGATTGCGGTTGGAGACGACGCAGGCGATCAGCGGCGGGGTGAATTCCAGCATCATGTGCCAGGACATCACCATGACGTTGGTACGGCCCTTAATTGCCGTCGTCAGCAGCACCACCGGCCCCGGTTCGAGAAGCTGATAGACTTTGGAAAGGGGAAGACTCTTCATGACGTGAATCTCTGCCGCATAAAGGCGCTCTATATCATCTCCATGATCGTGGCGCTGCCAGCCGAGATGCGTTCGAGCAGCATCGGGCATTCGGGGATCATGCGCTCCATCCAGTATTTCGCGGCCGTCAGCTTGTCGCGATAGAACTGCGCGTCCGGCGGAGCGGCGGCGAGTTTTTCCTGCGCCGTCTTCGCCATGCGCGCCCACATCCATCCCACGACCACGATGCCCATCAGGCGGAGATAATCCGAAGCTGCGGCGCCCGCGTCGTTGGGATTGGCGGGACCGCGCTGCGCCAGCCACATCGTCGCCTGCTGCAAAGTATCGAGGCCGCGCTTCACCGGCTTCGCGAAGGGCGCCAGCGCCCCGCCGTCGTTTTCCGCCAGCCAGCTTCCGATCATCCCGAACAGGGCGAGCGGCGCCGCACCCGATTTGCGCCCCAGCTTGCGGCCGACGAGGTCCATCGCCTGCACGCCGTTGGCGCCTTCGTAGACGGGATTGATGCGCCCGTCGCGCACGAACTGCTCGACGCCGTTGTCGCGGATGTAGCCGTGTCCGCCGTAGCATTGCATGGCGAGACTTGCCGCCTCGAAACCCATGTCAGTGAAGAACGCCTTGATGACCGGCGTCATCAGGTCGGCGACGAGGCCCGCCGTCTCTGCCTCAGGTCTGCCGGAGCGGGCGATGGACATGTTGAGCGTCGTCCACATCACCGTGGCGCGTGCGCCTTCGACGAAGGAGCGGCAATGCAGCAGCATGCGTTTGATGTCGGGATGCACGATCAGAAGGTCGGCGGATTTGTCGGGCTCCTTGGCGCCGGTCAGTGCAAGCCCGGCGCGCCGTTCGTGTACGTAGGCAAGGGCGTTCTGATAGGCCACGTCGCCGATGGCGATACCCTGGACACCGACGCCGAGGCGCGCGTTGTTCATCATCCCGAACATGCCCGCCATGCCGGCGCTGGACGACTTCTTTTCGCCGGGTGCGGGCTTCGGCCCCAGCCGCCAAGCCACCGCGTCGTCGAAGTTGAGCACGCAGGTAGCTTGCGCCTTAATCCCCATCTTCTTCTCGATGCCGCCGGTGACGACGCCGTTCCTCAAGCCCACGCTTCCGTCTTCGCCGACCAGGAACTTGGGGACCATGAAGAAGTTCACGGTGGATAGGTCGTCGCGGATTTGGCCGTTCTCGTCCGGGATTTTGGCGATCACCATATGGATGATGTTGGAGGTGAGGTCCTGGTCGCCGCCCGAAATGAATATCTTGGTGCCGTTCATGCGATAGGTGCCGTCGGGCTGCTCCACGGCGCGCGTCTTCATCAGGCGCAGATCGGTGCCGCAGCCGGGCTCGGTGAGGCACATCGTCCCCGCCCATTCGCCGGAGACCATCTTCGGGACGATGTGCTCCTTCATCCACGGCGCGCCGTTGGCGCCCAGCGCCGCATAGGCCGCGGTCGTCAGGCCCGGATACATCGCGAAGGACTGGTTGGCGGCGGTAGCCATCTCGGACACGGCCATCGAAACGAGCAGCGGAAGGCCGGAGCCTCCGCGTTTCGCCGGGGCACTGAGGCCGCTCCAGCCTGCTTCGCAATAGGCTTCGTATGCTTCCTTGAAGCCTTTTGGCGTGCGCACCGTGCCGTTCTCGAAATGGCAACCTTCCTCGTCGCCGGACTGGTTGAGCGGCTGTAGCACCTCTTCGCAGAATTTGGCGGCGTTGCTCAGAATGTCGTCCGCCAGATCGGCGGAGAGTTCGGCGAAGCCGGGCAAATCGCGCTGCTTATCGAGTTCGAGAAACTCGTGCAGCACGAAGCGGTAGTCGGCGAGAGGAGCGCGATAGACGGGCATGTGCAGAGCCAACACGCAATTGCGGCGAGCAGTTTATGCATGCCTTGACGCCGGAGTCATCTCGTCCTTCCTTCCCCGACGTGAAGCGGCCCGGACGATAGTTTTGCCCGGGCCGCATATGCCGAGGGGGAAGCGGCGATCAGATCAGATCGCGCAACGTCACCTTGAAGGTGTGAGGCTTGTTGCCGCGCAGCACCTTGAAGGTGACGACGGTTCCGACAGGATCGTTACGCAGGCGCTTGCGCAGGTCGAACAGCGGGATGCTTTCGGCGACCGTGCCGTCCACGGCGACGATCAAATCGTCTTTCCTGAGCCCGGCCTTTTCCGCGGGCGCCCCTTTGGTAAGGTCCACGACCTTGAAGCCTGTGCCGGACCTGTTGATCCACATGCCGGCGCGGTCGAAGGTTCCGGTATCGGCGACGGGCCGGGGCAGCGGCTTCAGGTACATGATCTGGTTGTTGTAGTCGAAGGTCACGACGAAACGCTTGAGGATGCCGCCGCCGACGTTGCCCGAATAGTCGCTGCCCGCAAACGCGCCCTTGCTCTGGGTCGCGAGCGAGGCGACGACGGGGCCGACATCGACGTCGCCGATGGTCATGCCGGCGCCGCGCGTGACATAGGCGGTCGACGGTCCGCCGACTCCCCAGCCGTCCACCGCGTCGACGCCCTTGGGATGGGTGGCGCGAAGGTTGTGCTGCTCTGCGAAAGGCTTGGTGACGGTCAGTTCGGTACGCGCGCCGGTGTCGATGTCGAACTTCGCCGGCAAGCCCTCGAAAGTGCCCATCACTTCGGGAACGTGGTTATTGAACACGAACTTTACGGGCGTTCCGGCATCCTTGGGATCGAACTTCGCGGGATCGATCAGGGTGAGAGTGCCGGCGCCGTAGTCGATGCGCGTGACGAAACGCCGGAAGGTTTCGTAGCCGACCATGCCCGGCATCGGCACGCCTTCGATGTCCGACATCGTATCGAGCGGGAAGACGACCAGGAGTTGGTTCTTCACCGTTGCGTTGCCTACGTCGAGCGTCACGCCGTTGACGAAGCCGCCTTCCATCACGCCTTCGCCGGCGCCGGTGGTCGGCAGGTTGCCTTCGACCTTCAGGCCGAGCTGCTTGGCGATGGGCGGGGTCACGATGTTGTGGCCGCCGGTGTCGAAGATGAAAATGAAAGGCCCGTTGCCGTTCACCTTCGCCTCGCCGTAGATGTGGTTGTTGATGATCCGGATGGGCAGTGTGGTCTCGGCCGCTCCGCCCGCGATCGAGAAATCGCTGACCGTGATTTTCGGCGCCGCATACACAACGTCGGGCTGTGCGCCCAGGAACTGGACCTTGGTGATCGTGATCGTCTCAAGGTATTTCTTGTCCAAGCCCCTGTCGGTGACGAATTTGTGCGGGAACATCACGCTGCCTTCGGGGCGGTAGTCGGACATCATCGTCGTCACCGTGTCCGGGCCCTGCTGTTCGACCGTCTTCACCAAAAGATGCGTGCGCGCATCGAACCAGGCTTCGAAGACCTTGCCGCCCTTGGGCGTGATGGAAAGGATGTCGTATTGCCCGGACGTGTCTGTCTTCTGGCCGAGGTTTGCGACCACCGCACCGCCAAAATCGGGAAGCCACCATCTGTTCGCGATGCGGTAGGCGTCGTTGGTCGCGAGCACCAGCGCATCGCCGCCTTGCTGCCGGGTCACGGTTCCCGACGAGTCTCTCTGCCAGGGCGTCACGCCGTCGTAGCCGTTGCCGCCGGTCGCCGGTCCGATCTTGTACTCGCTCATCGAGCGCCCGCCCTTGAGGTCGTTGACGGAATGCGCCGTGCCGGTGAGGCCCTGGCCGCTGTAGTCTGCGTCGATGCTCACCACGATCTTCTTGTCCCAGGCGCTGCCTCCCATCGCCGCCTTGTTCGCTGCCAGGACATCGCCGGCAGAAGGCCCGGCATAGGCAATAACGGACAAACCGATGAGCGCGGCAAAGACGGCTATAGTCTTACGCATGGTGGGACCCCTGGGTGTGCCTGTAGAGATGGGCGTTGCAGGCTGGAGAGACAATATGCACTCGGCACGCAAATGGGTGGTAACGCTTTTGTGCGTGGGAAACGCCCTGATATTTCCGGCGTTTGCGGGCCCTCAACGGGTGGTGTCCACCTTCCTGTGCACCGACGAATACGTCTACCGGCTGGTGCCGCGGGAGCAGATTGCAGCGCTTTCCTACGAGGCATTGGACCGTCGCCCGGTGGTTTCGACCATCGCAGACGCGGCAAAGGGCATGCCGACTATCCGCCCGTCCACGGAAACCGTGGCGGCTCTAAAGCCCGACCTTGTCGTGATGTATGCCGGAACAAATGCGCGGCTGCATCTCAATCTTAAGAAACTGGGCATCCCGGTGCTGGACGTGCCCTGGGCCAACTCGCTGACCGATGTGCGTACCATCACGGAGATGCTTGGGGAGCGGCTAGGCGCACGCCGGCGGGCGCAGGCTCTGCTGGCCGGCATGGACAAGAAGATCGCTGCCGCGCGCGCCCGTGCCCCGCGTCCGCCCGTCAGCGGCATCCTCTATCAGCCGAACGGCTATGCCGGCACCAGCGGCGTCACGGACGAGATCATGCGCCTCGCGGGTATCGTCAACGCCGCGCCGCAGGGAGCCTTGACCCGCACGGGCACGCTGCCGGTAGAAGCTGTGATTGCGGCGGCGCCCGAACTGCTGATCCTCGGCGGCGAGAGGAGCAGTGGTTCTGCCCGCGCCTATACGATCCTGCATCATCCCGCCCTCAGGGCGTTGGAAGGCAAGACGTACATGGAATTTGCGGTGTTGACGCCGCTGCTCTGTCCCGGTCCCTGGTCGGCGGACGCCGCGGAGACCTTCGGGAATCTGGCGCGGAAAGCGCGCAAACTTGCGCCTGCCGGGGTCGCGCACTAAAACTGCATTAGCGCACTGGTCTATGGGAACGCGGGTGAAAGTCCCGCGGCTGCCCCCGCAACTGTGAGCGGCATAGCGCGCGAGGCCACTGGTCCCTTCGAGACGCCCGCCTCCGGCGGGCTCCTCAGGACCGGGAAGACCTCCGCGAGACGAGCCGCCGAGCCAGGAGACCTGCCGGTGCGTGTCGTCCATCCGGTGGCCGGGGTGTGCCAGCGGAGTCCGTGATCCACGGCAGCGGCGACGGAAGGGTCGCCGATGGACGCAACGATTGCAGCAATCGAAACAAAACGCGGGCCGCGCCTCATGCTGGCGCTGCTGGCGTTGGCGCTGCTGGCGGGATGCTGGTCGTTTCTGCTGGGCCCCTCCGACATATCGGCAGGAGCCTTGCTGCGCGGTTTGTTCGACGGGCAGAGCGCAGCAGGCATCATCGCGCAGGAAATCCGTTTGCCGCGTGCCGCCTTGGCACTAGTCGTCGGCGCAGCGCTCGGGGCCAGCGGTGCGGCGCTGCAAGGCCTGTTCTGCAATCCGCTCGCCGAACCCGGCGTGACGGGCGTGACGCCGAGCGCAGGTCTCGGCGCCGTGGTGGCGCTCTATTTCGGACTGGCGACAATTCATCCGTTGATGCTGCCGGGATTGGCAATCCTGGGCGCGCTGGCGGCGGCGGCTATCCTCTATCTTCTGTCGCGCAAAGGCGCGGGCGCGGTGGCGCTGATCCTGGCGGGCGTTGCCATCGCCAGTTTCGCCACGGCTTTGACGGCACTGGCGCTGTCGTTCTCCGCCAATCCCTACGCCATGAGCGAGATGGTGTTGTGGATGATGGGTTCGCTCAAGGACCGCACGCTGAACGATCTGGCCTACGCGTTGCCGCTGGTGGCGGGCGGCGTCGCGCTGTTGTTGAGCGCTGCGCGCGGGCTCGATGCGCTGACGCTCGGCGAAGACGCGGCGAGGAGCCTCGGCATCGACGTGGCGGGCGTGCGCGGGCGCGTGATCCTCGGCGTGGCGCTGGCGACGGGCGCAGCGACCGCGGCGGCCGGTGCGGTGAGCTTCGTCGGCTTGGTCGTGCCGCATCTGCTGCGGCCGTTCTGCGGTTATCAGCCGGCGCGGCTGATTGGGCCTTCGGCATTGGGCGGCGCGGCAATGGTCGCAACTGCGGACGTGGCGCTGCGCCTGATCGCCCCCGACGGACAGCTTCTGCTCGGCGTCGTCACGGCAATGCTGGGCGCGCCGTTCTTCCTCTGGCTGATCCTAAAGATGAGGCGCGCGTCATGAACGCGGTCGTTCTGGAACACGTCTCGGTACGCTTCGGAAGGCGCACGGCGCTCGAAGACGTTTCGTTGAGTATCGCAGCCGGCGCGGTGACGGGCATCGTCGGCCCGAACGGCGCAGGCAAGACGACGCTGCTGCGCGCCGCGCTGGGCCTTCAGAGGTTGGCTGGCGGTTCGATCCGTGTCCTGAACAAACCGCTCGTCGCATGGCCGCGCGAGGCGCTGGCGCGTGCCGCGGCCTATCTGCCGCAAGGCGGCGAGGCGCGCTGGCCGATGCCGGCCTCGGATGTCGTGCTGCTGGGGCGGCTGCCCTATCGCATCGGCCTCGGCGCTCCCGACGCGAAGGACCTCAAGGCCGCGGCGGAGGCGCTGGCACGCTGCGACGCGGGCTCTTTCGCCCGGCGCCGCATGGACGAGCTTTCGGCTGGCGAGCGCGCAAGGGTTCTCTTGGCGCGGGCGCTGGCGACCGGTGCCTCGATCCTGATGGCCGACGAACCGGCGGCTTATCTCGATCCTGCTCACCAACTTGGGTTAATGGACCTCTTTCGCGAAGAGGCGCGGCGCGGCACCGCCGTGGCGGTTACGCTGCACGATCTGCCGCTGGCGGCGCGGTTGTGCGACGAGCTCGTCGTGCTGCACGAGGGCAGGCTGGCGGCCGGCGGGACGCCTGCCGCGGCGCTCTCGGACGAGACGCTGGCACGGGTTTTCGGCGTTGCAGCCATGCGTTCCGGCGATGTCCTGGCGGCGTTCCGGCGCATTTGACGGACTGTCGGTACACCCGAGGGGGGCGTATGATGCTCCGTCCAGAGAGGTACAAGCCATGAGTAAGGAACAGGCCGTCCGTATTCCTTCGCTGAAGAGGCCGCTTTCGATTTGGATCCTGGCCATCGCCAACGGACTGCTCGCGATCTTCCTGATCGCTTCGAGCCTGACTGCCGCGCATGTCGGCTATACGACGGGGCAAGCGGTGTTCAGCGGCATCGTCGGTCTCGGCATCAGCATCGCGGCCCACATGACCTGGTTCGGCAAACGCTACGGCCGCAACCTGCTGCTGGCACTGCTCACGGTCTTCCTGGGACTTCTGCTCGCCCAAAGCGTACGGACCATCGCCTGGGCGATAGATGTGAACTACGCGGGAGCATATCTCTCGCACGCCATCGCCTGGGCCGTGTTTTCCGTTCTGTGGCTGGCGGTGAACTACTGGCTGCTGTTCGGCCGCAGCGCCAAGGCGTTCTACGCATAGTATCGGATGCGTTCCGATTGATTCGACCCGGTTTGTCATGTGGAAACCGCGCAGCGGCCATTCGGGATTTGCTCCTCGACCTGGGTCGCGATTTATCCCGGCTCTGCGCGTTGCGCTTGCGGGCATAAGGCCGTAGCGGTAACAGCCGGTTAGGGACACGCAGTCGTGGAAATTCTCGAAATGAGCGAAGACAACTCCGTTAACCGGAACGAGGAATCCGTCCCGAGCCGAATCCGTGCGGCAATGGCGCGCGCACATCTCATGCGCGTACAGCCTATAATTGCACCTGCATGATACATGGATGAAAGACGTGCGCCGATTGCGGAAGAGCCGACCGCGCGCAAAGAAGAATTTCACGCCGCTTGTCGAAGAACCGCGTCTGCGCAACTGGGAGCGCGTTCGCGCTTTCCTAGAGGTGGCGCGCGGCGGCAGTTTTCGCGCGGCGGCGCAGACGCTCGGCCAGTCGGTGAACACGCTGCGCCGGGAGATCGACGAATTCGAACGCGAGATCCGCGCGACCCTGATGACGCGTCATGTCGACGGCGTCCGCCTGACCAAGGAAGGTGAACTGCTGCTGGCGTCAGCCAGGCGCATGGAATCTGCCTCTTTCGATCTGTTGCGGACCGGGGCCCCGGATTTGTCTCTGTGCGGAGAAGTGCGTCTGAGTGTCACGGAGGGACTCGGCACGTTCTGGGTGGCGCCACGTCTGGTGGAATTTCAGCTGGCTCATCCCGGACTGTTAGTAGACATCCAATGCGACATGCACCCGGCGGATTTGCTCCGGCTCGAATCGGACGTCGGTATTCAGCTTGTGCGTCCAACCGCCAACGACCTGCGTATCGTGAAGATCGGACGTATGCACACGATGCCGTTCGCGTCTTCCGGGTATCTCGCGGCCCACGGCCGGCCCAAGGATTTGCAGGACTTGAAGGGACACAAACTTGTCCTACAAGTTGCAGACCAGGTTTATTCTGACGAGCTGTATGAACGGCTGTTTCCCGGTATTCCGCAGCTCGATCTGGTGTCGATACGAACAAATGTAAGTAGTGCACATTATTGGGCCGTCGTACAGGGCGCGGGGATTGGATTCCTGCCCACTTACGCTAAGCTGTTGGGCGCCCAACTTGAGCCGCTCGACCTAAAACAACGCTTTGCCTTCGATATCTTGCTTGTCTACCACCCGGATTCTGCGAAAATCCCGCGTGTTCGTCGTTTGGTCGACTGGTTGATCGCCGCTTTCTCGTCGCGTAGATACCCGTGGTTCGGCGACGATTTCATTCATCCACGGGATTTGCCGGACGAAGTAGGCGGACTATCTTTGTCGGCACTGCATGAGGGTTATTGAAGTGCTTCGTAAGAACAGTGAGTCGCGTCCCAACACCGAGAAGGCCATGAAATCATCACAACGACCGGGACCAACAGATCGCAGAAAGCGCTCGCGAATGCTCGATGCGGAAGTCGGGCAGGCCATCCGGTTCCATCGCAAGAACGCGAAGATGACTTTGCAGGGACTCGCCGACAAACTCGGCATCGCCTACCAGCAGGTCCAGAAGTACGAAACCGGCGTCAATCGCGTGGGTGCCGGCCGGCTGATGGAAATAGCCGAAATACTCAACATTCCCGTTGCGGGCTTTTTCGACAACTCACGCGGGCAAACCGGCGAAACCGCTGCAACGGCCGGCGACGATCCCGATACGGCGCTGCAAGGGCGGCAGCTGCTCGTCTGGTTCCTTCGTATCAAGGATCCCCAGAAGCGCCGCACGGCGCTGGCTTACATCCGTTCCTTGGCAGAGCAGGAATAGCCCGCCCTTCCGATAGACTCAGTGAATCCCGATTGCCGTCCGGAGTGTTCCTTCCACGGAACGCCCCGTATCAAATACGTACACAGGGGAAGACGCGCGCTTGGCATAACCTGCTGCCTGGATTGCAAGGTTTTTCTTACCGTGAATTTGTACGAGCGAGCACCATGCAGCAGAAGGCCGGTTGTCCGGCCGGTCGCTCGCAGCTGCGGTTCAAACGGCAACGCCGCCAAGGCCGCCTTGCGCAGATACGCACTCGATGACGTGGCCGCCATGATCGGCCTCTGCATCAAGGAGTGTTCGGCGGCTCGCATGCACGAGACGGCGACGCTGCTCTCGATTGCCCGCCTCGACCTCCTGGCCAAGATGAATGGCGTGAGCGAACAGGAACTCGAAGACATCGGCTCGATCAAGAACGGCGCGCCGAAGTCCCTGCCAACAACCTGACGCATCCGTCACAATAGCCTTGGCTGTTCACGCTTCGACGGAGGCCTTGCGGCCTTGCGCATGTCGAGGGCGCGATCCGATGGCCGCAGTACCGCCTTCAGGTCGGCGACGGTCGCAGGCGTTTCGCCCAACCATTTCGCCCAGTCCTCGGCGGCGATCAAAGCGGGCATCCGATCCGTAATGGTACCGATCAAGGCATTGGGAGGAACGGTCAGCATCGCAAACGATAACAGAGAACTGCCCTGGCGCTCGCTCCAGCGTTCCCAGATGACGGCGATGGCGACGGGTTTGCCGTCCTCGGGCGTCAGCACGTACTGCTCGGTTTTCGTCGGCGTGATCTCGTGGCCCTCGTTGAACGTCGAGCAGACGACCAGTCCGCGCCGGTGAAGGAACGCATCCCGGAAGGCCGGCTTCACGTCGATGGTTTCGGCGCGG
>PMKE01000057.1 GCA_003158585.1 Alphaproteobacteria bacterium
GGGTCAAGACCCTGCATCCGAAGGTCCACGGCGGGCTTCTCGGCCTGCGCGACAAGCACGCGGCGGCCATGAAGGAGCACGGCATCGAGGGCATCGATCTGGTGGTCTGCAATCTCTATCCCTTCGAAGCCACGGTCGCCAAAGGCGCCCCCTTCGAGGAGATCATCGAGAACATCGACATCGGCGGCCCGGCGATGCTGCGCTCGGCGGCCAAGAACCACGCATGGGTCACGGTGATCGTCGATCCCGAGGACTACGCGCCCGTGCTCGCCGAGCTGGACGCCAATGGCGGCGCCACGACGCTCGCGCTGCGCCGCAAGCTGGCGCAGACGGCCTATGCCCGCACCGCCGCCTACGACGCCGCGGTGTCCAACTGGTTCGCCACCCAGCTTGAGGACAAGGCCCCCCCGCGCCGGAGAGCCTTCGCCGGCAGCCTGCGCCAGTCGCTGCGCTACGGCGAGAATCCGCACCAGGACGCCGCCTTCTACGTCACCGGCGAGAAGCGCTGCGGCGTTTCCACCGCCGAGCAGCTCCAGGGCAAGGAGCTTTCCTACAACAACATCGGCGATACCGATGCGGCCTATGAGCTGATCGCCGAATTCGATCCCGTGGCCCATGCCGCCTGCGCCATCATCAAGCACGCCAACCCGTGCGGCGTGGCGCTCGCGGGCAGTCCGAAGGAGGCCTACGAGAAGGCGCTGGCCTGCGACCCCGTCAGCGCTTTCGGCGGCATCGTCGCCTTCAACCGCACCCTCGACGGCGCCACGGCGGAGCTGATCTCCAAGCTCTTCACCGAGGTCATCATCGCCCCCGACGCCGACGCCGACGCCCGCCGCGTGCTCGCGGCCAAGAAGGGGCTGCGCCTGCTGGTGGCGGGCGGCCTGCCCGACCCCACCACCGCCGGGCTCACTTTCAAGTCGGTCTCGGGCGGCCTTCTGGTTCAGACGCGCGACAACGGCCGTGTCGGGCGCGCCGAGCTCCAGATCGTTACCAAGCGCCAGCCGACCGAGGCGGAGATCGCCGACATGCTGTTCGCCTTCACGGTGGGCAAGCATGTCAAGTCGAACACCATCGTCTTCGCCAAGGGCCTGGTCACGGCGGGCGTCGGCGCCGGCCAGATGAGCCGGGTCGATTCGGCGCGCATCGCCGCCGAGAAGGCGCGGGCCGCGGCCAAGGCGGCGGGCTGGCCGGAACCCATGACCAAGGGCTCGGCGGCAGCTTCGGACGCCTTCTTCCCGTTCCCCGACGGCCTGCTCGAGATCGCCGAGGCGGGGGCGACCAGCGTCATCCAGCCGGGCGGCTCGATCCGCGACAAGGACGTGATCGCCGCCGCCGACCAGGCGGGCCTGACGATGGCCTTCACCGGGATGCGTCACTTCCGGCATTGAGCAGTATTTGAGCCGTAACAGCCTTCTGCTACACCGGATGGATCAGTCAGGGCCTTGTCTCATGCCCCGGAAGCCCCTTGTCATCGTCACGCGGAAACTGCCCGACGTCATCGAGACGCGGCTCAAGGAATTGTTCGACGCGCGCCTCAACGAAGACGACACGCCCTTCTCCGCCGACGGGCTCGCCGAGGCCGTGAAACACTGCGAGGTGCTGGTGCCGACGGTCACCGACCGCATCGACGCCAAGGTCCTCCAACACGCCGGACCCGCCCTCAAGCTGATCGCCAATTACGGCAACGGCGTCGACAACATCGACGTCCCTGCCGCGCTGGACCGCGGCCTTACCATTACCCATACGCCGGGCGTGCTGACCGAGGACACCGCCGACCTCACAATGGCGCTGGTCCTTGCCGTGCCCCGCCGCCTCGTGGAGGCCGCCCGGGCCCTGCAGGCCGGTCAATTCAAGGGCTGGGCACCCACTTGGATGCTCGGCCACCGGTTGGGGGGCAAGCGGCTCGGCATCGTCGGCATGGGACGCATAGGCGAGGCGCTGGCGCGGCGCGCCAAGGCGTTCGGGATGCAGATCCACTATCACAACCGCAAGCCCGTCCATGCCCATGCCGAAGCGGAACTGGAGGCGACCTATTGGGAGAGCCTCGACCAGATGCTGGCGCGCATGGACATCATCTCGATCAACTGCCCGCGCACGCCGGCGACCTATCACCTGCTTTCGGCGCGGCGGCTGAAGCTCCTCAAACCGACTGCCTATCTTATCAACACGGCACGCGGCGAGATCGTCGACGAAGATGCGCTGGTCGCCATGCTGGAAGCGGGGCAGCTTGCCGGTGCCGGCCTAGACGTCTACGAGCGCGAACCGGCGATCAATCCCAGGCTGCTCAAGCTGCCAAACGCGATCCTCTTGCCGCACATCGCCTCCGCCACCCTGGAGGCGCGCATCGAGATGGGCGAGAAGGTCGTCGTCAATATCAAGACGTTCGTGGACGGCCACAAACCGCCGGACCGCGTGATTCCGTCGATGCTTTGACCAGTGCAGTTGAAGATACCAATTTCAACCGAATTTTTCGCAGCGCTTCGCACCACCTCTAGAGGCTGTTGTGTTCTGATTGAATCAACCCAACTTGTCATCCCGGAAGACGCGTAGCGGCTATCCGGGACCCACTTTGAAACGAACGCATGCAATGAAGTGGATCCCGGCTCTGCGCCCTCCTTCGCACTTCGTGCTTCGGAGCGCTTGGCCGGGATGACAATCAAGTTGAATGGAAATCTTGAACGCAAGCGACTCTAGCTTTTCATCATCGCTTCGAGACGCGCGTTTCCGTCGCCCGTGGCGCTCGCCAGAAGGGCGTCGGCCTCAACCAGCAGTTTGCTGCAGGCGGGGCGCATTTCGGCCACGTAAGCGGCATCGGTGAGGCCCTTGAGGTTGATCAGTACGTTCCAGATGCCGCCTCGCACCCCTGCAAATGCGACGGTGAAACCCACCATGGCGTCGGTAATGGAGTTCGGATTGCCGTACCGCATGGCCGTTGCCGCGGCTTCCATCGCTTCATAGGACAGGCGCGCGGTGCGCAACGGCACTTCGATCGCGAGCTTGAGGCCCTCCTGCATTTTCGCGCCGCGCAACTGTTTCTCTTCGGGCGTACCCTTCGGAAGCCGGAGCGCCTCCATATACGCATTGAAGGCGGAGGTGTCTTCGTCCACCGCCAGCAGCAGCGCATCCTTGACGCGCTGCGCCTTTTCCGCGGCGGCGAGAAGCTCGCGCTCGGCAAGCTCGCTGGCCGCCTTGCCTTGCGTCAGATTGGCGACCATCGAGGCCAGCGCCGCGCCCAGGCTTCCGGCCAGAGCCGCGATGGAGCCGCCGCCCGGGGCGGGCGTGGCGCGGCTCACCTCATCCACGAAATCGCGGCAGCGCATGTCGGTCAGTCCGCCGGGATATGTCTTGGGCATGCCGATCACCTTCTTTTCGATCTCGAACGGGGCCACATCGGTCAGGCCCAAGCTGAACACCGCGGCCTGCAGTACGTCGCCGACCGGCACGAAGGCGCTCTTGCCCTGTGCATCCAGATAGGCGCGTCCCGCCTGGAACAGCGCCTCGAACGGCACCAGGCCCACGATTTCGCTGCCGGTGACGACGAGGCCGCGCGCCGCGGCCAGTTTCCGCGCGGCCTCCAGCACATCGCGCATCGAAGTGACGTGCCAGTCGGTCAGGTTGATCGAAATCTGGGCGCGCTTGTATGTGTCCACATACCAGCCGATGGACTTGCATTCCTTGAACATACCAGGGCGGTAGACCTTCTGGCCGACCACGCCCTTGGCCGCGTCGATGTCGTTCGCCGCAAGCACCTCGCGCAGCGCGGTGCCGTGGACTTCAAGGCAGTGACGCTCGGTGTCCTCGAAGCGTTTGCCGTCGAAATCGCAATTACCGCAGGGAAAGCAGCCCTCGGCGTATTTCAGCTTCTGCCCGCTCGAGTAATAGGCGTTCTTCTGCCCGCGCCTTGCCACGCGGCCGCTCTCCCGCAACTCCAGGGCGATGTCGGAGGCGTGCGCCTTGTCCGTGCTGTTGAGGTTGATGTTGTAGGCGATCAAGAATTCTCGCGCCCCGGTGATCAGTGCGCCGAAGCCCGGATGGAAGCGGGCCTGGCCGAAGTCGGGCTTCCACGCGGGATCCTGCAATTTCTTTTCGAGACCTTCGTACTCGCCCTTGCGCACCACCGCCAAGTTGTTGCGCGACGGGTGACCGGCGGCGTGTTCGTAGAGGTAAACCGGGACGCCCAGTTCCCTGCCGACACGCTCGCCCAATCGCCGCGCCAGTTCGGCGCAATCGTCCATGGTCACGCCTTCGACCGGAATGAAAGGGCAAACATCGCAGGCGCCCATGCGCGGGTGAGCGCCGTGGTGCGTGCGCATATCGATCAGCTTCGCGGCGGCGGCGATGCCGAGGAAGGCCGCTTCGACCACGCTGTCCGGGTCGCCGACGAAGGTCACCACGGTGCGGTTGGTGTCCGCGCCGGGGTCGACGTCGAGCAGACTCACGCCCGATTTAGACTCGATGGCTTCGGTGATCTGGCGCATTTTGGCCAAGTCGCGGCCTTCGGAAAAATTGGGCACGCACTCGACGATGCGTCGGTTCATGTTGTCCTCGCGGCACCAAATCAAACAAGTTCGTGGCAACGACGAAAGTCGGACGATACAGGGAGTACTGTCCCCAAACCTCACGAATCATAACACTCCGTAAGCGCGTCGCAATTCGGCAAAATGCCGGGAGCCCTAGATGGTACTGCATAGCGCCAATGCCAAATAGGAGTGCGTCCGTTTCGGCGGCTATGCCGCGACACCGCGAAACGCAGACCGGGGTTTGGAATCCGGCCCGCAGCCACTAGACTGCGCCGGCGAGCAGCCACGATTGCCAGCAAAGGTCAGCCGTCATGCATTTTCCAGCCGTATTGTGGCCTGTCGGCATGTGGCCCGCATTCGTCACGCTGTTCGTGGTCATCGGTCCGATCGACGGCGCCGCAGTCTTCTCAGTCTTGACGGCCGATATGGATCGCCCCGCGCGCAATAAGGTTGCCTTGCGCTGTGTGGCGATCGCAGGGGTCATGTTCCTCATTTATGCGCTCGCCGGGAACGCGTTGTTGTCGCTCCTCAACGTGTCCTTGCCGGCGTTTCAGGTCGCGGGCGGTATCCTGCTTTTCCTCCAGGCGCTGAGCCTGATGTTTTCCAGCCCCGGCATGTCCTCGATCGACGAGAACGAGCAGCGCGAGGCCGCCCAACGCAGAGATCTTGCGGTCTTCCCATTGGCGTTCCCGCTGTTCGCCGGCCCGGGAAGCTTCTCGGCGACCGTGCTCTTGATGAGCCGGGCCCCGACCTGGCTCGAACGCGGCATGATCATAGCAATATTGCTGGCGTGTCTGGTGATCACCTATCTCTCGATGCGCCTGGCCGATCCTTTGATGCGCCTCTTGGGCCGCACGGGGTCGGACGTAGTGGGACGAATCTCCGGCGTCCTGCTTGCAGCACTCGCGGTGCAGTTTGTGTTCGATGGGCTTCGCGCCTCGGGCATCCTGGCTTAGACAGGAGCTACACGCGGGTCTCGGGTCGCCGGCGGATGTCGGTTCTGTGCAGAAGTGTCCCAAAAGAGGATGGGCCAGACGCATTCCGGCTAGCGATGCCGATATGTTGTCGATTCCATGCCGACGCGACACTACCCACGGACGCCATACTCGCATTAGGGGCGTCAATTAACTGCGCTTTGAGGAGTGTGCACTAAATTCGCACAGCGTGTCCGGCACACGCAAAAGGGAATCTTCACATGGGCGCACTGGTTGCTGCCTTCTCCGCGTCGTGCGCGCGTATATGGACGATTCTGGTACGCGCGCTCGATATGGGGCTGGTCAACAGGCAGCCGGAACGGCAACTGCAGATCACCGCGCCTAGAGCTGCACTTTCGCGCTCGTCGATCCTGCTCGATATGTGCGAGCGCGTTTTTGTGATGACGATGCTGGGCAGTTTTATCTATCGCATGCTGTTGCATTACTCGCTGACGGCAAATATCGCCGACGTGTTGCTCGTGATCTCGGAATCGCTGACGGTCGTGTTCATCATGTTGCGCAAACCCTCCGCAACTCTGTCTCGACGGCCGACAGATTGGATTCTCGCTCTCTCGGGCAGTGCGACTCCGCTCTTGGTCGCGCCTTCATCGGTCCACCCGATTGCATTGCCGGCGATCATTTTCGCGATCATGGTCGTAGGATTATTCATCCAGATCTCGGCCAAGATCGTGCTGGGCCGTAGCTTTGGAATGGTCGCGGCCAATCGCGGCGTCAAGGTGGCCGGTCCTTATCGTTTCGTTCGGCACCCGATGTATCTGGGCTATGAAATCGGACACGTGGGATTCCTGTTGGCAATGCCCACTCTGACAAACGCCGCGCTCTATACTCTGGGCTTATCCATACAAATCATGCGCATCTTCCGCGAGGAGGATGTGCTTAAGCGGGACCCTGCATACCGAGCCTTCGCCGGTCGTGTCCATTACCGCCTCCTTCCGGGGGTTTTCTGAATCGGTCAATTCGCGCGCGATGCGACAGAACACGTCGTATTGAAATGGCGGCGCGTCGAAGTGCCGGAGGCGATTCAGCCTACGGCAGCTCGTAGGTCACCGCGTTCCAGAAGCGCACGCGGTGAGAGCCGGTCTTGCGGAAGCCGCGGCGGGCGAGCTCGCGTCCGATGATGGCATTGAAATAGCCGTGCGCCACGAGCGCGGTGGTGCCTTCCTCCCGCGCCCGCGCCGTGAGAATGTCGGCGGCTTTCTTGGCGCGCTGTTTGGCTCTGCGGTAGTTCTCGATCTCGGGATGGTAGCCCGCGTGCCACAGGATGCGGCTCATCACCGCCCAGACCGGCGCCTTCAAGCGGAGGAGCGGGATGCGTGGGCTCGCCAGCGGCGCCTCTTCGAACAGCGGATCGGCGATCAGCTCGGCGTTGGGCAGCAGTACACGTGCGCTGTCCTGCGAGCGCGGCTTGTTGCTGGTGTAGACGGCCGTCAGTTCCTTGACGAGGTCCTGCAACTCCTCGGGTGGGGCACTGTCGGGATCGAGGCCTGCCGCTTCGTAAGCATCGATGTAATCGCTGAAGCCGTGATGGCAGGTGCGCTCGCCGCCCGAGATCGCCGGCCGCCCGTGGCGCACCAGAATTATGCGAAGCATCACGTCGGCATGAACGTGACGCCGCGTCCGGCGTGCCAGACGCATCCGGGCGCGGGCGAAGGCGGAGGGCTGGGCGTTAATGACTGCTCCTTGCGACGTCATCTGAACTCGGTACGATAGGCGTTACGCTGCATCCGATTGTGCAATCACGGCAAGACGATAAGGGAGGGACCTCATGGATCAGGCTGCGCTAAAAGGCAAGACCGCGGTTGTCACAGGCTCTGCCACGGGCATCGGCGCCGCTGTCGCCCTGGGGCTCGCCCGCAGCGGCGTCAACGTCGTCGTCAATTATACTAAAAGCGTGAATGAAGCGCGTCATACAGCGGAAGCCGCGGAGAAGCTTGGCGCGGGCGTGCGCGTCGTGCAGGGCGACGTGGCGCGCGACGCCGACTGCCGCGCCATCGCCGCGGCCGCAATGGAAGCGTGGGGCCGCATCGACATTCTCGTTAACAATGCGGGAACCACGAAATTCGCCGGACACGCCGACCTCGATGCGTTGAGCGAAGAGGACTTCGCCAGGCTCTATCGCGTCAACGTGATCGGCGCCTACCAGATGGTACGTGCCTGTCTTCCCGGCTTGAAGGCGAACGGCGACGGTTCGGTGGTCAACGTGTCGTCGATCGCGGGCACGTACGGCATCGGTTCGTCCATCGCCTACGCCGCCTCGAAGGGTGCGCTCAACACCATGACCAAGTCGCTCGCCCGCGCGCTGGCGCCGTCGGTGCGCGTCAACGCGGTGTGCCCCGGCTTCGTGGCGACGCGCTGGTTCAGCGACGCCTTCGGCAAAGACAACGCCGATCGTCTGGCCGCCGAGCACAAGAAGCTCGTCCCCCTCGACCGCGTTGCCGAAGCGGAAGACATCGCACGGGTCGTGCTGTTCTTCGCCGGGCGCGAATCGCGGCATGTGACCGGGGAGCTGCTGCTGGTGGACGGCGGCCTGCATCTCACCGTCGCGCAGGCAGGCTTCCGTTAGAGCAGTCTACAAACGATTCGTGCCGCCCAATCGGGCAGCACTGTGCTCAAGTCTTGAACAGCCGGTGTGGCATCGCAACCACTCGGCTCCGAAACCGGACTTCCGGCACTGATTCCCGTCGTTTTTTCTACGGGCTTTATATTGCCTTCGGCGGCAGTGTCCCCGAAATCTAAGCCGCACGGACGCAGGCGCGTTGCGTGTGCGGATTTCTTGAGGGCAAATACGATGAAATTGACACTCACCTTGGCGGCGGCGGCACTCGGCACAATCGTGACGGTTGCCGGCGCAGCTTATGCCGACGATGCGCCCAGTTGGGGTTCGCTGTCGGCTTACGTCGCCGTGACGACGGATTACCGCTTTCGCGGCATCAGCCAGAACGACCGCGGCTTCTCCGAACAAGGCTCGCTCAATTGGAGCGGCCCGTACGGATTCTATGCAGGCACGTGGGTTGCCAAGACAAACTGGACGGGCGTTGCCTATTGTCCGACCTGCGGCGCCACGCCGACGGTGGAAGTGGACTTGTATGGCGGCAAGCATTTCGATCTCGGCGGCACCGATCTCAACGTCGAGGCGTATTATTACTCCTATCCCGACGCCAATGCCTCGATGCTGGGCACCTATGCCAGCTATTTCGAGGGGATCACTCAGCTGTCGCACAGCTTCGACGCGCTGACCCTGACGGGTACTCTGGCCTACTCGCCGGAGTGGAGTCTCAAGGGCGGCACCGGCTGGTATTTGGAAGGAACGGCCTCGTATGCCTTGACCGACTGGCTGTCGATCAGCGGCAACTTGGGACATCAGTGGGTACAGCGCGCGCCCACCGACTACACGCATTGGGATATCGGCGCTTCGGCGACCTATAAGGGCTTCACGCTGGATGCCCGCTATGTCGGCAACGACATCAAGACGTCGGACTACAGCTTCTGGATGGGCAGCGGTCCGAAGGCCATCGAAGACGGTTTCGTAGCCACTATCACCTACAACATCGCCAATTTGTTCCAGTAAGTCCGTCGCGTGGAATCGAAAAGGCCCCGCGGGCGCAAGTCCGCGGGGTCATTTCATTCGTAGTGCCTCACCATCGGCCATAATTCGGCAAGCGGCGCCTTCGGACCGCGCAGCACATAGATCGGCAGATTAGTCTCGTAAGGCATGGCATAGGGCGTATCGATGAAGCCCGCTTTTTCGACGCTGCGGAACTTCTCGGCATGGTCGGAGGGCTTGCCACCGATAATGATGACCACGCTGCCGTCGTGCCCCCGCAGGCCCCACAGATAGTAGTTGTTGTGGCCGCTGATGGCGGGCGGCAATCCCAGGCGGCGGCCCAACACGTCGATGGCCGCGGCCTCGCCGTAATTTTGGCCGAAGAAGACGGCCCTGACCCGATCGTTCGGCGGCAACGCCCAATAGACTTTCGCAACATTGGCCGCCATCTCCGGCCAGCCGTGCATGTCGGCGAAGTGCTGCGGCAGTCTTCCCTGCTTGAGATGCCGTTCGGCTCCCGTCGCCGAAGGTCCCTGGCCGAGTGCAGCCGCATAGCGGATGTACGTCTCTTCCGGCAGCACGGGAATGGCGAGCGGCGCGGCGACGATGCCCGCTATCGCGACGCTGACGAGAGCGTAGGCGCGCACCGTTGTGTTCTTGAACCAGCCCTCGATAGCCACGGAGCCGATGGCGAGAAGGATCGGGTAGATCGACGTGAGGAAATAGGCCTTTCCGTGCGTGGCGACGAAAAAGGCGAACAGAAGGACATAGGCGATCGGAAAGGCGCGGTAGACCGCATATTTCGGACGATAGAGACAGGCCCATAATCCGGCGAGCCACATGGGCGCCGCCGCCGGACCGACCAACAGCAATTGCTGCATGAAGTACGCCATCGGAGAAAGAGCGGTGTTCTTCCAGCTTGCGGCGGCCCTGCCGAGCTCCAGGAACGGCCAGCCGTGCGCCGCCTGCCAGAGCACGTTGGGCAGAACCATGACGGCGGCCACGAGCGCTCCGAGATAGACCCAGGGACGCAGCAAGGACTTGCGCAACGGCGTCGCCAGCAGTCCCACGGCGAGCGCCGCCACGTAGAACGCGATCATGTACTTGCTGAGCAGGCTGAAGCCGACCACCGCGCCGAACGGAACCCACCAGCGCTGATCCCCGGTCTGCTCCAGGCGAACCAGAAACCATGCGCAGGCCAGCCAAGTCATCGCCTGGAAGGTGTCGGTGGTGAAGAGAAGTCCGATGGCGAGGAACTGAGAGCAAAAAAGGACGCAGAGCCCGGCCAGCCATTGCGCGAAGCGCCTGCCTCCGACGACGCGCGCGAACTCGCAGGTCAACGCCACCGTCGCCGACAACGCCAGCGCGGGGACGAGACGGAAACCGACGAGCCAGTTGCCGAACAGGGCGTGCGACCAGGCCGCCAGCAGCGGGATCACCGGCGGCTGATCGACATAGCCCCAGTCGGGCCTCTGGCCGCAGACAATGAAATAAAGCTCGTCGCGGAAAATGCCGTAGCCGCTGTTGAACAGAAGATGGATGGCTAGCGTGGCAAGGCCGAGCACCAGCCAAGGTTCGCGTCCGGCGGCGATGAGGCCGCGTCTTGTCTCTGCGATCATCATGTCCCCTCGTGCATCGCAGCTTGTTGAGCCGTTACCAGAAGAGCGGAAATTGAAGGCAGAGATATGGCTTCGGGAGTTTGAGTCCCCCAAGATTCCACTTTATATTAACATATTGATCTTATTGGATAAATTTGAGAGAATTCTTCTTAGAACCATGCACGTTTATTGTCGCGCGGGTTTTCCCCGACGCCCGATTTCAATCGGGCGCCGGGGAAACAGGTGTGTTGCACTATCGGCGCGTGACGGTCAGCGGCTCGGCCGTTGGATCGAAACCGTGGAGCCGGAATAACGGATCGTCGCGTCCGGCTTCACCGTGAAATCCGACGCTTTCGGCGACGGCCCCGAAATCCAACGGATGTTGAACGTACGGTTCTCGATCATGCCCCGATACGAGCCGGTACGTTCGCCGATCGTCAATGTTCCGCTGCTTTCTTCGTAGCCGAGCGGAATGCGGGACCACTGCCCCTGCCGATAGGCATTGCTCGTACCGTCGTCCTCGTAAAGCGCGAAATGGCCGTCCCTGCCCGTGTAGACGAACAGCGTCAACGGCTCGCGAGGCTTCTGGTCCGTGTATTGAATCTTCGGCCCGGTCGGGACGATGGCGCCCTCCTTGACGAAGATCGGCATGTGTTCGAGCGGCGCCGCAGCCGTGATCTGCTGCCCGCCGTCGTAGACCTGGCCCGTAAAGAAATCGTACCAGCGCACACCCGCGGGCAGATAAACCTCGCGGCTGCGTGCTTTGTACTCCGTGACGGGAGCTACCAGGAACGACGGACCGAACATGTATTCGTCGTCGATGTTGCGCACCTTCGCGTCGTTCGGGAAGTCCATCACCAGACCGCGCATGATCGTGCCGGCGTCGTGATAAGAACCCGCAGCCAGAGTGTAGATGTAGGGAATCAGCCGGTAGCGCAGCCGGTCGTAGAACGCCAGGATGTTGAAGATAGGCGTGCCCGGCTTGGCCATTTCGAAGATTTCGCGGCGGCGAAGTTCGCCGTGCGAACGGAAGATCGGGACGAAGGCGCCGAACTCGAACCAGCGCGTATATAGCTCCGTCCATTCGGCGAGATCGGCCTTGCTTTTCGGCGGCGTGTATTTGACCTGACCGTCGTCTAGGAAGCCGCCGTAGCGGCCTTCCATCGTGTAACCGCCGATGTCGAACGTCCAATTCGGGATGCCCGACAGCGAGAAGTTCACACCCGCCGAGATCTGGTCGCGCATATCGCTCCAGCGCGCTGCGATGTCGCCGCTCCAGACGGCCGCACTGCAACGCTGGACGCCGGCAAAACCCGAACGCGTGAGGATAAAGGTGCGCTGATCGGGATGCGCCGCCTGCCAGTGGTCATAGAAGCCGCAAACGTGCATGAGCGGATAGGAGTTGTAGAACTCCGCGCCCGGTCCCAGTACGGTCGGGCCGCGCATCTTGATCTGGTCGTCGATCGGCATGTTGGAGCGGATGTCGGGTTCGTCGTTGTCCATCCACCACGCGTCGGGACTTAGAACGTCGAGCTTGGGCTGAATCTGGCGCCAATAGATGTCGCGCGCTTCCGGTGAATAGGCGTCGTAATTGGAGCTGACGAAGCCGGGACCAACCCAGTCCTTCCAGCCCTTGTCGACGGAGTAACGATACATCAGGTGCTTGTCGTCGAATTCTTTGAAGTTCGCGAGGCCCTCGTAGAATTTCGGCCATATTACGATCATCTCCTGACCGTGCATGCCGTGGATCTGATCGAACATCTTCTGGGGATTGGGATAGCGCGCGGAATCGAAATCGTGAGAACCCCATTCGGGGTCCTTCCAGTAGCGCCAATCCTGCACGATGACGTCGATCGGCAGATTCAGCGCCCGATACTTCTTGAAGATGGCGACCAGTTCGTCCTGTGTCTTGTAGCGCTGGCGGCTCTGCCAGTAGCCGTACGCCCAGCGCGGCATCAGCGCCGCCGGGCCGGTCAGGTGACGGTATCCGGCGATCACGTCGTCCAGATTGCCGCCGGCGATATAATAGTAGTCGATCGCGTTCGCCACGTCGGAATGCAGCGACAGTTCGTGGCGTTCGGCTTCCGGCATCGGATCGATGTGCAGGAAACGCAGATAGCCATCCTGCGGAATCCACTCGGCGCGGAAGTTCTGGGCAACGCCGGCCTGCATCGGCAAATCGACATTGCGATACCAGCCCTGCCAGTTCTGACGCCAGCTATCCATCACCAGCTTGTCGTTGAGGTAGAGTTTGAAGTAGCCGGAGACGAAGAAGCGGAACTTGTGCACACCCGTCTTTGCGGATTCGATCTTGCCGCTCCACACGACACGGCGGTCGGGAGCCTTGACGTCCTTCATTTCCGACGGCCAGTTGGCCTGATCGGGCTCGAACTGGTAGTTGGGGTCGCTTTCGACGCGCTCGAGCTTGAGCTTGTTCCCGTCGAAATATCGCGCCGTCAGGCCGCCCTTGCTTCCGTTCGCATCGTAAAGCGTCAGCTCGGCCGACATCGGGGGGTATTCGTCGGGATAGCCGAACCGCGTGATCGAGTAATTGTCCCACAGCACGCCGTAGTTGGAGGTCGAAACGACGAAGGGAATGGCGACGTCCATGTTGTGCTGGGCGAGAACGACGTCCTCGCCGTTGTAGTTCATCTGGCCGTTCTGGTGCTGGCCGAGGCCGTAGAAGCCCTCGTCGGTGCCGGGGTTGAACTGTTGGCGGATGCCGTAGAAGTCCTTGCCGTCCACCTTCTCCGGCTTGAACTCGCCGCCGTTCACGGCAGCGAGCACGGGCTTGCCCAGGCTGTCGAGGAACCTCACCCGGCCGTCGGTGAGCGACACCTCGGCGACGATTTTATCCGTCTTCAAGGTCAGCGTGTCGCCGGTTGCCGCCACGTCGAACGTCGTCGCCGCAGGCGCCGCGCCGACCATCAGGCTTTTCGGCAGGTCGAGGCTTTCGCCGGGTACCGCCGTGACGCGAACGATCGAATCCGTCATCACGACGAGCCGCACCTTGCGCGCCTCGCCCTTGAGCGGCGAGACGACGACGCCGGTGTCCGTACGCTGCCAGTTCGCCACCGGCGCGGGCTTGGGCTTCGAGCCGAATAGATCGCCCCAGACGCTGGCGCGGGACGACGTCACGCCTGCAACCACCAGCAGCACCGCCGCCGGGATGAGGCTCCACCGAAGCATCGTGTTTCTTTTCATCGTTTCGGTCCCTGGTTGTTTGGTGGTCTCAGTAGGTTGCCAGTTTCACGCGCAAAACTTGGGGCTGTGCAAGAAAAGTAAGACCCCAGTCCGTCGCGTCGCCGTTCCAGACGTGGTCGAACACCCATTTGCCGTGTTCATAATGGCCTTCTTCGACCCGCATGAACATGACGTGCTTCTTGCTCTTCGGATCGTTCAGACTGAAATCGACCCGGGCACGGTAACCCGCAACCAGAAACTCGTCCGGCCCGAGTCGAGCTATCAGCGCGCCGCCGGTCGGCATATCGCTGCCGGCCGGCCTGTCATACCCTTTGTAGAAGGCTTCGAGGCCGAACTGCCACATGCGGTAGGACACGGTCGCGTTCCAAGGGCCGAGGTCAAGGGTCTGCGCCTTGTGGTCATCGGGCTCGGAGACGCCCCAGACGTCGTTTTCGAAGCTGAGTTTCGCCCATTCGCGCGCCATCGGCCCGATCAAGCGGTAAGGCGCGGCGAAGGCATCGACGATCTCGTCGTTCACCTCCTTGGCGCCGAGCGGGTAGTTCGAAAACCCCGTGAAATCCACGCCGAACGGCGTAAAGCCGATCGCATGTCTGCCGAGCACGGCGAAGAGATAACGGGCATAGGGCGCATCGGAACCGATTTCGGGAACGAACAGCGGGTTATCGGGCCGTGCGTAGCCCTCGATATGAGCCATGAATGTGCGGTAGTCGCGGGCATAGATGTCCGGCGCTTCGATGCGCAGCGTCGGCGCCGCGATTTTATAGATGTCGATGACGTTCCAGGTCGGCCCGCCGCTCGCATAGTTGAAGGGGTCCTGATATTTGATCGGGTCGCGCAGCGCCGCATTGACGAACATGGGCAGCGGATAGACCGCATGACCGGCACTGGCGACCTGCTCGATGAACCTTGCCATATGCCAGGCATGAAAATATTCGTCGGCGTTCTTGCCGAACACCTGCTTCCAGGTGCCCGGTTTCTTATGCATTCCCGCAACCAGCTCGCCTGGAACGGGACCGTCGAACAATTTCTGCGCCGCAGGTGCGTGGTCGCGCACGCTGCGATAGACGCCCGGCTCGTTCTCGACCTGCACCATGATGACCGTGCGCTCGCTATCGACCTCTTTCAGGTGCGTCATCAGTTTGACAAACGCCTTGCGGTCGGCATCGAGCGTCGCCTGATAGTGCGGCGACAGGGAAACGGTTAGGTTGCCTTTGGGATCGACGATCCGAGGGAAGCGGTGGTTATTGCCCTTGACCCAATCCGGTGCGTAGCTCGGCGAAGTGTTCTTCCAGGTGCCGAACCATAGAAGCACCAACCGTACATGATGCGCGCGAGCTTGCGTAATCAGCGTATCGACATAGGAAAAATCGTATTTTCCTTCGATCGGCTCGATCTGTTCCCAGGCGACGGGCCCGATCAGTGTATTCGCACCCAGCTTTTCGACCGCAGGCCAGACTTTGGGGAGCATCGATGGATAGTTGCTCCAGTTGTTCATCTGGGTGCCGAGGATCAGATACGGAGCGCCATCGACCATCAGCGCAAAACGTCCGTTCTTCTCGACGATACTGGGAATAGGCGCCGTGTTTTTCACGGCAGGCGTCACGCTTTTCTCAACGTCGCAGCCGGAGAGCAACATCGATAAAACGGCGACCGACAGCGCTGTCCTGCCGAACGTGCAGACCGTTCTTCGCAGATGTTGCACATCGGCCGTCATCGTTTGTCCCTCACCTTGCGCTTTGTCCCGCCGGTCGCGAGCAGCTGCCTGCCTCAATAGGTGGCCATTTTCACGCGCAGCACCTGGGATTCGGAGGTGAAATTGAGGCCGTAGTCGGTCTGGTCTCCGTTCCAGACCCGGTCGAAGACCCACTTGCCGTTCACGTAGCGGCCTTCCTCGACCCTGTCGAACATCGCGTGTTGCTTGCTCTTCTTGTCCGTCAGCTCGAACGAGACGCGCGCGTGAAGCGCGATCACCAGATATTCGTCGGGACCGAGGCGTGCGATCAAAGCGCCGCCGCACGGCTTTTCCGTCCCGGGCGGGATGCCGGCCTTGCGATTGGCTTCCCAGTTCGCGAAGCCGAATTGCCATTGCTGGTATTCGATCTTTGCCGTCCAGCGGCCGAGATCGATGGATTGCGCCTTGTGATCGTCGGGCTCCGCCACGCCCCAGACATCTGATTCGAAGCTGAGCTTCGCCCATTCGCGCATCATCGGCGAGATGATCCGGTAATTCAGTGCGAACGGAGCGATGGTTTCCTCGTTGACGGCCGAGGCGCCCAGAGGATGGTTGTAGTACTTCGTGAAATCCATGCCGAATGGCGCGAAGCCGACAGCATGATTGCCCAGTGCCGCGAAGAAGAAGCGGGCAAACCAGGGCGAATTGCCGAACTCCGGGATCAGAAGCGGGTTGTCAGGCCGGTGGTAGCGCGCGATCTGCCCCGTCACGTCGGCATAAGTGTTCCCGTAGATGTCCGGCGCCTCGACGCTGATCGAAGGCGCCGCGATCTTCCAGATGTCGAGGACATTCCAGGTGGGACCGCCGGCGGCATAAGTGTTCGGCGCCTGATATTTGTACGGGTCGCGCAGGGCGGCGTTGACGTACATGGGCAGCGGATAGGCCGCTTTGCCAGCCTCGGCGACCTTTTCGATATAGCTGGCGATACTCCAGGCGTGGAAGGATTCGTCGGCGTCCTTTCCGAAGACCTGCTTCCAGGTTCCCGGCTTCTTGTGAAGACCGGCCACAAGCTTGTCGGGAACCGGGCTGTTAAACAGCTTCTGCGCCACGGGCGAATAATCTCTGACCGTGCCGTAGGTGCCGGACTCGTTCTCGACCTGCACCAGGATCACCGTGCGCTCGGGATCCGCCGTCTTCAGGTGCGCCATGAACGCCGCGAACGCCTTGCTGTCCGCGTCCAGCGTGGACCGGTAGAGCGGCGACAAGGCATAGACCCGGTTGCCCTTGGCATCGATCATCCGCGGGAAGCGGTCGTTGTTCGTCTTTACCCATGCGGGCGTGTAGGCAGGACCGGTGTTTTTCCAGGTGCCGAACCACAACAGGATAAGGCGCACGTGATGCTGACGCGCCTGCGTCAGCAGCGTATCGACATAGGAGAAATCGAACTTGCCTTCTTGCGGCTCAATCTGTTCCCAGGCGACGGGGATTTCGAGCGTATTGACGCCGAGCATCTCGACCGCCGGCCAGACCTTCGGAAGCATGGCGGGATAATTCGACGAGTTGTTCGCCTGGGCTCCCAGTACGAGGAACGGCGCGCCGTCCACCATGAAGGCGTGACGGCCGTTCTTCTCGGCGAAATACGGAAGCGGAGCGTTTTGCGCCGACGCGCTTGGCGCAGGTGCCTTTTCTTCCTTTGGCCCGCAGCCTGAAACCGCAAGGCCCGCCGCAGCAAGAATAAAAAGCGCACCACCAATTCCGCGCGCACGGGAACGGTTTTGCTGGCTCATGTTTTTCCCCGGTTTGTGACTGATTTGAACGCTCTGATATGATTAAGATGGTGTCCGTTCTTGCCGACCTTGTACCTGCCCCACAGCAAAAGCAAGCCGTAGGGAGACACTCCGAACGGCCAAAATCCGGACCTGGAAAGAAGGATATCTGATCACATAAGTCGCGCAGACTGGGCCATAATCTCGCGATCCGGACCGTCCGTAACCGCGATGGGCGGTCGTGTTGACGGCGGGCAGGCAACATCACAGGGTGGCGCAGCAGAGGCACCGAGGATCATGAACGACCGTAACCAGGGCGCGACGGCGCAGAGCCATTTCACCTCGGCCCAGGCGCTGCACCGGCAAGGCCGCCTCCAGGACGCCGAACAACTCTATCGAGCGGCGATCGCGCTCGATGCCGGCCTCTACGACGCCAAGGAGTCGCTTGGCGTATTGTGCATGCAGCAAGGCAACTCCAGCGAAGCGCTCGACTGGCTCGGCCAGGCGGCGGCACAGTGCCCGCAGAATGCGGTATTCCAGGACAACCTGGCCGCCGCGCTGCTGCAAGCGGGCCGGCCCGAAGAGGCGGTGGCGGCATATGAGCGGTCCGTCGCCGCGGCGCCGGCGGCGATCGAATCCAGGGTCAAGCTCGGCAACCTGCTGCTGAAGCAGGGGCGCCGGGGCCGCGCGATGGCGGTATTCAAAGAGGCCGTCGGCCTGGACCCGCACTTGCGGGCGGTCTGCCGCGATACCTCCCAAATCCTGGCGGGAGAGGCGCGCAACGAGGCCGTGCTGGAGAATTGCCGGCACATTCTTTCGCGCTACCCCAAATACGCGCCCGCTCATTACAGCATGGCCTGCGCTCTCCTGAACTTGGGCCAGATCACGGAAGCGCGCCGCGCCAGTGAGCGCGCACTGGTGATCGATCCCACGGTGCCGACCTATTACCACGTCCTCATCCACACCGGAGACCCGAAGCGGAACACCAACGCCGTATCAACCATGGAACAGCTGGCCCAGCATGAAGCCTCACTCGACGAGTTGGACCGCGCTACGCTGCACTTCCTCCTCGCCAAGGCCTATGACGACCAGAACCGTACGGACGAGGCATTCGTCCATCTGGACAAGGCCAATGCCTTCAAACGGGGTTTGATCGCCTACAACGAAGCACGAGAGATCGGCCGGATGCAGGCGATTGCCGCGGCCTTCACGCCCGAACGCGTCCGGGCGCTTGGCGTGTCCGACTGCGACAGCGCGCTCCCGGTCTTCGTCGTCGGCATGCCGCGCTCCGGCACCACGCTGATCGAGCAGATCCTGGCCAGCCACCCCGCCGTCTACGGCGCCGGCGAGTTGACCTATCTGCCCGATCTGGTGCGCGAAGGTTTCGCGGACTTCCCCGCCGGTTTCGATGCCGCGACGCCGCAGCAGCTGCAGCATCTGGGAGAGGCATATGCCGCCAAGCTAGCGGTGATCGCTCCGTGGGCGCAGCGCATCGTCGACAAGCTGCCGACCAATTTCCTCCATGTCGGCCTGATCCACCTTGCCCTGCCCGGCGCCCGCATCATTCACATCCGACGCGATCCGCTCGACACCTGCTTCTCTTGCTACGCGACGACCTTCGCCGGCGAGGTCGGCTACGCCTACGATCTTGCCGAACTGGGCCGTTACTACCGCGCCTACGACGAATTGATGGCGCATTGGCGCGCCGTGCTGCCGGACGGCACGATGCTCGAAGTGCAATACGAAGAGCTGGTGGCCGATCTACACGAAGTTGCGAGGCGCATCGTCGATTACTGCGCCTTGCCGTGGGACGAGCGCTGCGTGGAATTCCACAAGACGCGCCGGGCGGTGGATACCGCCAGCCTCGTTCAGGTGCGCCAACCGATCTACCGCAAGTCGGTCGGCCGGGCGCAAGTCTACGCCGCCTATCTCCGCCCCCTGTGCGAAGCGCTGGGATTGGTCTGACCGCTAGCCTCGAGGCAGCGGGGACGGCCGGTCAATCTCTCTCCCCGTTCCGTCTAAAAAAATGCCCCCCGGCATGGCTGCCGGGGGGCTAAACTCATGAATTTACGTATTCAGCTTACCAGTTGGTGCGGAGGATGACCGCGTATTTGCGATCCTGTTCGATCCAGTTCGTCCGCGGGTGGAAATCCTCGAAGCCCATGTCGGTGTGGTACACGGAGCCCGTAAGGTTCGTGGCTTGTATGCCGATCTTGTAGTGATCCAGGATGGTGTAGAACAAGGACGCATCAAGCTGACCGTAGTTCTCCGTCCAGACCGGGATCTTGTTGTTGGCATCCGAGCTTGAGGACATGTATGTGGAACGCCAGTTCCAGGCCAACCGCGCATCGAGGCCGTACTTCGCATAGAGCAGCGCGATGTTGTAGCTGTCGGGCGACATGCCTTCCAGCGGCAGGGACTTGTCGTTGGCAGAGGCGACGGCGGTTGAGTTGGTGACATCCGAGCCCGTGTTGTGGCCGCCGGTGTTCCAGATCTTCGTATAGTTGGCCTGCAAACCGAGACCACCCCAGGCACCCGGCAGGAAATCATAGAACTGGGTATACTGCAGTTCGAAGCCGCCGACCTTGCCCTTGTCGCCGTTGACGTAGGTCGAGTAGACAAAGTTCTGTGTCTGTCCCGACACCGGATTTGTGAACGGCACCGTGGCATAGGTCGAGAAGATGTAGTTCGACAGGGCCTTATAGAATCCCGACAAGGTCAGGCTTCCGCTCTGCGAGAAGTACCATTCGATGCTGCCGTCCCAGTTCCTGGCGGTCATCGGCTTCAAGTACGGATTGCCGCCGTTGCCGGACGGATCGCCGTTGAAGAGGCCATAATCAGGACCGCTGGAGTTTTGGAAGGTGTAGCTGAGAGAGGCCGAGCTGAAGGTCTTGTCAAAATCCGGACGGAGCATGGTTTCGTAATAGGCTAAACGCACCTGCAACTGGTCCGTCAGCTTAGCCCGGAAGTTGATGCTCGGCAGGAAGTTGGTGTACGCATTCTTCACCGCCGGTCGAGCAATCGTCTTGCCCTGATTCCCAATGCCTCCGAGGAACGCCACGGCCGTGTTCCAGTCGGCGCAACTCGAGCTCAGACCAGCGCCGACTCCGACGTTGCACACGCTGTTCGGCACGAACGGCATCACCAGCAAGCCTGCGCTGATCGTGTCGTGGGTGCGGACGATACGCAGGCCGACGTTGCCGTCGATCGGGATATCGTGGCCGAACAGAGTGTCGGCTGCATAGTCCACCTGGACGTAGCCGGAATAGGTCTCTTCGGCCTGCTTGCTCTTGCGGTTGCCCGAACTCTGTGAACCCGGTGTGAGGTTGTACGCATCGAGGCAGGTGATGTCGTCGCCGGTGCAGCCGTGCACGGCGGCATAGGCCTGCCACTGGTTTCCAGTTTGGACGCCAGGTTGCCACCAGCTTGCCAGTTGGGCCGCTGCCGGTTCGTACGACTTCATGATGGCGTACGACTGGAGTTCGTTCATCTGAGCCAAGGACGCGCTGGGAACCCACAAAGCCGGCAGACTGTTGCCGCCGATGTTGTGATAATGGAACAGCTCGGCCTGACTGACGGCCGTCGCCAAGCCGCCCGTGGCGGTAGTGTAGGTATTGCCGTCCGCCGATTGGAACGGTCCGTTGTGGATCGTGCCATCAAGTCCGACCCATGTACCGCCCTGGAACCAAGTCTGCTGTATGAAGGCCCAGTTATAGCTGGTGCTGCGCTGCATCGACATCTTCATTTCGTTGCGGAAGCCGGTCTCCACCTTCTTGATCAGGCCGAACAGGCCGTCACCCTCGAACGTGTAGGCCGCATCGATGCGCGAGTTGATGGCATGCGCAGAGTTGTACTGCAGATGGTCCATCGCGAAGGGAAAGAGGAAGTTGGCCGGATCCGAGTTCGACGCGAGATCATCGTAGGTAATCTGCGGTTGATCCCCCGTCACGCCGGTGAGCCCTGTGTTGGGCTGCACTCGCCCCTGCGTGTAGAAGGTCATGTTCCGGTATGGGGAGTCGGATTCCACGAATTGCACGTCGGCGGAGATTTCCAGCCTGTCGGTCGGATTGTACTTGACGTTGAGGCTGATGTCGGTATCGCGGTTGTGGCCCGAACCCCCGCGGGTGTCGATCGACGACAACGACGAAGGACCGCCCGTCCAGTTGAAATTGGAGTCGTAAGTTCCGGCACTTGCTTGCGCCATGCTGATCAGGCTGAAGTCGTAATGCTCCATGTCCTGGTTATGGGCATAGGTGTTCATCGCGAACAGCGTGAACTCCAAGGAGTCGAACGGACGCCACTGCAGCACGAGGTTGGAGGCGAGGCGCTGTTCCTTGAACTCCATCTGGCGCCAGGCCCAGCCGTTAGGCGCCGTCAACCTGGTGCTCGCGCCGAGGGGCAAAGCCGTACAGGCGGCGTAGGCGGAATCTTTCGCCTGATAGTATTTTGCGCCGCCGCCCAGCGCGTTGGCGACGTCCCAGCAGCCCCACTGGGTGACATTGATGCCTTCCGTGCGGTTGACGATTTCTTGGTAGTCGACCGAAATCAAGGCGCCGAATTCGCCGAGCTTGCCGCTCCAGCGGTCGCTGACCAGAATGTTGCCCGACGGCACAGCCTTGTCGATCAGACTGCCGTAGGTGTAGTCGCCAGAAGCAGCGAACACAAAACCGTCCTGGTCGAACGGCTTGCGGGTGATCAGATCAACCGTGCCGCCGACGCCGCCTTCAATCTGTGAAGCTGTCGGGCTCTTGTAGACGTTCACCGCCGACATCAGGTCGGCCGACACGTCGCCAAAGCTCAAACTGCGGCCGGCCACCGCGGTGAACTCGTCGCGGCCGTTGACCAGCGACTTGACCCACGCCAAGCCGCGGATGAACACCGCCTGGCCGGTCGAGCCCATGCGGACCAGATCGTTCACGGTGTCGCCGCGTACCAGAGTCACGCCGGGAACGCGTTGCAGCGCTTCGGCGATGTTGCGGTCCGGCAGAGCGCCGATGTCGACCGCGGTGATCGAGTCGACCATCTGGTCCGAATTCTGTTTGATTGCTTGCGCGGATTGCAGGCTGGCTCGGATGCCGGTGACGACAACCGTTTCCACCTGGTCGGATTGCGCGATTGCTGGGCCTGCGATCGCCATGATCGTCAGGGCCGATACGCTGCTAAGCAGCATTTTTTGTCCGAAGTTTTTCACGAAGTCCCTCCCAATTCGTTTCAGCCCAAACCGGCACCGCACGTCCAACATATCGTTTTGATCGCGTGACGCCCGCCCTAACCACTTGTTCTGGGTGCCAAGCCCGCGCGACTGATCCGAAGCGCTTCCGCGACCTCTCGCCGCGAAAGTGATCTCTTCGATATCACTCGCTTGAGTTTCCAGCCCCCAAGCAGTCTCACTCCCTGAGAAAGATTCCTTCATCTACACAACCCCATCCCGCTTGTCGAAAGGGATAGTTCGAGGATTCTTTCTAGCATTGTTAGCGGTATCACAGACAGCGCTCACTCGCTAGATGGGGACAAGGCCGGGAAATATGTTTCCCGATGCCTGACGCATAATTGCCACGGTTTGTTTACGAAAGCACAATTCTAGAATAATTCCATAATTTAGCCATGAGACATTATCCGGTAGAGACCCCCACTCTTCGCCAAAAACGTCCGACGCTCGCCTTTACCTGCCAGCGGAACGGGCTTGCCTGATTTTTCATCAATAAACGCAAAACGTCCGGCAAAAATGGTGGAACGGATGCTGATACGTCCGGCATGACCGGCGAAAAGTACGATCTGCCGCGCTTTGCCGCCTGACCAGACGATGTCGACCACGACATCGCCTCGCGCCCTGAGGCCGCGAACCTCACCTTCCGGCCAATCGCGCGGCAGAGCCGGCAACAGGTCGATCGAATCGTTTTGGCTTTGGACAAGCATCTCGACGATGCCGGCCGTCGCACCGAAATTGCCGTCGATCTGGAAAGGCGGACAGCTGTCCCAGAGGTTTTGCAGAGTGCTCTCGCGAAGCTGCTGGGAGAGCATCAGGTGCGCGTGGTCGCCGTCATATAACCGTGCCCAGAAACTGATCTTCCAAGCCTTGCTCCAGCCCGTTCCGCCGTCACCGCGCGCCTTGAGCGAAATCCGGGCGGCCTCCGCAAAACCGGGCGTGGTCAAGGGCGAAATCTGGTGGCCCGGAATCAGCGCATACAGATGGGAAACGTGCCGGTGATCGTCTTTCGGATCGTCCCAATCTTCTTTCCATTCCTGGAGCTGGCCCCATGAGCCGACGCGAAGTCCCGTGTCGAGCCTGGCAAGGGCGCGGTCTATTTTAAGGCGGAACGCCCTGTCTTTGACGATTGCCGCCGCTTGCGACACATCTTTGAAGAGACCGGTGACGATCTGCTGCGGCATGGCCGCGCCCACCGAGAATGGGCCGTGCTCCGGCGAATAACTCGGCGACACGACAAGCTTGCCGTCGCGCGGATCGACCACCAGCGCATCGAGCCACATCCGGGCGGCCGACTTCATCACGGGATAGGCGCGCTTCGACAGAAACGTCCTGTCGCGCGTGAAGCGGTAATGGTCGTAGTACTGCGATGCCAGCCAGGCACCGGCTTCCGGCTGCCAGAATGCTGTCGGCCATGCGATCAACCCCGTGTAACCCCAGGGATCGGTGTTCAAGAACAAGGTCCATCCCCTGGCTCCGAGCACGCGCTTCGCCGACACGGCGCCCGGCGCGCGCAACCCGCCGACGAAATCCAGAAAGGGTGCCGCCGTTTCCGCGAGATTGGCGGAGTCCGCCGGCCAGTAGTTCATCTGCAAATTGATGTTGACGTGATAATCGGCGTTCCACGGAGGCGTGTTTGAATTGTTCCACACGCCCTGCAGGTTTGCGGGCAGAGAACCCGCGCGCGACGAGGCAATCAAAAGGTAGCGGCCGTACTGGAAGAACAGCGCTTCCAGCGCGCGATCGGCGGCCGCCGTTTGCTTGCCGTAGTTCGCCAGAAGCGCGTCCGTGGGCACATCCGGCATCGATTGTCCGATATTCAGTGCCACCCGGTCGAACAAACCCCGGTAGTCGCGCTCGTGATCCTGCAACAGGCGGGCAGAGCCCTTCGCCGCCGCGCGTCCGACGCGCGCCGTCACCGCCGAATGCGGATCGCCGCCGCGATAGTGCGGATAACGGTTGCTGTAATTCGTGCCCGCTCCGAGAACGAGCACCACGGAGTCCGCATTCGCGACCCGCACCGATCCGTCGTTCGAATCGGTTCGCGTTCCGCCTTTAGTCAACACCTGGAGCTGCGCTTCGTACCTGAGCCCGTTGTCCTTGAGTGCGCCGGAAACCGTGATACGGCCGGCCTTCGTTACATACCTCGCGCTTCGGTTATCGGGTATCCTGAACGCCGCCATGAGCGTGATGCTCCCCGGCCGGTCGGCCGTGATACGGATCACGATCACATGGTCGGGATACGACGCGAAGTATTCGCGCCTGTAATTCACGCCGCCCGCGGTATAGCTGACGGATGCAATGGCCTTACCGATATCGAGCGAGCGGCGGTAATTCTCCGGGGCCGCGGGCGCGCCGTCGAATGTAAGCACCACATCGCCGAAGGTCTGATAGTCGCCATAGGCCACCATCGGGTGGCCCAACATTCCTGCCACTTGTTCGGGCGGAAGCTGCCCGGACTCTCTCAGCAGTTTTTGTACATTCGAGACGGCGCCGACGAGCGAGTTGGAGGCAAGCCCGTAGTCGTACCCGTTGGACCCCGGCCCGCCCGTCCACAACGTCTTCTCGTTGAACTGGATGTCGTCGACCGAAACGCCGCCCGTGACGACCGCACCCATGGCGCCGTTGCCGATGGGCAGGCCGTAATGCTCCCAATCGGAGGCGGGCTTGTCGTACCACAGGCCTAGAGCTTGGCTTGGCGTCTGGGCGCCGGACCGAATGGCGATCAATCCCAGGAATAGGACGAGCGCGGCGAAGATAAGCGCTGTGCGCGCGAACGTGATGCGGAGCGTCATGCGTCCTCCCGGCGGGTTTGCCGAATCTATTTCTGTATGATTTATCTCTGCAAGGATGCCAATTCCAGGCAGGAGAGCGAACTGTGTTGTCAGCATCGCGCAATACGGCGTCGAACGCCACGATTTTCATCCTGATGCGAATTGCGGTTGCGGCTTTCTGCTGCTGCTTTTTTCTTGCCGCCGGAACGGCCGCGGCCGCGGATTACGTCTGGCATAACGTGAAGGTCGGCGGCGGCGGATTCATTCCCACCATCGTCTTCAGCCCCGCCGAACGCGGTCTTGCCTATCTCGGAAGCGACATGGGCGGCGCATACCGCTGGGATGCGAAGGCGCAGGGATGGTTGCCGCTGCAGAATGCGGTCCAGGACCCAAACCTGCGCGGCGTCGAAAGCATTGCACCGGATCCGGTCGATCCGAATGTGGTCTATGCGGCCGTCGGAACCTATCGCCGCGACCCGGCGGCAATTATCCGCTCCGCCGATCGCGGCGCGACCTGGACGACGGTGATGGTGCCGTTCCGCATGGGCGGCAACGAAGAAGGTCGCGGCCTCGGTCCGAGGCTCGCGGTCGATCCCAACGACACGTCTGTGCTCTACTATGCATCGCGTTATGACGGCCTCCAGAAGAGTACCGACGCGGCGAACTCCTGGTCCAAAGTCGGCACTTTTCCCGTGACGGGCCTCGGCGTGCCGGAGAGACGCGAAAGACCTCATGCCGGACTCAGCTTTGTCGTGTTCGATCCTTCGAACGGTACACGCGGCTCGCCTTCGAAGACCATCTTCGTCGGAGTGGCGGACCCCGGCGAGGTTCACCTCTACCGTTCCGATGATGCGGGCCAAACCTGGTTCGCCGTCAAAGGCGGACCGCGAAGCGGTCTGCTGCCGGCGCAGGCGCAGCTGGATGGCAAGGGCATCCTTTACGTCACTTACAGCGACAGCATGGGTCCCTACGGCGTCCGCGACGGCGCGGTGTTCAAGCTGGACACGCATGCAAACACCTGGACCGATATCACGCCCGAAAAAGGCGCCGACCGTCCGCCCGGCGGTTACAACGGTCTCAGCCTCGACCGGCAGCAGCCCGATACGCTCGTCGTCGCGAGCATCGATCGCGGAAAGGACGGCGACATCATCTGGCGTTCGACGGACGTTGGCGCACATTGGCAGGACATTCGTGCGTTGAGCGTTCGCGACGTCTCTTCGACGCCGTACCTTCTATGGGGCAAGAAGCAAGCCGGCTTCGGGTGGTGGCAGACGGGATTGGCCATCGATCCGTTCGATTCCGGCCACGTCGCCTATACGACCGGCGCAACGGTTTACGGCACAAGCGACTTTCTCAATGCCCGGACCGGCGCGACCGTGCATTGGCGTCCTTGGGTCGATGGCGTCGAGCAGACGGCGATCCTGACCCTGACAAGTCCGCCCGCAGGACCGCATTTGTTGAGCGGTTTCGGCGACATCGGCGGCTTCGCCCATTTCGATCTCGACCGCTCGGAGCCGATATTCGAGCACCCCATCTTCATCAACACGAACACTATCGACTACGCCGGGCGTGCGCCGAATGTCGTGGTCCGCAGCGGAACTCATGAGGCAAACGCCGCCGGGCGCACGGCGACGCTCGCCTATTCCACGGACTCCGGCAAGACCTGGAGACCGCTGTATGCGCCCGCTCCGGCCGGCTACGTGGTGCCGGACCCGATGCCATACAACCACAGCGATCCCTACACCGACGCGGCTATCGTCACATCGGCAGACGGAAAACGCTTCACCGTGATGACGCCGCCGGTTGCCGTGTTCACATCGGATCGCGGCAAGCACTGGTCGCGCGTCAAGGGATTGCCGGCCGGCGGCCGCCCCGTTCCGGACCGCGCCAACGCGCGGCGTTCCTACGCTGTCGATTTCGCCAAGGGTATCGTCTTCGCGAGCCGCGACGGCGGGGCACATTTCCGGCCTTTGCGGACGAAAGGCCTGCCGGCCGATCTGCATGCGGACAGGCCGGCATGGCGCGAAATCGCCTGGCCGTTGATGGCGACGCCGGGCTTTATGGGCGATCTCTGGTATCTGTCCGGCAGCGGGCTCTATCATTCGTCCAACGGCGGACGCAGCTTCGTGCGGACCAATAGCGGCCTCAAGGTCGCTGCCCTCGCCTTCGGCAAGACGCCGCCCGGCAAGCGTTATCCTGCGCTGTTTGCCGTCGGCACAAAGGACAATCTCACGGCCATATGGCGCTCCGACGATGCAGGCCGCAGCTGGCTGCGCGTCAATGACGAGCAGCACGAATACGGCCGCACCTACCGCTGTATTGCGGGCGATCCCAGGATCTTCGGCCGCGTCTATGTAGGCACGGATGGGTTCGGGATCGTCTACGGCGAACCGGAAAAGTGAGGCCGCTGCCGCGGATCAAGCCGCATACACGTTCTCGCCGGCACTGAGAGCATAGGTGGAGATCAGACGGCCATTGGGATTTTCCCTGGAAACGAAAGTCCACCAGCCCATCGCCTGGTCGCGCGGCATAAGCGCGATGATCGCGCCGCCGAAGCCGCCGCCGACGATGCGCGCGCCGCGGATTCCGAACCGCTTCGAAGAATCGACGAGTGCGTCGATTTCGGGAATCGAGACCTCGAAGTCGTCGCGCAGCGAGGCATGGCTGGCGGCGAGCAAATCCGCCTGCTTCTCGACATCGCCCTTTTCCAGTGCGGCGACGAATTCCAGCACCCGCTGGTTCTCCGTGATGACGTGACGGGCCCGCCGCGCAATCAACTCCGGCAGCGCCGAGAGCCGGTCCAAATCGCCGTAACCCAATTCGGACAACGTGCCGACACCGAGACGGTCGCGCGCCTCGGTACATTCCGCAACGCGCTGCTTGTAGCCCGAGCCTTTGGCGAGATCGTGTTTCTTTCCGCAATCGACCAGCATGATTGCGGTACCTTCCGCCAGCGGATACCTGCGATGCGCCAGCGTCCTGGTATTCAGCAGCAGAACCTGTCCGGGGTTGCCCAGCGAAGAGACGAACTGATCCATCTTCCCGCATGGAACGCCGACATAATCGTGTTCGGCTTCGTGCGCCATGAGGGCGATCTGCGCGTCGCTGAGACGGAGCCCCATGAGGCCGTTCAACGCACGGACGGTTGCGACGCACAAAGCGGCCGAACTCGAAATCCCGCAGCCGATGGGCACTTCGCTCTTGATACTGATCTCGAGGGCCGGCGGTTTCGACAGTTTAGCGGCCGCCCGGACGCAGCCGACGACGTAATCCGTCCAATGACCGCGCGCCGGATCGTCGATCGAACGCTCATGCGGCTCATCGCCGAAGTTCTTGCTGCTGGCGATTATTCGTCCCGAAGGTCCGGCGATTTCCTGAGCGGTCACCGTCGTGTAAAACGGCAGCGGCGTCGGAAGCACATGTCCTCCGTTCGGCGCATAATCCGTGTGCTCGCCGATTATGTTGGCACGAGCAGGCGCTTTGGCGGTGAAACTGTGCAAGGAGACGTCTCCGTTTGTTTCTTCTGTAGAGCGCACATCGCAACTTCCGTCGATCGGGACTGCCCATCGACGTAATTTGCTGCCGCCCCCCGGAGCGTATTTATCATATTTATCGTTTTTTTCGTCAAGCAGCAAAGCTGGTTACCTGCTTGCGGCAAATGCAACAATCCGGCTTCGATTCACCATCGCTTTGCCGAACAGAAACCGCCGGTTCACCCGATACGATCATCGAACCCGGCGCATAAACAAGCAGACAATACCAACCGGCCGTGATCATCGCGAAGACCTCGAAGCACCGACGCCGCAGTGTGTGGTCGGTTGACGCAAGACCTGTTCATCGGCGCATTTCGCCATATCGGGAAAGCGCACAGCAATCGCCTCGGGCTCAGGTTCTTTTCCGGGAATTCAGGAGCCGCCTGTAGGCGAGCATCCCGCGAGGGGAAAAATCGCCGGAATGCGAAGAATACGAGTTACTCGACAGGCAGCCCGACATGCCCGGCTAGACCTCAAGGCACGTCATCGCTGCTTAGGAACAATCCAGATCACGACACTTTGGTATTTTATGCGATTGAACTTTTTCGTCACAAATGACACAGTATATATTGGCGGCATTTGAATCCGCATCGGCAAGATATCGACGGCGCAGTGACATGCGGTGGACAATACCGCCGGCAAAAAGAGGACGTTCAGAGATGAGACTGTGTGCGGTATTTGGTACGGCTTTGGCCCTCGGTTTGTTGTGCAGCCCTGCTTTTTCCCAGATGGGTCCGCCATCGGGATCCAACGGTTACCCCTCCGCGGAAACCCACATAGGGCGAGATAACATGACCCAGGAACAGTTCAATCAACTCCAGGAATACGCGGACCGGGCGAGGCGGCTTACGAAGGACGACAAGGCAAAAGGCAAGACCCTCGCCGACTTGCTGGCCGAGGACAAAGCCACTGCGGAAGCGCTGGCTGCCTCGATGCCCCTCTCCTGCAAAGTGAACGAAGCGATGATGGTGGCGCAAGGTCCGGACACGATCGATGGAAAATCCGTCGACACCAGGACTTTCGAGGTCACTTGTGCGAATGGCATGGGGTATTTCCTGATTTCGGTCGAGCCCGGAAAACCATATGGTTTCTCCTGCCTGGCTGCCGAAGCGACGCACCTCGCGGACGTAGCCGCCGGAAGACCCCCGGGCACTGTGTGCCAACTGCCGGCAAACGCCAACCTCAAGGCGATGCTAGGTTCTGTCATGAGCCATGCTGGTGTTACCTGCACCGTGAAGGATCACCGCTGGACCGGTCAGAGCATCGCGACCAACACCGAATTCAACGAGATCGTATGCGAGGGCGGCGCGGGCTATATGCTGGTAACTGCTCTTCCCGGTTCGGCGGCTCCGGTTCGCGCCGTGTCCTGTCATGACTCGGCGATGCAAGGCCTGCCCTGCAAGCTGTCGGATAACGGCGTGCAGCTCGTGACGCTTCAGACCTTCAAGGATGCGCTTGCGCAACACCAGATCGCGTGCGACGCGGGCGACCAGGACATCCATGTGTTCGGAAAGGAGAACGTCAAGAAGCGGTATGTGGTTCAGTTCCGCTGCGCGCAGAATGGAACCACTTTGGTCGCGTTCATACCGCTCGAAGGCGCCACGGCACCCTTCGAGGCAATAGATTGTCAGGCGGCCGCGAAACGCGGGTTCAAGTGCCAGTAATTCCGTCAGCGTCGCCGGCTCGCGAAACGCCGGGCCGGCGAACGCGTTTCAGAGAACAAGCCTGCGCCCAAGCCGCACGCCTTTCCAGTTGCGGCATTTCCTGCCGGACATATTAAGCATATATATTTTTGTGCGGGCAAACCGCATAACAACGGATGTACGCCATGAGACTCCACATATTCGCACCGGCGGTTATGCTTTTCTGCGCCATCGGCCTGACCGTTTCGCCCGCTGCGGGCCGGCACAAACCTGCTGCTCCAAACACGGCCGCGGCACCAGCGAAGCAAGAGCTGCCGAAAATCCAACGCGTCCTCAACGGCGTGCTGCTGACGACCGGCGACTTCAGTGTCAAGGTGCAGTTCACCTCTCAGGACATCGTGCGCGTTTTGAAATGGCCCAAGGGCGGCACGCCGAATAAGATCAGCCTGTCCGTCGTCCGGAAAGCCGTGCCGCATATCCGCATGCGATTTGCGCAGAGCGCCGCTGCAATCGTGCTGGACTCCGGAACGCTCAAAGTGCAGTTGAACAAACGCGACGGCACGATCCGTTTTCTCGCCCGCGACAACCGGACCATATTGGAAGAGCAAGGCTCCGCCGTCTTCTCCCCCTCGCAGATCGAACGGGAAAGGGCCGCCTTCAACGTCAGACAGAATTTCAAATTGACGCCCGACGAGGGCTTGTACGGATTGGGCGACAACCAGACGCCCTATCTGAATTACCGCGGACACACGGTGAGCCTGGTGCAGTCCAACGTCACAGCGGTGTCGCCGGTTCTGGTCTCGACCGCGGGATACGGCATCTTCTGGGACAACTACTCCAAGACGGATTTCAGCGACGGCAGCGAAGGGATGTCGCTGTGGTCGGAAGTCGGCGACAACGTCGATTACTACCTCTTCGCGGGAACTTCGATCGATCGGGTCGTCGCCGCATACCGGCGGCTGACCGGGCAGGCGCCGATGTACGGCANNACTGGCAGAGCAAGGAGCATTACCACACGCAGGACGAAGTGCTCGCCGTTGCCGCAAAATACCGCCAGCTGAACATCCCGATCGACAACATCGTGCAGGATTGGAACTACTGGGGCGGTTTGGACATGTGGGGCGGCATGGTCTTCACCTCGGACCGCTATCCGAACCCCAGGCAGATGGTCGATAAGCTCCACGACCGGAACTTCCACCTCATGATCTCGATTTGGCCGGCGCTCGGACCGGCCTCGGCGATCCACAAGGACATGGACGCCCGCGGATTCCTTTATCCGACGGTGGGCTGGGCGGGATTCAAATACTACGACGCCTACAACCCGGCAGCGAACGACCTCTATTGGCAGTACGCCAAGAAGGGCCTGTTCTCGACGGGTCTGGACGCCTGGTGGATCGATTCGACCGAACCGGACGTCGTCAACGCGCTGACCAAAGAGGCCGAGGAGTTCGAGATGAAGCGGATGGCCGACAATCATCTCGGCACCTTCGCGCGGTATCTCAATCCCTATTCGCTGGTGATGACCGAGGCCCTCTACAACAACCAGCGCCGCGAAACGGACCGCAAGCGCGTTTATATCCTGACGCGTTCGACCTTCGCCGGTCAGCAGCGCGCCGCGGCAACCACCTGGTCGGGCGACATCGGCGCCAGCTGGGAGGTTTACGCCAACCAGATTCCGGCCGGGATCAACCACAGCATGGCCGGCATCCCCTATTGGACGTTCGACATCGGCGCATTCAGTCTCGGCTGTCAGGGTGGCGTGTTCTCGAACGGCGGCAAGGACCCCGCCTATCAGGAGCTCTACACCCGCATGTTTCAATTCGGCGCCTTCGCCCCCATTTTCCGCTCTCACGGCTCGGAGACGCCGCGCGAGATCTGGGAGTTCGGCGAATATACCGGCACGCTCGTGAAATTCGACAACCTGCGCTACAGGCTCCTGCCCTACATCTATTCCCTGGCCTGGAAAGTGACGCATGACGGCTATTCGATCATGCGCGGCCTGCCGATGGATTTCCCGCGCGACCACAACACGTATCCGATCGCCGACCAGTTCATGTTCGGTCCGGCGATCATGGTCTCTCCCGTGACGCAGTGGATGTATCACCGGCCTCCGGAACAGAGCATTTTGGCGGGACCCGGCATTTTCAGAACGAACGACGGCAAGCCCGGCCTCGACGCCAAGTACTTCTGCGACGATCAGTGGAAGACGCTGTGCCACGAAGCGGTGGAACCCACGATCGATCTCTTCTGGTACACGGGATGGCCGTCATTCATCACCGGTCCCAAGTTCTCGATGCGCTGGGAGGGCAAGCTCGTCGTGCCCGTCAGCGGCACGTATCGCTTCGACATGAGGAGTTTCGGGCCGAGGAAACTCTATCTCGACGGCAAGGAGATCGCGCACAACTACGACTCGATGGCGTCGTGGACGGTGCCGGTGCAGCTCGAGGCCGGCAGGGAATACGCCTTCAAGTTCGAGACCTCGAACGCGGTGCTCGGTGCCTTCCGTGCCCAGGTCTATTGGAAGACCCCCGAGATTCATGCCCGCGAAGCCGCTCCCCAGCCGGACCGGCCGAAGACCAGAGACGTCTATCTTCCGGCCGGGCGCTCGTGGATCGACTTCTGGACCGGAAAGCGGATCGCGGGCGGACAAAGCGTCGTTGCCGATGCGCCGATCGACACGATTCCCCTGATGATCAAGGCGGGGTCCATCCTGCCGATGGGGCCGTTCGTTCAGTACGCGACGGAAAAGCCCGCCGACCCGATCGAGCTGCGCATCTACACGGGCGCCGACGGCAGCTTCACGCTCTATGAGGACGAGAACGACAACTACGATTACGAGAAAGGCGTCTTTGCCACGATCGGCTTCCATTGGAACGACGCGAAGCACCTGCTCACCATCGACCGCCGGCACGGAAAATTCCCCGGCATGTTGCGGACGCGTTCGTTCCGCATCGTTCTCGTGGGCGAGAGTCACGGCACCGGAGTCGAAGTCACGGCAAACCCGGACAAAGTGGTCGCCTACAAAGGACAGAAGCTGGTCGTGCGCTTGCGGTGAAGCGAGGCTGGTTTGCCAGCCGAAGCGAGCGGGAACACACGGCCCTCCTTCGCCAAGGCTTCGGAGGGCAGCCTTCGCTCGCTCCGCTCGCGAAGGCTGGTCGGAGAGAGAGGATTCGAACCTCCGGCCCCCACGTCCCGAACGTGGTGCTCTACCAGGCTGAGCTACTCTCCGGCCGTGCTCTTGCGAGCAAGGCGCGGGGTTATAGCGGGGGCGGTACCGGGCGGCAAGCGCGCCGAAGGCGCGCATTACGTTTGCGGCTGGCTGGGGCGCCAGGATTCGAACCTGGGAATGCCGGAATCAAAATCCGGTGCCTTACCGCTTGGCGACGCCCCAAGGGTCGCGGACCATACTGACTGGGATAGGTTCTTTCAACGCCGCGCCCGCGGCGTCTTTGGCGCAGCCGGACGGCGGTGTCAGGCGGTGTCGACCAGCACGATTTCGGCGTCTTTCAGCGCCTTGACCTCGATCCGCTCGACATCGCGGATGGCGGCGCCGTCGCGCGTGCCGATGCGCACGCCGTTGACCTCCACTTCGCCCTCGGCCGGAACGAGATAGGCGTGGCGTCCGCGGCCCAAATCGTAGACCGCCGAGGTGCCCGCCTTCAGCGTGGCGCCGAGAACGCGCGCGTCGGTGCGGATCGGCAGGACATCGCCATCGCCTGCGATGCCGCTGGCCAGCGTTACGAATTTTCCGGCACGTTCGGCCTTGGGGAACGGCCTCTGGCCCCAGCTGGGCGCGCCGCCGCGGCCGGTGGGCAGGATCCAGATCTGGAACAGCGTCGTCTCGACCGGCTCGAAATTGTACTCGGCATGCACGATGCCCGTTCCCGCCGACATCACCTGCACGTCGCCCGCCGCGGTGCGTCCCTTGTTGCCGAGGCCGTCCTCGTGGGTGATCGCGCCTGTGCGGACGTAGGTGATGATCTCCATGTCGGAATGGGGATGCGGCGGGAACCCGCTGTTCGCTGCGATGGTGTCGTCGTTCCACACCCTGAGCAGCCCCCAGTTCATCCGCTTGGGATCGCGGTATTCGGCGAAGGAGAAATGATGCCTGGCGTTCAGCCAGCCGTGGTCGGCGCCGCCGAGCTGCTCGAAGGGTCGGAGTTCGATCAAGGTGCATCTCCGAAAAAGAGTGACACTCTCAAATAGGTGCGCGCAATACCGGATTCAAGGCGGCCGTCAGGCTTCCCTTACGGGGCACATGAAATGCGCGTCGAGGCGGTCGAGGATTTCCTCGGCCGAGAAGCCGAGCGCTTCGAGGCGGCCGGCCCGGCCGAGCAGGGCGAGCCCGCTCAAGGCGGCGGCCACCAGCAGCACGTCGCATTGAGACTGGCGGCTGCCGGAGGTTTGGCCCGAGACGTCCGAAAGCACCTTGAGGGCGGCGATCAGCCGCCCGTTGAACAGGCGTTCCGCCTCGCCGGTGCCGGCGCTGGCGGGCAGCGCCGCGGAGCCGGCGACGATGGTCTCGGTGGTGCGCAACAGGGACAGCGCGGCCGCCGAGGCGGCGGCGAGCTTACCCTTGCCTTCGCATCCGGCGGCGGCGCTGCGCATGGCGCGCGCCAGCAAGGAGAGGTCCTGTGCCGCCAGCGCCAGCAGCAATTCGTCCTTGCCGGTGAAGTAGCTGTAGAGCGCGGCGGGCGCGAACCCCGCTTCCGCCGCAACGCCGCGCAGGGACAGATCGCGCGCGCCGTCACGCGCGGCGACGCGGCGAGCCGCCTCCAGGATGGAAGCGCGCGTCGCATTGTGCTCGCGCACACGACGTTCGCTGCGTCGTTCGGGACTGCTCGTCATACGCCGATGATAGGTGATTCGGCGCTAGTTCCGTTCAATTATTTGGCGCAACCCGCCAGGCCCGTGCCCATCTTGCAGTAGGCGTCGTGCAGTTTCATGTAGTCGGCGACGATCTGGGTCTCGGTATCGACCGACTTGTCCCAGGCGCTCTGCATGGCGTCCAACTGCCCCTGCAACTGGGCAGCCTTGTCCTTATCGCCCTTGGCTTTCGCCTCTTGGAAACTGGCCTTGACGGTGTTGGTCTCGGTCTTGAGGCACTCGCGGAACGAAGCGAGCGTTCCCTGATAGCTCTTTACGCCCTTCAGTGCGGTCAGCACGAACTGGTGCGCGTCGTCGGTCGTCCTGCCCGCCAATTCGCTTGCGCCGGGAATGGCGGGGGCGAGCGGCGCCGAGCCGCAGGTCAAATCGGCCAGCGCGGGCATCGCAGACAGCGCAATCAGAACACCGGCAAAACAGACACTCTTCAACATTCCAGAAACTCCCCTGATGGTGACGATGCCCCTACCCGATACCGCAGATAAGCACAAATTGCGGGGGGGAACAAAGCGGGTCAAGTCATCGCGGTATACGGCGGCGCCGGGTCGTATTCCATGCCGCGCTGCACCTTACGGGCGAATTCCGGCGTGTGCATCTCGCCGGTAAGCCACAGAGCCATGTCGATCCCGGCCGAGACTCCCGCGGCGGTAACCACGTTTCCGTCTCGAATATAACGGTAATCGGCAAGGACTTCGGCTGCTTCGCCGCGCCCGCGCAGGGTTTCGACGAAGGCCCCGTGCGTGGTGACGCGGCGGCCCCTGGCGGGGCCTGCGGCAGTCAGAAGCAGCGCACCGGTGCATACGCTGGTGACCCACTTGGCCCCGAGCGCGACGGCTGCGATCCAGTCGAGCAATGCCTGATTCTTCACCTCGCGCCGCGTACCGCTGCCGCCCGGAACCAGGAGCACGTCGAGGCGCTGGCATTGGGCCGTCGTGAGGTCCGGCAGGACGCGCAGTCCCTTGGCGCAGCGTACCGGACCGTCGTGTTCGGCGATCAGTTTCACGTCGTGCGCGGGCGGCTCGCCCAGGTGCTTGCTGACTTCGTTGGCCATCGAGAACACTTCCCAGGGCCCGACGAAATCGAGTTCCTCTGCGTCTTCGAACACCAATATGCCGATGCTGATGGTCATGGCTGTCAACCTCCAGGCCGATCCTCACTACCGTACTTTTTGCAGCGCCACGGCAAAACCGTCCACCGGCGTGCCCGCTTCCTGGCGCGGCGCGCAGGCCATGAGGCCGGCGACCGCAAAGCCATACGCCTCGGCGAGGCCGCGCAGATAGCTTTCCGAATGCCGCCAACGTCGCTTGGGGCCGAACTCGAAGCCCTCCCCCGGCTTGGCTTCGACGGTGAAGAGAAAATGTCTGCCTGGCTGCAGGGCGCGGGCGACCGCAGTCATCGTGGGTTTGAGATCGCCGAGATAGACCAGCGTGTCGGCGGCGATCACAAGATCGTAGGCCTCCTCCCCCAGCCCGCTCTCGATGTCGCCCACGGCGAGCGCATCGTAGATGCCGCGCGCCCTCGCCTTTTCGATCATCGCCGGACTGAGATCGACACCGTCGAGACGCACCGCACGCGGCTTGAACGCCGCCCCCGAAAGCCCGGTGCCGCAGCCCAGATCGAGGATCGCAAGGCCGGTCTCTCCGGGCAGCGTGAGATCGGCCAGTTCCTTGAGGATCTGCGGCGCGCGATAGGAAAGCTGCGACAGCATGCGCGAATCGTAATCGGTGGAGAACTGGTCGAAGAGATGGCGCACATAGCCCGCGTCGGAACGCGGCCGCGCCCGCATTGCTTCCGCCAGCGCAATCTTTTCGCCGAGCCCGGGCGTTTCGGGCGGCAGCTCCGCGAAGGCTTCGAGTGCCTTCTCCGCCTCGCCCGCTTCGAGCCAGGCGCAGCCGAGCAGGAAACGCGCCTCGGACAGCGCAGGATCGAGCCGCAAAGCGCGCTGGAACTCGGCGATGGCGGTGGGAAGCTGCTCCGCCGCGAGCAGCGCTTCGCCTAGAGCGAGCGCCGCTTCGGCGAAGCCGGGATGCAGCGTCGCGGTGTCGCGTGCGCTGGCGATTGCGCCCTCTATGTCGCCGGCCGCCAGCAGGGCGCGCACATGGGCGAGGCGCGCCGGCATTCCGCCGCGGCCCTCGCCGATCAACCTGCCGAGCAACGCCGCCGCTTCGCCCGCGCGGCCTTCGGCGATCAGGCGTTCCGCTTCGTCCAGGGGATTGTCATGTGCGGAGGGTGCACTTGCCATTGTCTAGGACCAGAAGGCCGCGATCCTTCATTTTGCAGCGGAACGACACGACCGGTCCATCCACCCAGATCTGCGTCACGATGGTATCGCCGGGCGTGACGGGCGCCGAGAACCGCGCATCGAAGTCTGCGATCTTCTTGGGGTCGTAGTCGCAAACACTGACGAGCACAGCGCGGCAGGCGATGCCATAGGTGCACAGTCCGTGCAGGATCGGCCGTCTGTAACCGGCCATGCGCGCCACCATCGGATCGCGGTGCAGCGGATTGCGGTCCCCCGACAAGGCATAGAGCAGCCCCTGGTCGGGGCGCGTCTCGAATTCGATGGAATGATCGGGCTCGCGTTCGGGAATGGTATGCGGCACGGGGGCGCCTTCGCTGGGCCCGCCGAAGCCGCCGTCGCCGCGCGCGAAGATCGTAGCGCCTGTGGTGCACAGCTTCTCGCCGCTCATCTTGTCGTGAATCGTCTTCTCCAAGAGGACCAGCGCGCCCTTGCCCTCGCCTTTGTCGATGGCGCCCACGACGCGCGTTTGAGCGACGACTTCGCCTTCGGACGGCAGGGGCTTGTGGACCGCCAGCCGCTGCTCGCCGTAGACCACCATCAGATAGTTGATGCCGGAACGCGCCATCATCATCTGTCCGAAGCCGATGGTGCTGGCGAAGGTCGGTACTACCTGCAGGTCATTCTCATATACGAACTTCAACTCCCGCAGGTTCAGCGGATCGCGCCCGAAACCCACACCCAGCGCGTAGAGCATGACGTCCCGGTCGGTGTAGCGGAACGTCTCGCCGGCCGATTTGAGTTGCATGATTTCGTCGTAGACGATGGGCATGGGCCTGCCTCGCTGATATTTCGTCAGGGAATTTGACGCACACTAAGCGCAAGACTTGTCTTGCGGCAATCGCCGCTGCACGCTTTTGTCTGGTCGCTTCTTTGCCTTGAGGGAAGGATGGAACCCTATTACGAGCAGGACGAGCCGCCGCCGCGCCGCAGCCACGGCTGCCTGTGGGGATGCCTGACCGTGCTCTTGGTGGCCGGGCTGGTGACCGCCGCCCTGTTCGGCTACGGCGCATGGTACTTCTTCAAGGGCTTCGAGAACGACGCCCGCATCCAGACCATCATGGCGACCGTGTACAGCGATCCGCGCGCCGAGATGGTGCTGGGGCGCAACATCAAGATCGTCGATGTCGAAAAGCGCTTTTTCAACACCTCCAGCGGACACGGCAAGACCGCCACCTTCACGCTGCGCCTGACGGGTTCCGAGGGCGAAGGCGAGCTGAAGGCCTATCTCGATCTGAACGGGCCGGAAGCCAAGGTGACGTTGATGGTGCTCACGGGCACCGACGGCCACCCGCATTATCTCGTCGGCAAAGAGCCCAAGAGCCCGATGATGCAGAGTATCTGACGCGGACTACCGCACCGGCACCGCCAGCGCCGGGCCTTCGCTCCAAGCGTCGGTGAGCGGCACACCGTGCTTCTCGATCATCCGGCGCGCATGGTCGTAGCCTTCGGCGATGGCGCGGTCGAAGGCCTTCCAGTCGAGCGGCCCCAGATCGGGCAGCGGCGGTTCATAGACGAAATCGGCCTGTTCGCGCACCAGACGACGCTGCGCTTCGGAACCCACGGTTCCCGAACGCATCAGGATCGAGACGATGGACGGCGTACCCCGCATCCGCTGCCACAAGAGATGCCAGGTCGGACGCTCGCCGTAGCGGCTGTCGTGCACGCTCATGTCCACCTCGCCCGCCACGTCGGAGGCGATCAGCGGCCCGATGCGGCGCCCGCGCATCACGTCCACCGGCAGGTTGTTCATCACCCCGCCGTCCACCAGCATGTGCCCGCGAAGGGTCACGGGCGGCAGGATGCCCGGCAGCGCAATGCTGGCCCGCAGCGCCCGCCACACATATCCCATGCGGTGTTCGTGGATGTGTCCGCTGGTGAGATCCGAGGAGATGCAGAAGAACTGCTTGGGCAGCGCTTCGATGCGCGTCGTCCCGAAATTCTTACGCAGCAGGTTCGTGACCTTCTTGCCGCGCACGATGGCGATCAAGGGCAGCGTGAAATCCGAGATCGGGTTATCGGCGACGAAGGCCTCGCGCATGCGTTCGGTCAACTCGTCGATGCTCCATTCGGCCGCCAGACCCGCCGCGAGGATCGCCCCCATGCTGACCCCACCCAGCGAATCGAACGGCACATGCGCCTCGCTCAGGGCCTTGACGATGCCGATATGGGCAAAGCCGCGCGCCCCGCCGCCGCTGAGCACCAACCCTACCGCACGCCCGGCGATGAAGCGCGCCAACCGCCGCACATCGTCCTCGCGTCCCTGACGGAGGTGGTGATGCGACTCGAACAGCCCGCTCTGGAATGCGAAGAGGTCCGGCATCCGGGCGGTGTCGTAACCGGGATGCAACAGCAGCAGCTCCGGCAGGCCGCAGATGCTCTCCTTGGCGCGGGCGGGCCGCGCCGGCAAAGGCCGGTCGGAGCGCGCCATGAGAAGAATACGATCGGCCTGCCGCACGCAGAGATGCGTCCAGGCCGTGTCCGGCGCATCGCCGCGATAGAGCACCACGTCATGCGCCGCCTCAAAATTGGCGAACCACTCGGACGATTGCTCGGCGGAACCGGCGTCGAGGACCGCGGCCTTCGATCCCATTTCCACCAGCGCCGCGGCGAGCTTGCGGGCGACCGGCTCGTCCTGCAGCCCCTCCTGCAACGGCACGATGGCGAAGGTCTTGGGCCGCGCGCCTTGCCGCATCTCGACGGCGCTGTCGTGCATCCGGCGCACCAGCACGCGCATGATGTTGAACATCACGCGGGGATAGCGGCCGACCAGGGTTTCGAATCCTTCGGCGCTGATGCGCAGCAGTTCCGTATCGCGCAGGGCAACGAGCTCGGCGGTATGTTTGTCGCCCGTGAGCAGCGACATCTCCCCGACGGTCTCTCCGGCGGGCACATGCGCCGCGAGGCGCCGACCGTTCACTTGATCTTCCACGAAGACGCCGAGGCAGCCGGTCACCACCAGGAACAGGGCGGCGTCGTTCTCCCCCCCGCGCTTGAGGTGGGCGCCGCCGGGCAGTCCGAACCAGCTCGCCTGGGCGAGCAGCCGGCGCATCGCCGCATCGCCGATGCCGCCGAGCAGCGGAAACCCCGCCAATCTTGAGCGCAAGGATGGCGGATAGAGGCTGTCGAACTCGCTGCGGAAGGAGGAAAGAAAGGCCATCGGCATAGGCGGCGGACCGGCTTCGCTTTAGTTCTTTGTTTGTCGCGCAATCTAACGGAAAACCGCTTCACACTTTTCCGGATTGCGCTCCAGGCTTCAGTCTACCATGCGGTCCAACCGCCATCGACCGCAAGGCTGGCGCCTGTGACAAAGCTCGATGCCGCGCCGGCAAGGAACAGGAGCGGTCCCGCGATTTCCGGCGCCTGGCCGAGCCGCCCGAGCATGGTGCGTCCTGCAAGACGCTCGGCGAAGGCGGGATCGTCGGCGGCAACCTGCGGGCGCGGGAAGGGCCCCGGCACCAGTGCGTTGACGCGGATTCTTTCCGGTCCCAGCTCTGCCGCGAGATGGCGGGTCAGTTGCAGGACCGCCGCCTTGGCGGGACCGTAATGGAAGGGGCTCGCCTGCTCCGGCTTGGCATAGATGTGCTTGTCCGGCGACACGGCGGCATACATCGACGCGACATTGACGATGCGCGCCTCGCCCGCAGCGGCCACGGCCTTGCGCAGAGCCGGCAGCGCGGCGCGCACCGCTTCGAAGCTAGCCGTCACGGAACTGGCATAGGTCTCGGCGAAGTCCGCCGGTTCCAGCCTGGCAAAGGGCTTGGGTGTCATCGAGATCGCATTGTTGATGAGCACATCCAGCCGTTCGCGTCCGGCGAAGAAGGCGCGCACGCGCTCGAAATCGCCCATGTCGAAGGCGGCGCATTCGCACGAGAGTCCTGCCACTTCGAGTTCGCCCGCGAATTCCTTCAACCGCGTGGCATTGCGGCCGTTGAGGATGACATGCGCTCCCGCCTCGCACAGCGCCCGCGACATCGGCCGTCCCAGATGTCCCGCTGCGCCCGAAATAAAGGCGACGCAACCATCGAGCCGGTAAAGATCGCCGATCATCGCTTGGGCCATAGTGCTGGGTTGAGAAGCTGTTCCGGCAGGCGCGGCACGCGGCTTTCGACCATCGCACATTCATCGGGCGATAGCGGATGCTTCACCACGAGGCGCAGATTGAGATCGAGCTGATCTTCCGTTTCGAGACCTATCACCACGCCGTCGATGAAATCCTGTCCGCGGACATAAGCCAGGCACAGATCGGCGAGGCTCTCGCGGCCGAGTGTGTGCGCCAGTTCTTCGATGATTTTCAAAACCTGCACGGGATCGACGCCTTCGATGTGCGGCCAGATCGCGGGATCGGGGGATGTAAGCAAGCCCTGCAGGAAGACGCTGCGCGCATGCACCGTCACATCCGGCCGCCGGCCGCAACGCGCCACAACGCCCGCCTCGCGCCAGCGCCAATCGAGAAGGTTGAACGGCATCTGGATGTGACGCACGTCGGGCTTCGCCAGCGCCTCGAGCGCCTCCTGCGGCGATTGGACCGATACGCCGAGTCTTTCCACCGTGCCGTCACGCAGATGTTCGAGGAGCCGTTGCCAGATCACGCCGTTGTGATCGCTCATATGGCTGGCGCGGTGCAGCAGGAGGCATTGCAGCTTTTCGCGTCCGAGCGCGGCGCAAGACTGCGCGATGCTCGCGTCGACGGCGTCGCGGATTGATTCGCGCGAGGCATCGGCGGGAAGATCGGCAAGCGGGCTGAGCTTGGTGAGCGTCAGCGCTTTGCTCCCCGACAGCGCTTCCCCCAGCCGTTCTTCGCTGTCGCCATAGGCGCGTGCGGTGTCGAACTGGACGATACCGGAAGCGGCAGCACGCCGCACGAGCGCGAGCGCGGCTTCGCGCGACGGTTTGCCCGTCTTGTTTGCGATCCCGTAAGCAAGTCCCAATTGCACGGAACCCAGGACAAACTCGGCCTTTCGTCCGCCCATGACGAAAAATCCCTTCGCGGACAAGGTGTCAGCACATGGTTAAGAAGCACTTACGATGAGGTCACAGCGGTAGGGTTGCTGCGCTGCAATATTTCCTGCGTCGCATTGGAATCGAGGCTTCGCCACAATAAAGTTGCATAGTTCATCAAGATGCGCGAAGCGGGCGCCCGGCGCGGTGCTCCGCGCGATAGCCAGGTGAGGAATTCCATGAAAAAGAGTCTATTGCGGGCCGCGTTGCTCGCATTTCTGCCGTTCTGCATGATTGGCAGTGCCGTCATCACCGCGCCAGCTGCGGCCGCCGACAAACCGGCTGCACCCAAGATCAGCAAATCGATCATGAAGCTGGTCGCAGCGATAGAGAAAGCCAATGCCGCCAAGGACTGGGCGACCGCCATCGCCAAGTGCAATGAGGCGCTGGCCATCCCCGATCTGACCGACTACGACAAGTACATCCTCGAACGCTTCCTTGGCATTGCCTATCTCAATCTGGGGGACCACGCCTCGGCGACGACTGCAGTCACGGCTGCGCTCATGAATCCTGCAATACCCCCCGGAGATCGCACGCAACTCCTGCGCCCGGCTTTGGCGCTGCAGAACGAGGCGGGCAATTACCCAAAGGTGCTCGAACTCGGAAAGATAGCGATCCAGGACAACAGCGCCGACGATACGGTCTATGGCGAAATGGCCGCCGCGGCTTACAATATTAAGGACCTCCCCACTGCGGGAATCTACGCACAGAAGTCGATAGATCTCGCCACCGCTGCCGGCAAAATGCCCGTCTATGCGGTTTATCAGGTTCTGGTGATTTGCCAGGATAAGGCGAAGGACCGTAAGGGCACGATCAAGACGCTCGAAATGATGGCCAATGGCTACGGCCAACCCGACGACTGGCGTTCTCTGCTCGACTTCTCGATGGAATCGCTTCCGGCGGGAAACAAGCAAGCCGCCGCGCTCGACTTCTACCGCCTGCGACTGACGGTCGGCGCAACCTCGACGGGGCCCGATTATCTGGCGATGGTCGATGTCGCGCAGTTCAGCCACTCGCCAGGCGACGTGCAACGAGCGATCAAGGCAGCCGTTGCCAGCGGCGCTCTTACTTCGGCCAAAGCCGCCCCGTTCCTGAACAAAGCGGATGCGGACGCCAGACGCGACGAAGCGATCCTGGCCCAGGCGGAAGCGACTGCCGCAAAGGGTGCCTCGGCGAAAGCGGATGTGAACGTGGCAGAGGCCTATTTCGGCTACGGCCGTTATTCCGATGTCGTGCGCGTGACACAGCTGGCGATCGGCAAGGGCGGCGATGGTGTCGCGCAAGCCCGCCTCTTGCTCGGCATGGCGCAGACCATGATGGGGGACGAGACAGCCGCCGCGCAAACGCTTGACAGCGTCTCGGGCGACGGTGCGCTCACGCGGGCCGCCCAGCTCTGGAAGCTTTACGTGACGCGGAAATACGGCCGCACGCCGGCAACCGCTCCGGCCGCCCAATAAACCAGCGTCGCCGGGTGCCCATNNCTGCTCGGCCTTGTGCCGTTGGTCATATTCTACGTGCTCGCGCCGGTCTCCTTGAGCCTGGGCCTGTGGCTTGCCTTTGCCGCGGCATTCACCCTGGGCGTCCGCGCCTTCGTGGAAACAGGTTCCGTCCGCTATCTGGACGGCGCCGGAATGCTGCTGTTCGGCCTCTTGGCGCTCTACGACGCGTTCATCGACCGCGGCGCGACGGTGATACGGACGGGCATGATCGTGGAGGCCGGGCTTTTTGCGGCCGCCTTGTGGTCCCTGTGGGTGCGCCTGCCTTTCACCGAGCAATACCTGTCGCAAGGCACCGGTACGGTCTGGCGGACGAACGTTGTCCTCACCACGATCTGGACCATCGCTTTCGCGGTGATGGCCGGCGCCAATGCAGCTGCGGTCTTCATTCCCACCATCTCCCCCGCCTGGACTGCCGGCGCCGGGCTTGCAGCTTTGGCCGCAGCGCTTACCTTTACGTGGTACTTCACGATCCGTATCGACAGGCGCACGGGGGATACCCCGGTTCTGGGAAGACGGTAGCTCGACATGCATGTTGTGAGGGCCCTGGTACCGATCATACGGGACCTGCTGGCGACGTTCGTCTTCGTGGCGCTGTTCTGGACGACCGACAACATCTTCATAGCG
>PMKE01000082.1 GCA_003158585.1 Alphaproteobacteria bacterium
CCGTCATATGCGATAACCCTGCCCGCAAGGGGGAGGTCGAAGAGGCCAAATCTGCTGCTATTTCAGCGCTTGACGCCGCGCGCTTTGGCGACGCGGGCGACTTCGTCGCGCACCGCCCCTTCCAGGAGGGCCGGGAAGTGCTCGTCCATCCACTCGCGGATCAAGGGCTTCATGCGCTCGACGATGGCTTCGGAATTGCCGTCGAGCCATTCGGTTACGACCGGTTCGAAGGATTCACGGACGGCCCGCTCGAAGACCGCTTCGACCGAAAGCCCATCCGTCGGCAGCGTCGCCGAGGAGGTTTCGCGCGTCGGCCGCGGCTCCTCTTTGGGTTCGGGTTCGATGCTGGCGAAGGTGTCGTCCAGCGCTTTGCGTGTCTTGTCCGAGAAGATGCCTTCGGGGGAATGGACGGGGGGCTCGGTGTTCATGGGGGCGGCCTGCTCGATGGGTTCAAACACGACGTCGTTCTCCGGCAGCGGCGCCGGACGGACGGGTTCGGGCGCGTACATGACGGGCGCCTCCTCGATTTCCTGGGTCAATTCCAAAACGTCGTCGGCCTCAACGACCGGGGCCGGTGCGGGAGCCGCTTTCACCTCGACGGGCGATGCAGGCGGAGCCTCGGTTGAATCCTCTGAGATGATCTTCCGGATGGAGGCGAGGATTTCCTCCATCGTCGGTTCATGCTGAGGGTTCGAAACCATGTTGATTGCTCCCGCCAACCGGTCTGCTTGCGCGACCCTAAGACAGTTGAACACAGAACGCAAAGAAGGAGTTAAGACGGAATGTGACCATTCGGCAAGAATTCAGTCGCCGAAGCCAAACCAGCTCGCGGCGTTGTTCTCGTAGTGCTCCAGCGGGTCATAAAGCTTGACCTTCAGTCCCAGCGATTTGGCCGTCAGCGTGCCCGCGGCGGCCAGAACCTGGAATGCAGCCACGGTCGCGTCGCGCTGGGAGGTCACGACGGCAACTTGCGCGTTAAGAAGTTCTTGCTGGGCGTTCAGAACGTCGAGGATCGTGCGGCCGCCCACCTGCTGCTCCTTGCTGACGCCGGTGAAGGCGATCTCGTCGGCCTTTTCGGTGGCTTGGTTGGACTCGATGCCGGCAAGCGCCGCCTGATAGGTGTTCCAGGCCGCCGAAACCGCTTCGCGCACCTGACGGTCGGCGACGTTCACATTGAGCGCCGCCTGGGCATGAAGCTGTTTAGCCTGGCGGACCGTCGCCTCTTCGCCGCCGCCTTGATAGATCGGCACGGTCACCTGGCCGAGGATCCCAAGCCCGTGCGTCACCTGCCCGGCACCGAGGCTCGAACTGTAGGACTGCTGCGAATACGAGTAACCGCCCTGCACCGTCACCGTCGGCAATAGCGCGCCGATGGCGTCGTCCACGGCGTAGCTGGTTGCACGTTCCTGTTCCTGGGCTTCCAGAATGGCCGGATTTCCCTTGAGCGCGAAGTTGAGCGTGGCGTCCTCGTTGGTGGGTACGGCGCCCGGCAGCGCCGGATTGTTTTCTAGCGTCTCGGCGGGACGGCCGATCACCTGCATGAAATTGGCGCGGCTGATCGCGAGCTGGCCCCTGGCGGCGGTGAGGCTGGCCTGTGCCCCGGCAAACCGGGCTTCGGCCTGTGCGACGTCCGTGCGGGTCAGCGATCCGACCTTGAATTCCAGCGCCGTGGAGTCGCGCTGGCGGCGCAGAACGTCCACATTGTGCTGGCGGAGTTTGACGATGGCCTCGTCCCGCACCACGTCCATATAAGCCGTCGCCGCGCCGAGAAGCACCGTCTGCTCTGCGGCGATAAGTTGGGCGCGCGCCGCGCGGACCTGGGCTTTCGCCTGGCCGATCTCGGCATAAGTCCGCCCGCCGCGGAAGATGTTCTGCTGCACTGCGAGCTGGCCCTCGAGAGGATGTGTGCCGATCCAGTTTGTATAGCCCGATATCTTGTACTTCTCGAAGCCGTAGGTGCCGGTGGCGGCGATGCTCGGCCGCCAGTTCGCGTTGGCCTGGGCCACCGTCTCGTCTGTCGCTCGCAATCCAGCTTGCGCGGCCTGCAGTTGAGGGTTGGTCTCATAAGCGACACCCAACGCGTCCATCAGGGAGAACCCCGCGGGTGGCGCGGCGTCCTGCGCCATTGCCGGCGTGGTGATGAGAAAAACGGCCGCAACGGCCAAGGCGAGATTACGTGCATTTCCCATGACGGGACCCCTTCCGACACGAACCTATGTGGGGTGGCCGGCAGACAAATCCAACGCGTCCCCCCGGACGGCGCCCGCGAAGCAGCCGCCTCTGCCCTCATGAGAAACCGCATATTGCGGCAATTCTTCGGTGCCGCCCTCAGCTGCGAATACATGTGTCAGCCAAAATGTCGCGGCAGACGCTCGACGACATAACGAATCGTTCGCGTGCGAAATTGCTTATCGCGTTCGCAATTCCTTGATAGCGCGGCGCTTATTAGGGAGTTGGCTTGATGGACAAGCAAAGGGGCCCGACAGGACTGCAAAGCGGATTGGCACCCTGTGCATCGTTCTGATATAGCGCCAAGCACTGGTGAGGCCACGTGGCGGAGTGGTTACGCAACGGTCTGCAAAACCGTGTACTCCGGTTCAATTCCGGACGTGGCCTCCAAACAATTTCTTAAAAAACGTATAGTTGAGTCGGGCGTTAAGAGATTATTAACCTTGCGGAGGCATTCTCCCGCCGTCTTCCCTTGAAGACACCCNNATTACCCAACGCCTTGGGGCCGGGTTAACCACCCGGCCCTTTTCTTTTTAACTGTTTGTAGGCTTTGCGGCAGTTCGTTTACGGCGGCCCCACCAGACCTGAAACCTGCGCCGGTGCCGCCGGATCGGGTGGTTATCCACTGACAGCACCAAAACACCCAGGGGCAGCATCCAGAAGCCGACGATCGGCAGGAACCCCAAGACACCCCCAATGCACAGACCGACGCCCAGCCCAGTGCGCTGCCCGCGTGTCCCCGGCAGATGGAGGTGGTACCGCCCGAAGCGAATTGACTGCGTGTGGTGTTTTGCGCGGGGGTCGGCCATCCATAACCCTTTGGTGAGTGCTCTTTTGATATAGCCATGCGGTCGCGGACGCGCTAGACAACGCGCCGTTCCCCGGTAGCTCAGTGGTAG
>PMKE01000124.1 GCA_003158585.1 Alphaproteobacteria bacterium
ACGCGAAGCGGCCGGGTGAGGGGGGCTTCTACTGGCCCGTGCGTGAAAATCATGTTCGCGCTCCCTTCGCCGGGCCGCTCACCTTCTTCACCGAAACCCGTACAAGGTCGGCGCCGGAGCCTGTGGCGTCGGTCAGCCCCAGCGAAATTGGAATAACCGTATTGAGCGACGGAAAGTTCAAATCCTTCGCTACCGGCGTTTTCCAGTGATCGAACTGCCCCGGAATGACGATGGTATCGGGCCGGCACCCCTGCACCAGTTCCGCCCGCCCGCGCGTGAAGTTGACCGGCGAGCGCACCTCGACCCAGTCGCCCGTCTCGATGCCGAGCCGTTCCGCGGCCTTGGCGTTGATAATCACAGTGCCCGTGCCGCGGATGTTCTTGCTCGCCTCGTTCATGAGCGGGATGCCGGCGTTGTTGCCGGTGGTGAACGTCATCAGTTTCGTGGTGATCCCCCAGAACGGGAACGCAGCCGGATCGCCGCCCAGATCTCTCACGGACTTTTCCCAGCGGCCGGGCACATCGTGCCATTCGGGGATGGCCATATATTCGCTGAGCTGGTCGTCCCACCAATGGATATCCGCTTCGTGCAGGCGCCGGCGCAACTCCTCGCCCACGCGCATCAGCCGCTCCTGATAGGGCAGTTCGAAGCGCAGACCCTCGCGCACCATGGCGGGATAGAGATACCAGTCCTCGCGCTTGAACGGCACCACGAACCAGCCGTGCTCCTGGACCCAGGCCAGATCCTTCACGTCCTTGCCGCCTGTAAGCGCAGCCGTAGCAGCCTTGCATTCCGCGTCCCAGATGGTCTCGACGCTATGCACCTGGTCCGTGGGCAGCGAGTAATCGAAGCCTTCGCCCTTCAGAGGTACACCCGCGTTGCCCTTGTTGATCGCGGCGTTGTACCGCTCCAGCAGTCCGGTCCGCCGCGCAAGTTCGCCAGAGATCCAGGTGAAGTCGCGCGCATCGCCTTCGGGCTCGACGGCCTTCTGACGGAGCGCGAAGCCCTGATGTTCCCAGTGCTGCTCGATGAACTTGGTGCCGCCGATGCGGATGAGCTGGGTGCTTTCGAGATCCGTGGCCTCGGGCAGCAGGATGTCGGCCATATGGTTGGTTTCGTCGAAGGTGTAGGCGAAGCAGACCGTGAAAGGCATCTTCGCCAGCGTGTCGCCGATCTGCTTGGTGTCCCAGAACGAAATCGCGGGGTTGGTGCGGAAGGCGAACCAGACTTCCGGCATCGAGGGCTGCGGCCATTCGGCGGGCGCATCCTGGGCGAACATCCAAGCCAGATGCGTCGGCCCTAGCGCCTGCGCCCAGGGCGAATTGCCGACGATGGGCACGAGGCTCTTATGCGCATTGCGGCCCGAGGGCTTCGAGGCCCATTGCCCTTTGCCTGTCGCGTTGAGCTGCGGGATCATGAAGCCGTCTGGGCCGGGCTTCACGCTCAGGAGCCGGTTGTCATGCGGCTTGTTGAGCCTGACGGTGGTGCCAAGCGTGCCGCCCGGAACCTCTAGAGCCCCAACGAGCGTGGCCAGCATCGTCCGCGCCCAGCAGCATTCGTAGGCGCCCCAGCCATTGTTGACGGTCTTGCCGAGCGTCACCGAAACCGGCCGGAACGGCAAGGTGCGGCCGTCTATCTCGATCGTCTGGCCGACGCAGGCCTGTTCCAGGTATTCGAGCGCGACACGCCGCATCGTTGCCGCCGGCACATCGCAGATCGCCGCGGCCCATTCCGGCGTGTAAGGGCGCATCGCCTCGACCGTCTCGGTGAACGATGTCCGCACGACGACGGCCTCGAAGCGTCCCACCTCGCCATCGGCGCGCTGCGTGACGCCGCTGGCGACGCGGTAGCTGCCAGACAGCGCCGGGCGCGTCCCCGGCGTGTCGAAGGGCAGCGCCGACTCGCTGATTTCGTCCCACAACAGCGGCTTGCCGCTGGCCGGGTCACGAAGGTAGTAGCCGTCGGGCGCGACGAGGTAAGGCGAGGCCGTGCGCGCGCGCAGGAATTCGACATCGAGCCGCTGCTCCGGCTGCTCGCACAGCAGCACGTGCAGCATCGCGAACATGAAGGCTGGATCGGTCTTGGGCTTGATCGGCACCCATTCTGCCGAGCAGGCGCCAGTGACCGACAAGTGCGGCTCGACGTTGACACGCTTGACCCCGCGCACGCGCGCGTCGGCATGGCGGCGCACCGCGCAGACGCCGCCAGTCACCTCGACATTGGCGCCGAAGGAGACGATATAGCGCGTGTGGGGCGTATCGGAGCAAACCGTGAAGCCGCGGTGCCAGAACTCGCCGTAGAGATGTTCCGAATGGACGCACTTGACGCCCTGTCCGGAACCCAGGCTGTAATCGATCGGGCCCAGCGTCGCGAGCAGGGCCGGAAAAGTTCCCATGTAGCTGGCTGGCGTCCCGCCGTGGCCGAAGGTCGCGGCCACGCGCGGCAAACCGGCCTCGTCGAGCGCTCCGCGTTGGCGTATGTCGGTCAGGCGCCCGGCCACCCTGTCCAGCGCCTCGTCCCAGCCGATNNGGTGCGCTTCATCGGCGTCAGCACGCGGTGCGGGTTGTAGGTCTTCTCGACCAGGCCGTAGGCGCGCACGCAGGGTCGGCCGTCGCCGGGGTGGATACCGCAGGCATCGGCGTTGGGCCCGATTTCGGTGGCGATGTCCGCGACGACCTTGACGCGTAGCAGGTCGGGACCCGCCACACATTGGTAGCAGTAGGTCGGCACGCTGCGTGCCGGCGCCTGGGCGATGCTCACCGCAGCCCCGCCTTGTGCGCCTTGGCCGCGAGTCGCGCCTCGGTCTTGGCGACATCCACGA
>PMKE01000026.1 GCA_003158585.1 Alphaproteobacteria bacterium
ACGGCAGTTTCACGTCCGGCATCCTGCCCGGCCATGTGCTGAAGCGTCTGATCCGTGCGCGGCGCGAAATCGTCGCCACCGAGGATGTGGAAGACGCCCAAATCCAGCCGGCGAGCATCGATCTGAGGCTGGGCCCGGTGGCGTGGCGGGTGCGCGCCAGCTTCCTGCCGGGGCCGAACGCCACGGTGCGCGACAAGCTCGGCAACGCCGTCCTCCACGAAATCGACCTGACGGGCGGCGCGGTGCTGGAGACGGGCTGCGTCTATGTCGTACCGTTGCTCGAAAGCGCCGAGTTCAGCTTCCGCGTCTCGGGCATCGCCAATCCCAAGAGTTCGACGGGACGGCTCGACGTCTTCACGCGCCTCATCACCGATCAAGCCCAGGGCTTCGATCGGGTCGAGCCCGGCTATCATGGACCACTCTATGCCGAGATTTCGCCGCGTACCTTCCCCGTCCTGGTGCGCAAGGGCTCGCGCCTCAACCAGCTTCGCGTGCGGCGCGGCTCGCCGCAGTTCACCGATACGCAGTTGAAGCGCCTGCATTCCGAAACGCCGCTGGTGGACGGCGAAGCCGACATCGACAACGGGCTGGCGCTCAGCGTGGACCTGAAGGGCGAGGTCTCGGGGCAGAATGTCGGCTGGCGGGCCAAGCGCCATACCAATATCATCGACGTCGACCAGCGCGCTTTGCTCGATCCGCTCGACTACTGGGACCCCATCGAGGCCAGCAAGACCGGCAACATCGTGCTCGATCCCGACGAGTTCTACATCCTGGCTTCACGCGAGGCGGTGGCCATTCCGCCCGAATTCGCCGCGGAAATGGTGCCTTTCAATCCCCTGGTGGGCGAGTTTCGGGTTCATTACGCAGGGTTCTTCGATCCCGGTTTCGGCTACCAGGCGGGCAAGCCGCCCTCCGCCCGGGCGGTGCTGGAAGTACGCTCGCGCGAGGTGCCCTTTATCCTCGAACACGGCCAGATCATCGGCCGATTGGTGTTCGAACGGCTCACCGAAGTGCCTGCGGAGGCCTATGGGGAGGGCATCGGGTCGCACTACCAACGGCAAGCTTTGAAGCTTTCTAAACACTTCATCGATTAACCCTGTCAAAATGTTGCCGCGAGTCCACACGCTCTCGAAAATTGCTTTCGCTTCATTTTGGACCGTTGCGCACCCCACCCATCTTTGAGCTACTTCGCTCGCCGCGGATTAATAACGGCAAGGGGCTAAGGCTCCGCGGTTGTTTGGGTCCGCATTGAAGGGGGCAGCATGAGGCGGCTACGGCGCTAAAAGCGCCGGCCGCCTCATGAGTTTCCAAGGCACCGCAGTCGCGATTCCACCGCCCCACGAACAGTTCTATGGTGCGCCGCGAGCTGGGAGAGGGTCGTATGAGCAGGTTTTTCAAATATGCAACTATTGCCGCCGCTATGGCGCTTGCCGTCGCCGTGGCCGCCAAGGCCGGGAAACTCACCCTGACGAGCCCCACCATCATCGAAGGGGGCATCGTACCGAACGCGCATATCTATTACGGTTTCGGCTACAGCGGACCGAATCGGTCGCCGGAGCTTTCCTGGACGGGCGCGCCGTCCGACACCAAGAGCTTCGCGGTGACCATGTACGACCCCGACGCGCCCCATCCCGGCGGCTGGTGGCACTGGCTCGCCTTCGACATCCCGGCGGACACCAGCGGCCTGCCGGAGGATGCGGGCAGCGGCGTGGGACTGCCGGCGGGCGTGGTCCAGAGCCTCACCGATTTCGGCAGCTCGGGTTACGGCGGCCCCGCCCCGCCGCCGGGCCGGACGCATCGCTACATCTTCACGGTCTATGCCCTGAAGGTCGCCAAACTGGGGGTTTCGAGCGCCGAGGCCCCCGCCAAGGTAGATCAGGCGATTCGCAAGAACGCCCTCGCCCAGTCTTCCATCACGGCGAAGTTCGGGAAATAGCGACCCGGCGCTGCGGATTATGCCGAGCCTCAATCTGTTCCTTCTCTTCATGGCGGGCGCCGTGGCGCTGAACCTGACGCCCGGCCCCGACATGACCTTCGTACTGGCGCAGGCAACGCATCGCGGCACGCGCGCCGGAATTGCCGCGGCGCTCGGCATCGGCACGGGCACCCTCTTCCACATGACGCTGGCCGCGTTCGGACTGGCGGCGCTGTTCGCGGCGTTCCCCCTCGCCTTCGATGTCGTGCGCTTCGCGGGAGCGGCCTATCTCGTATGGATCGCCATCGGCATGCTGCGCCATCCGCCGCACCTGAACGCCTCCGGCGAAGAGCCATCCATCGGCGCGGCGTTCCGCCAGGGCGTGGTCACCAACATCCTGAACCCCAAGGTGGCGATCTTCTTCATCGCCTTCCTGCCGCAATTCGTGGACCGCAGCGCAGGTCCGGCCTGGTTGCAGATTCTCGTGCTGGGCATCTGCTTCGACATCTCCGGCACGCTGGTCAATAGCGCGGTGGCGTTCGGCAGCGGCAAGCTGGCCTCGCGCATGCGCCGTAATCCCCTGATCGGGAAGATCATGGGCTGGATTTCCGCCAGCGTGATGCTGGGACTGGCCGTGCGTCTGGCCTGGACCGAGCGGCGTTAGTCTGCTTTCCGGGGATTGTAGTTCAGGATTGGCGCCAGCCAGCGTTCGGCCTCTGCGAGCGTCCAGCTCTTGCGGCGGGCGTAATCCTCGACTTGAACTTTCTCGATCTTGCCGGTACCGAAATAGCGCGCCTCGGGATGGGAGAAATAGAATCCCGATACCGACGAGCCCGGCCACATGGCGTAACTTTCCGTCAGCTTCACGCCCGCGCGCGCCTCGCCGTCGATCAATTTGAACAACGTGGCCTTCTCGGTGTGGTCCGGCTGCGCGGGATAACCGGGCGCCGGACGAATGCCGCGATAGGCTTCCGCGATGAGCTGATCTCCCGTCAGGTTCTCGTCCGGTGCATAGGCCCAGAATTCGCGGCGCACGCGCTCGTGCAGGCGCTCGGCGAAGGCTTCCGCGAGACGATCCGCCAGGGCGCGCAGCAGGATCGCGGAATAGTCGTCCTTGGCCTCCTCGAACGCCTTGACGTGCGCCTCTTCGCCGTGACCGGCGGTGACCACGAAGGCGCCGATGAAATCGTCGATTCCTTTAGGGGCGATGAAATCGGCCAACGCCAGATTTGGCCGTGCCCCTTCGCGCGTCATCTGCTGACGCAGGGTGTGCAGCGTGGCGATGGGGAACTTGCGCGCCTTGTCGCCGAATACAGCGATGTCGTCGTCCAGGGCGTTTGCCGGGAAGAAACCGAAGGCGGCGCGCGCCGTCAGCCATTTCTCCGCGACGATTTTCGCCAGCATCTTCTGCGCGTCGCCATAGAGGCCGCGTGCGGCGGCGCCGTATTTGTCGTCGTCGAGGATCGAAGGATATTTACCGACCAGCTCCCAGGTCTGGAAGAACGGCGTCCAGTCGATATAGCGCGCCAGCTCCGCAAGATCGTAGGCTTCGTAGCTTCGCACCCCGAGAAACGCAGGGACCGGCGGCGTGTAGTTCGTCCAATCGAGCTTCAGCTTGTTGGAACGCGCTTCGGAGAGCGAAAGGCGCCGTCCCGGGGCGCGCTGGGCGGCGTGCAGGCGCGCGACTTCTTCGTATTCCTTGCGTACATTGGCGGCGAAGCCGGCCCTTGCCTCTTTGCTCAACAGGCTGGAGGCCACGCCCACGGCGCGCGAGGCATCGGGCACATAGACCGTCTGGCCGCGCCGGTAATTGGGGTCGATTTTCACCGCGGTATGCACGCGGCTGGTGGTGGCACCGCCGATCAAGAGCGGAATCTCGAAGCCCTGACGCTCCATCTCGGCCGCCACATGGCACATTTCGTCCAGCGACGGCGTGATAAGCCCGGACAGCCCGATGATGTTGGCACCCCGCTCGCGCGCCGTATCCAGGATCTTCTGCGCCGGTGTCATCACGCCGAGATCGATCACCTCGTAGCTGTTGCACTGCAGCACTACGCCGACGATGTTCTTGCCGATGTCGTGGACGTCGCCCTTTACCGTCGCCATGACGATGCGGCCTGCGGGTTCCTTGGCTTGGCTCAGATCGGCTTCCATGTATGGCAGCAGATAAGCGACCGCCTTCTTCATCACGCGGGCCGATTTCACCACCTGCGGCAGGAACATCTTGCCCGAGCCGAACAGATCGCCGACGACGTTCATTCCCGCCATCAGCGGGCCTTCGATCACGTCGAGCGGGCGCACTGCCTTGGCGCGCGCCTCTTCGATATCTTCCGTTACGAAAGCGTCGATGCCGTGGACCAGGGCATGCGTGATGCGATCTTCTACCGGCAGCGAGCGCCACGCCGCGTCTTCGACTTCTGCAGCAGCGGCACCGCCTTTGAATTTCCGTGCAAGATCGAGCAGCCGTTCGGTGGCATCGCTGCGGCGGTTGAACAGCACGTCTTCGATACCCTCGCGCAGCGGCGTGGGGATATCCTGATAGACGGTCAGCTGTCCGGCGTTGACGATGCCCATGTCCATCCCCGCCTTGACGGCGTGGAACAGGAACACCGAGTGCATCGCCTCGCGCACCGCGTCATTGCCGCGGAACGAGAAAGAAAAGTTCGACACGCCGCCCGAGACATGGACGGTCGGCAGTTCTTTGCGGATGCGCGCAGCCGCCTCGATGAAGGCGACGCCGTATTTGGCATGCTCTTCGAGGCCGGTCGCCACAGCGAAGACGTTGGGATCGAAGATGATGTCTTCCGGTGGGAAGCCGATGCCCGTAAGAATGCCGTAGGCACGTTTGCAGATGGCGAATTTGCGTTCGGCGGTGTCGGCCTGGCCCTGTTCGTCGAAGGCCATTACCACCACGGCGGCACCGTAGCGGCGCACCAGGCGGGCGCGTTCGACGAACGCCGCCTCGCCTTCCTTCAGCGAAATGGAATTGACGATCGGCTTGCCCTGCACGCATTTGAGGCCCGCCTCGATCACGCTCCATTTGGACGAGTCGATCATCACCGGCACGCGCGCGATGTCCGGCTCGCCCGCGATGAGGCAGAGGAAGCGGTGCATGGCGGCCTCGGAATCGATCAGGCCCTCGTCCATGTTGATATCGATGATCTGGGCGCCGTTCTCGACCTGCTGGCGCGCCACGTCGAGCGCGGCTTCGTAGTCGCCCGCCGCGATCAGCTTCTTGAACTTGGCCGAGCCCGTGATGTTGGTGCGCTCGCCGATGTTCACGAAGTTGGTGTCGGGCGTCAGTGTGAACGGCTCCAAGCCGGAGAGACGCAGGTATCGCGGCTTCTCGGGTACGACGCGCGGCTGAACGCCTGCTACGGCTTCTGCAAAGGCCTTGATGTGCGCGGGCGTCGTGCCGCAGCAGCCGCCGACGATGTTGACCAGACCCGAGCGCGCGAACTCGCCGATCTGCGCCGCCATGACTTCCGGCGTGTCGTCGTAGCCGCCGAATTCGTTGGGCAGGCCCGCATTGGGATGGACGCTGACCAGGGTATCGGCCACCGCCGAAAGTTCGGCCACGTACTGGCGCAGCTCCTTGGCGCCCAGGGCGCAGTTGAAGCCCACGGCGAAGGGCTCGGCGTGGCGCACCGAATGCCAGAACGCCTCCGCTGTCTGGCCCGTCAGCGTGCGGCCGGAGAGGTCGGTGATGGTGCCCGAAATCCACACCGGCAGGCGCTCGCCCAACTCCTCGAACACCTCTTCGATGGCAAAGATGGCCGCCTTGGCGTTCAAGGTGTCGAAGATCGTCTCGATCATCAGCACGTCCGCCCCGCCGGCGATCAGCCCGCGCGCCGCATCGCGGTAGGTCTGCCTCAATTCGTCGAAGGTGATGTTGCGGAACGCCGGATCGTTGACATCGGGCGAGATCGACGCCGTGCGGTTGGTGGGGCTGAGGACGCCCGCCACAAGCCGAGGCCGCTCGGGCGTGGAAGCCTCGTCGCAGAGCTGCCGCGCCAGTCGCGCGCTCGTCTCGCACATCTCGCGCACGAGGTGCGACAGACCGTAATCGGCCTGCGAGGAGGCCGCCGTGGTGAAGGTGTTGGTCTCGAGGAAGTCCGCGCCCGCCGCGAGATAAGCGTTGCCCACCTCACGGATGATGTCCGGCCGGGTCAGCGAGAGAACGTCGATGTTGCCTTTCAGATCGCGGTCGTGGTTCGCGAAGCGGGTGCCGCGGAAATCGTCCTCCTTCAGCCCGTAGCCCTGGATCATCACGCCCCAGGAGCCGTCGAGCAGCAGGATGCGCTTCTGCGCCTCCTGCTTCATCCAGCGGATACGCGCGGCGCGGCTCATGCAATGTCCTTCGGCACCAGTCCCAATATCCGGCACGTGGCGTAGGTGATGTCCGCCTGGTTGAGGGTATAGAAATGGAAGCGGTCGAAGCCGTGGGCATGCAGGTCCATCACCTGCTCGGCCAGCACCGCGGAAGCGACGATGCGCCGGCTTTCGAGATCGTGGTCGAGACCTTCGTAAAGGCCCGCCAGCCAGGGCGGGACGGAGGCGCCGCAGCGCTCCGCCATGCGCGCCACGCCGCGGAAATTCGTGGTCGGCATCAGGCCGGGAATGACGGGCACGGAAATGCCCCAGCGGTCGGCGCGGTCGCGGAAGCGCGCCACCGCGTCGCTGTCGAAGCTGAACTGGCCGATGGCGTGCGAGGCGCCCGCTTCCACTTTGCGCTTAAGAAGATCGAGATCGTGCTCCATCGAAGGGGAATCGGGATGGCCCTCGGGATAGAAGGAGACGCTGACCGTGAACGGCGCGATGGCGCGGATGCCCGCTACCAGCTCCGGCGTCGACTGGTAGCCCTCGGGATGCGCGGCGTAGGGAGCATCCGTTTCCGGCATGTCGCCGCGCAGGGCCACGATATGGCGCACGCCCGCTTGCCAATAGGTGCGCACGATCTCGTCAACTTCACGCCTCGGCGCCGCCACGCAGGTCAGATGCGCCGCGGGCTTGAGGGTCGTCTCCTTGATGAGCCGGCCGATGGTGTGGTGGGTGCGGTCGCGCGTCGAGCCTCCCGCCCCGTAGGTGACCGACACGAAATCGGGCTGGAGCGGCTCCAGGCGCTTCACGGCGTGCCAAAGCTGCTCCTCCATCTCCGCCGTCTTGGGAGGGAAGAATTCGAACGACACGCCGATATGCCGCTCCGCAGCGACGAGGTCCTTGAGACTCATGCCGCCTCCGCCCGCGATTTGGCGTAGCTCTGGGCGAGCCAGATTTTCACCGTCAGCTTCTCCTTCGATCCGGCGTGCGGCGCGATGGCCTCTGCGGCCACAAATTTGAGTCCGGCGGCCTGGAACCAGCCCTGCACTTCCTTATCGGAGAAGCCGAGGCGGCGATGGGCGTAATCCTCGCGAAGGAATTCGAGTTCGTGCGGTGCGAAATCGGCGATCAAGAGCCGTCCGCCGGATTTCATCACCCGCGCGGCCTCGCTCACGGCGGCCCCCGGATCGTCGAGATAGTGCAGCACCTGATGGAACACCACCGCGTCGAACCCGGCCAGCGAGCCGCCCGCCTCGAACGGCAGGCGGTAGGTATCGGCGAGCCGCACCTGGCAATGGGCGAGGCCTCCGCGCATCAGCCGGTCGCGCGCGATGGCCAGCATCTCGGGACTGACGTCGACGCCCACGGCGCGCTTGGCGTGCGGCGCGAGCAGTTCCAGGATGCGGCCCGTTCCCGTGCCCGCATCGAGCAGTTGATGGATCGGCGCGGCCGCGAGATGGCGGACGATGGCCGCCTCCACTTCGCGCTCGGGCGCGTAGAGGCTGCGAATGCGTCCCCATTCCGAGGCATTGGCCTTGAAGTAGGCGGCGGCTTCCGAGGCGCGATTCTCGCGCACGGCAGCCAGCCGCTTGAGATCGGCCTGCGGCGGACCGGAGACCAGCGAAGATAGGGCCGTGCCGAGCGCGGCAGCCCGACCCTCCTCGGTGGCGCGGTAGAACACCCAGCTTCCTTCCTTGAACCGGGCGATCAGCCCGGCGCTGCACAGCAACTTCAGATGGCGCGAAACCCTCGGCTGGCTCTGGCCGATGATCTCGATCAGCTCGCTGACCGTCAGCTCCGCCTGACGTAGAAGAAGAAGCAGACGCAGTCGCGTCGGGTCGCCCGCGGCCCGCAGCATAGCGACTAGGCTTTCCATGAAAGGCCCCTTGGATGAAACATATAAACATATCTTTATATGCTTCAGAAGGCCCTCTGTGCAAGACGGGCAAAAAGTGGGACTTGAGGGGGTCCAGAGGGGGCGCCGGAGGGTTCGGCGGGCGGGTGATGCGCAAGGTGGGTATCGCGGTCTTGGCCGCGCTGTGCCTTTCGGCCTGTTCGACGCCGAACCGGAACGCGCTCGACAACAACGACCCTTACGAAGCCGCCAACCGCAGCGTGTTCGAGCTGAACCAGACGATCGACAGCCTGACGCTGCGGCCGACTACCGAAAGATACAATAACTACGTGCCCGAAGGGGTTCGCGACGGCATCCACAATGCGCTGGAGAACCTTGCCCTACCGGTAACATTCGCCAACGACCTCATGCAGGCGGAGCCCAAACGTGCCGGACAGACCCTCGGCCGTTTTATGATGAATTCCAGCTTCGGCATCGCCGGGCTGTTCGACGTCGCGTCCCGCGCCGGGATACCGGAGCACAAAGAGGATTTCAGCCAGACCCTGGCGGTGTGGGGCGTCGGCGAGGGACCTTATCTGATGCTGCCGTTCCTGGGTCCTTCTTCGCCGCGCGATATGGTTGGGATGGGGGCGGATTTTGCGCTCGACCCCACGCTCTATATCCGGATCAAACAGCACATCTGGTGGATCGCTGGCCGCGAATACGTCACAATCCTGGATAGGCGCGCCAGGAACCTCGAAACCCTGGACGATATAGAGCGCGATTCGCTGGATTTCTATGCCACAAGCCGCAGCCTCTACCGCCAGTACCGCGCCAAAGAAATCCGTAACGGCAGTCCGCGCCCGGAAAACCCAAATTGACGCCACGAACTTGCCATATGGCCGAGGGAGCATTACCTCTCAGAGGTTAAGCCCCTGGGGTTTGCGCATGCGCGATTCATTCTTGAAACAGAGCTTGGCGAAGGCACTCTCCTTCGCGTTCTTCCTGGGTCTCTTGTTCGCAGTTGCGGGCCTTTCCGCTGCTCCGGCCTCGGCGGCGACGCCGGCCGAGCAGTTCGTTACCGACAACGTCCAACAGGGCCTCACCATTCTGAACAACGCGCAGCTCTCCAAGGAGCAGCGGCGCGCCCAGTTCCGCGACTACCTGCTCGGCCTCACCGACATCAAGAGGATCGCCGAGTACACGCTGGGGCAATACCGGCGTACCGCCTCGCCCGACGAGCTCGCCGCCTACGGCGCAGCTTTCAAAGACTACGCCGTGACGGTCTACCAGTCCTACTTCACGAAATACTCAGGGCAGACGTTGCAAGTGACCGGCTCCTACCCGCTCGGATCGGACGAGAGCGTGGTCAAGACCGTGATGATCGATCCCAAAAAGCCGAACGCCAAGCCGCTGCAGGTGAACTTCCGTGTGCTGAGCCAGGGCGGGCGGTTCTATGTGATCGACTTCTCGGTGGAAGGCGTCTGGATCCGCGAGATGGAGCGCAGCGACTTCACTTCCTACCTCGGCCAGAACAACGGCAACATCGCGCTGTTGACGGCAAGCCTGAAGAAGAAGGCGACGCAGATTAAATAGCCTTTCTCGCCGTTGCGACGCTCCGCGATTGACTTATCGGGCTTGCAGTATTACTTTCTTAAAAAGTAATACGGAGATATCCATGCCCACGACCGTCACGGTAAAAGGGCAAGTCACCTTGCCCAAAAAAGTCCGGGAAGCTGCGGGCATCCGGCCCGGCGACCGCGTGGAAGTGCGCGCCACGGCGGCGGGCGGGATTGCGATCGAAAAGCAGGGAACGAAGAGCAACTACAAGGCGCGGCTTTATGAAATCGCAAAACGGGGTGTCATTCGCGACATTACGACCGATGAACTTATGGATATGACGCGCGGCGAGATTGATCCGTTGACCGGAATCCGGAAATGACGCTCGTCGATAGCAACGTCCTGGTGGACGTTCTGAGGGGCGATCCGCAATGGCTGACGTGGTCCATCGAACAGATCAACAGTCGTGCCAGCCTCGGCCCGGTATACTTTAACGAGATCGTGTATTCCGAACTCGCGGTGAAAAGCGCTGGTGAACCCGAACTCGACCGGTCGTTGACGGACGCCGGTCTCCTGCTGCTCTCGATACCCAAGAGCGCGTACTTTCTCGCCGGGAAAATCTTCGGTCGGTACCGAAGCGCCGGCGGCATTCGCACCAGCAATCTTCCCGATTTCTTCATCGGTGCGCATGCGCAGGTTGCCCGACTTCCGATCCTGACCCGAGACGTAGGGCGCTTTCGCACCTATTTCCCTGAGGTTGAGCTGATCGCGCCGGAGGATTGAGGAAGCCCACAAATGACAACGCGTCTGAACGGCTTCGAACAATTCATGCTTCTGTTTCGCGAACTAAAAAGGGTCGCGGGTACGCCACAGCGTTTGGTGACGTTTCACCAAGACATTCCAGAAATCGGGGTCGCTTGGAGGCGGCTACAATACGAATTTCTGCTTCGATTTGACTTCAAACGTCGCGTCGATGCCGGTAACAAGCTATTTCGCCAAGTTCCGGACGGGTTCAAGGAAGATTGGACCGAATACAAGGAGCAGTGGGCACCTGCTATCGCTCATGTGGACCTGCTGGACATACTACCGGAACTGTCAGCACCGTATGACCCAAACCGTCTCCCTGAACAGGAAGCCCTCGAAGCGCCTGATCCCGACTACGATTCTTCGTTCGATCCGGTTCGACATGATGGTGCGAAAGCCTTCGAGTGGGCCATTTGGCTACTGGACCATGAACTCGAATTTCGACAGGAAAGCCAGTTTGAAGACGATGAGGCAATAGCAAACCGTTACCGCATCGCACTCGGTGCGGTTGATTACGTTATCAAAACAATCGGGCTGGATGTACAGGCCGTGTTTCGGCGTTGGCAAGCGCTCCCGCCGATCTTTATGCCTGCATTTGTCTCGAACAAACACGGCAAAGAAAAAGGATCACTTAACAATCTTCTCGATGACGCCATTCGCGCTTACGTCTGCGGAGCACCCGCAGCTGCGCTTGTCTTGTGTCGTTCGACGATTGAAATGCTCCTGAATAAGCATTGCAACCTGAGTGAAGACGAACTCTTCGAGATCGGAAAGGACGGCAAACCCAAAACCACAAAGGACGGCAGGCCTCTCGAAAAATCGCTTCGGGAACGGATCGCTGCCGCTGAGAGGCATCACGAAATCTGGAGACAATACCGACTATATCCTCGTCTGGAGCGAATCAATAATCTCATTCACGATTACTCGCGAATGGCTCCGCTTGATCCAAACGATGACAAGTTCCTTCGAGATATCCTGATGGCTATCAAAACGCTGATCGAAAGTAGCCCACGTCCGGCGTGATCGTTACCTCGTAAACCGCTTGTACTTGATCTTGTGCGGCTGGTCGGCGTCGATGCCGAG
>PMKE01000084.1:0-9868 GCA_003158585.1 Alphaproteobacteria bacterium
GGGCCTTCCATCGCGTCGGGCAGCCAGGTGTGCAGGCCGATCTGCGCCGACTTGCCCATCGCGCCGACGAACAAGAGCAGACAGATGGTGGTCAGGATGTCGACGTTGTAGCCCGCGAAGAGGAACGTCTTTCCGGCCATCGCGGGCGCGGCTTCGAACACCGCGTTGAAATCGAGCGTATGGAACGTCCAGTAGATGGCGAAGATGCCCAGCATGAAGCCGAAATCGCCGACACGGTTGACGATGAAGGCTTTCAGCGCCGCCTCGTTGGCACTGGGTTTCTTGTACCAGAAACCGATCAATAGATAGGACGCCAGGCCGACGCCCTCCCAGCCGAAGAACACCTGGAGGAAGTTGTCGGCCGTCACCAGCATCAGCATGGCGAAGGTGAAGAACGACAGGTACGAGAAGAAGCGCGGCCTTCCCGGATCGTCCTTCATGTAGCCGATCGAATAGAGGTGCACGAGGGCCGAAACTCCCGTCACCACCACCAGCATCACGGCCGTCAGCGTATCGACGCGGATCGTCCAGTCGGCCTCGAAATCGCCCGACGAGATCCACTGCCACAGCGGCACGATCTGCGAATGGCCGAGAATGGCCACGTCGTAGAAGGCGTAAATCGACAGCGCCAACGAGACGAAGAGGGCCGCGGTGGTCAGCAGCTCGCAGGCCCGCGCGCCGAGCCATTTGCCGAATACCCCGGCGACGGCCGAGGCGATGATGGGGAGGAAGACGAGTGTCGCGTACATCTCAACCCTTCATCAAATTAACGTCTTCCACCGCAATGCTGCGGCGGTTGCGGAAATAGACCACCAGTATGGCAAGCCCGATGGCCGCTTCGGCGGCGGCGACCGTTAGCACGAACAGCGCGAACACCTGCCCCACAAGATCGCCGAGGAACGAGGAAAACGCCACGAAGTTGATGTTGACCGCGAGCAGGATCAGCTCGATCGACATCAGGATGACGATGATGTTCCTGCGGTTGAGGAAGATGCCGAACACTCCGATGGTGAACAGCGCGGCGGCAACCGTCAGATAATGACCGAGACCGATTTCCATTTACGCCCCCTGCCCCGGTTTGATGTCCACCACTTCCATAGATTGCTGCGGCGTACGGTTGACCTGCTCGCCGGCCTTCTGCCGCCGCACGCCCGGCCGCTTGCGCAGCGTCAAGACGATGGCGCCGATCATCGCCACCAAGAGGATCAGTCCCGCCGTCTGGAAGTAGAAGATATAGTCCGTATAGAGGATGTGCCCGAGGGCGGCGGTGTTGGAGATGCCTGCGGGCGTCGCCGCGCCCTTCACCGCCGTGGCCGCGAAATTCCAGCGCAGTGCTACGACGAAGATCAGCTCCAGCGCCAACAGCCCGCCTACCATGAGGCCGGGCATCAGATATTGCTTTGCGCCCTTCTTCAGCTCGGCGAAGTCGACGTTTAGCATCATCACCACGAAGAGGAACAGCACCGCCACCGCGCCGACGTAGACGACGACGAGGATCATGGCGAGGAACTCGGCGCCGAGCAGAACGAACAGCGCCGCGGCGTTGAAGAAGGCGAGGATCAGGAACAGCACCGAATGCACCGGGTTGCGCGCGGTGACCACCATGAAGCCGCTGCCGATCAAGATGGCGGCGAAGATGTAGAAGGCGATGGCTTGGAGGATCATGGGCGGGCCTCCAAAACTCTCCTGTCATCCCCGGCCGAGCGCGAGCCGAAGGCGCGCGCGAGGGGAAGGGGACCCAGGTCGTCACAGCAACGAGGTTTCGACGAGGAGACACCGGATGCAACTTTTCCGAACCGAGTAACTGGAACTACCTGGGTCCCCTTCCCTCGCGCGGATCGCGGGGCGATCCACGCTCGCCGGGGATGACAGGTTTTGTTTACGTGCATCATCATCTGTACGGCGCGTCCAGTTCGAGATTGCGCGCGAGCTCGCGCTCCCAGCGGTCGCCGTTCGCCAGCAGCCGCGCCTTGTCGTAATAGAGTTCTTCGCGGGTTTCCGTCGCGAACTCGAAATTCGGGCCTTCCACAATGGCGTCCACCGGGCACGCCTCCTGGCAGAAGCCGCAATAGATGCACTTCACCATGTCGATGTCGTAGCGCGTNNGATGCAGCGTTCCTCGCCGTTGGCATAGCGGCGCAGCGCGTGCTCGCCGCGGAAGCGCGGGCCGAGCGGGCCCTTCTCGAAGGGATAGTTGAGCGTCGCCTTGGGTCCGAAGAAATACTTCATCGCCAGCCAGAAGGCCTTGACGAATTCCCAGAGGAAGATCTGGCGTGCCTTGCGGTCGAGGTATGCCATCTAGCCTCCCAACAACGGGGCGAAAAACGCATCCCAGGAGGGACGGACGAACTGAACCCAGGCGGCGGTGACCACCACCCAGGCGAGCGAGATCGGCAGGAACACCTTCCAGCCGAGGCGCATGAGCTGGTCGTAGCGGTAGCGCGGCACGAACGTCTTCACCATCGACACCATGAAGAACATGGCGACGATCTTGAACATGAACCAGATGATGCCCGGCACGGCGTAAAGGGCCGCGGTCAGTCCCGGCAGCCAATCGTGCGGCCAGAACACCGGCGGCAGCCAGCCGCCGAGGAACAGAATGCTCATCACGGCGCAGAGCAGGATGATGTTGACGTACTCGCCAAGGAAATAGAGCAGGAACGGCGTCGCCGAATATTCCACCATGAAGCCGGCCACCAGCTCCGATTCCGCTTCGAGCAGGTCGAAAGGCGGGCGCTGCGTCTCGGCCAGCGCCGAGATGAAGAAGATCACGAACATCGGGAACAGGATCGAGAAGGCGAACCAGCCGTGTTCCTGGGCGTGCACGATAGCCGACAGGTTCAGCGATCCGGCGAACAGCAGCACGGTGATGATGACGAAGCCGATGGAGACCTCATAGGACACCATCTGCGCGGCAGAGCGCAGCGCGGCGAGGAAGGGGTATTTCGAGTTCGACGCCCAGCCGCCCATGATGACGCCGTAGACGCCGAGCGAGGACACCGCGAAGAGGTACAGCACGCCGACGTTGATGTCGGCTACCACCCAGCCGTTGTCGAGCGGCACCACCGCCCATCCGGCGAAGGCGAGCGTGGTGGTGATCACCGGCGCCAGGATGAAGATCACCTTGTTGGCGCCCGCCGGGATGATCGACTCCTTGAACATGAACTTCATGGCGTCGGCAAAGGTCTGCAAGAGGCCGAAGATACCCACCACATTGGGGCCGCGGCGCATCTGCACCGCCGCCCAGATCTTGCGGTCCGCCAGGATCCAGAAGGCGATGGAGACCAGCAGCACCACCTCGAACACGCCGATCAGTGTGACCTGGCTAAACGTCCAAGCCCAGCCATAGTTCATGGGGCCGGTTTCGAACCCAAACAGGTGCGCGATGTAGACCGGCAAGTAGGTATAGAAATGGATCAGTGATGCCATCGCCTACTCCGCCGCCCTTCTTTCAGCGCCACCGTGGACGAAGACGCGCGAGCATTCCGCCATCGTGCGGCTGGCCCGCGCGATGGGGTTGGTGAGGTAGTAATCGGTAATCGCCGGGCCGAGCGGCGTCGCGGTATCGAGCGCACCGTCCGCACCGACAGCGTTCCACACGGCGGGAGCGGCACCTTCTTGGCGCGGCAGAGCACTGAGGTTCGCGAAATGCGGCGCCTCGGCAACGATGGCGGCACGCAGGGATTCCAGATTGTCGTATGGCAGGGGCTTGCCGAGAACGTCGGAGAGAGCGCGCAGGATCGCCCAGTCTTCTTTCGCTTCGCCCGGCGGGAATGCGGCGCGCTGCGCCTCCTGCACCCGGCCTTCGAAATTGACGAAAAGCCCGTCCTTTTCCGTCCAGGCGGCGCCGGGAAGGATCACGTCGGCGCGGTGCGCCCCCGCATCGCCGTGACTGCCCTGATAGACCACGAAGGCGTGGCCGAGCCTGTCCATCGGCAGTTCGTCGGCGCCGAGGAGATAAATGAAGTCGATCTCGCCCTTCCCTGCCCCGTTCACGATGCCGTTCGTGTCGCGCCCACACATGAAGCCGAGGTCGAGCGCCGCCACGCGGGAGGCCGCCGTGTGCAAGACGTTAAATCCGTTCCAACCGCCTTCGGCCAAGGTTCCGGCGGGTCCGATCATGCCGATCTCGCGGGCGAGCGTCGCGGCGCGCTTGAGGATCGCCGCCCCGTCGGGACGCGCCAGCGCGCCCATGCCGAGGATCAGCATCGGCCGCTTGGCGTTCTTCAGCACCTCGGCGAAGGGGTGCGTGCCGCCCGCCAGCTCGTCCAGCACCGCGACATTCGTGCCGAGTTGCTCCACAGGATAAGTGAGATCGGTGGAAGCGCCGAGATTGGCCACCTTGAGCGCGCCACCAAGCCACGTTTTGCGGAGGCGCGCGTTCAGTACCGGCGCTTCCCAGCGCGAATTGCAGCCGATCAAGAGCAGCGCATCGGCCGCTTCCACCCCCGCAATCGTGGTGTTGAAGAGATAAGTGGGCCGCGAGCCCGCGAGCTTGGCGCCGTCCTGGCGGCAATCGAGGTTCGCCACGCCCAGCGATGTCATCAAATCCTTGAGCGCCTTGATTTCCTCGGCCGCGGCGAGATCGCCGACGATAGCCGCCATGCGCTCCGGCCTGGTCTCTTTCACCTGCTCCGCAATCGCCGCGAAGGCTTCGGGCCAGGTCGCGGGCACCAGCTTGCCCTTCTTCTTCACATAAGGCTTGTCGAGGCGCTGGAGCGAGAGCCCGTCGCAGACGTGACGGGCCTTGTCGGAAATCCACTCCTCGTTGATCTCTTCGTTGAGGCGCGGAAGGATGCGCTTGACTTCGCGCCCGCGCGTATCGACGCGGATGTTGCAGCCCTGCGCGTCCATGATGTCGATGGATTCGGTCTTCTTCAGCTCCCACGACCGCGCCGTGAAGGCGTAGGGCTTCGAGGTCAAAGCGCCCACGGGGCACAAATCCACCACATTGCCGGAAAGCTCCGAGCCGAACGCCTTTTCGAGATAGGTCGTGACTTCCATGTCCTCGCCGCGGCCGGTGGCGCCGAGGTCGGGCACGCCCGCCACTTCCGTGGCGAAGCGGATGCAGCGCGTGCACTGGATGCAGCGCGTCATCACCGTCTTGATCAGCGGGCCCATGTATTTGTCTTCGACCGCCCGCTTGTTCTCGTGGAAGCGGTTGAAGGCGGCGCGGCCGTAGCCCATNNTCGAGCGGATGATTGATGAGCAGGAACTCCATCACGCCCTGGCGGCCTTTCTTCACCGCGGGCGAGTCGGTGTTGATCTTCGCTGGCGTGCCGTCCTTGTTGGGGAAGATGTCCTTCACCTGCAGCGAACACGAGGCCTGAAGCTTGGGCGCGCCCACCCATTCGACGAGGCACATGCGGCAGTTGCCCGCCACAGACAGTCGCTCGTGATAGCAGAAGCGCGGAATCTCGGCGCCCGCCTGCTCGCAGGCCTGGAGCAGCGTGAGGTTGTCCTCCGCCTCGATTTCCTTGCCGTCAATGATGAGCTTGCGGGGCATGGGTCAGTCGTTCTCGATATAGGGGCGGATGACGTCGCGCCAACGGGCATACCCCTCGCCTGCCAGATGAATGTCATCGGAGGTGAGCTTGGGATCCAGCCGGTCGTTTGCAACGAAATGGGGATACAGATTGATGAAGGTGAGGCCTCGCCTTTCCGCCATGCCCTTCAGGAGCACGTTCACCGCCTGGACCTTCGCATCATATTGCGGCTGACGCGGCAGGAGACTCTCGACGTATATCTTCACACCGGGAATACCTTTGCTCAGACGGTCCGTGATATCTTCGATATTGGCAACGATCTGTTCGCGCGTACGGCCGAACTCTACGTCGTTGGTCCCGATCATCAGAAATACTTTTGCCGGTTTGGCGTCGACCACCTGCGAGATGCGGTGCTGTAATCCGACAGTGGTGTCACCCGCGACGCCGAAGTTGCGTACCCGCAAATCGGGATAGGCCTCGCTCCAGCGGCCGTAATCCGTGAGGCTATCGCCGACGAAGGCAACTCCGCCGTTCATGGGAGGAAGACTGCCGAACAACGTCACGCGCATGACATAGGTGCCGACGTCCCAAGGATGCAGAAAGTCATTCAAATCCGGCATAGTGACGCCGACCGAAACGGTGGCAGGTCGGACACCCGCATATGAGTCCGTCACCGCAGCAGGCGGCGGTGCAGTGTCTTTCTCGAATATGGAACAGCCGCACACGAGCGTGCTCAATAACATGATCGGTACGATGATGAGCTTGCGGGACATACGATTACTCCTCGGGTCGTGGCGAGTTATTGCGCCGCTTCATTCGCGACCCCCTTTTCTCGCACGAGCTGATCGAACGCGCTCAGGAACCGTCGCTGGAAATCGTCGGCGTAACCGCGGGTCAACATGCCACGCAGATAGTCTCGGCCCGAGACAAGGAAAAAGCCTGCGGCGTGTTTCATGATCGAAGTAAGAATGAACGGCGAAATGAACTTGTCTTTTTCCAGTTCGAAAAGTATGGCAACGCGGTTCAAATAAATCAGGGCCACATAATCGCTCCTCAAATCTCCGGATACCGGAGGGCGCATTTTCGCCACAAACTCCACGTGACGATCGTCGGAGAGCACGACCTTGTCGTAGTCGTTGGTCATCTCGAACAGCTTTGTCGTCATCTGGAGTTTGGCCTGCCGCCGCACAAAACGATTGGCAACGACCGCGACCCAAACGGCTCCAAGGCCCAGGAGCAGCTGCCCGGCGCTTCCTACGATTTGCGTCCATTGGATAAAATCGTAATGCATGACTACTCCGCCGCCATCTTTGTGCGTTCCGCGATGCGCCGTTCGAGTTCGGGCCGGAAATGCCGGATCAGGCCCTGCACCGGCCAAGCCGCCGCATCGCCCAGCGCGCAGATAGTGTGGCCTTCCACCTGTTTCGTCACTTCGTAGAGCTGGTCGATCTCTTCGACCTTGGCTTCGCCCCGCGCCATGCGGGTGAGGACGCGCCACATCCAGCCGGTGCCTTCGCGGCAGGGCGTGCANNGTGCACTGGCCGCAGCTTTCGTGCATGTAGAACTTCGACAGCCGCGCGATCGCCTTCACGATGTCGGTGGACTTGTCCATCACGATCACCGCGGCGGTGCCGAGGCCCGTCTGCGCGTCTTTGAGGGCATCGAAATCCATCAGCACGGTTTCGCAGACGGATTTGGGGATCAGCGGCACGCTGGCCCCGCCGGGAATGATCGCCAGCAGATTATCCCAGCCGCCGCGCACCCCGCCCGCGTGCGTCTCGATCAACTCGCGCAGCGGAACGCCCATCGCCTCTTCGACGTTGCAGGGCCTGTTCACATGGCCGGAGATGCAGAACACCTTGGTGCCGGTGTTGTTGGGACGCCCGATACCCGCAAACCACTCCCAGCCGCGGCGCATGATCTCGGGCGTCACCGCGATGCTCTCGACGTTGTTGACCGTGGTGGGGCAGCCGTAGAGCCCGACATTCGCGGGGAACGGCGGCTTCATGCGCGGCATGCCCTTCTTGCCTTCCAGGCTTTCGAGCAGGGCCATTTCCTCGCCGCAAATATAGGCGCCCGCGCCATGCGTGACGACGATGTCGAAGTCCCAGTCGTGGAGATTGTTCCTGCCGATCAGCTTCGCGGCTACGGCTTCGTCTACAGCGCGTTGGAGCGCCTCGCGCTCGGCGATGAACTCGCCGCGTACATAGATGAAAGCGGTATGCGCCCGCATGGCGAAGCCGGCGATCAGGCAGCCTTCCACCAGGGTATGCGGATCGTTGCGCAGGATGTCGCGGTCCTTGCAGGTGCCGGGCTCGGATTCGTCGGCGTTGACCACGAGGTAATGCGGCCGTTCCGGTTTCGCCTCCTTGGGCATGAATGACCATTTTAGGCCGGTGGGGAATCCCGCCCCGCCCCGTCCGCGCAGGCCGGACTTCTTCACCGCATCGACGATGGCGTCGGGACCGAGTTCGAGAATCTTCTTGGTGCCGCTCCAATTGCCGCGTTTCTTCGCGGCGTCGAGCCCGGCGGACTGGAAGCCGTAGAGGTTGGTGAAGATGCGGTCGCGGTCAGAGAGCATACGCAAACGCTCCTCCCTCTCCCCTTTCGGGGGAGAGGGTCGGGGTGAGGGGGTTTGTGGTGCGGAGATTTATCGTCGGCATCCCCCTCACCCTTGCCCTCTCCCCCCGAGGGGGAGAGGGAATGTTATGGTGCGCGTGCCTCACGACTGCACCTCCTTCAACACGGTCGGAGCCGGTTCGGAGGATGTGCGGCCGATCTGCGAGCCGGTCTTCGGTTTCTCGCCGCGGCGGATGGCCTCGATGATCTCGGCGGCCTTTTCGCCGGTAAGGTCTTCGTAGGTGTCCTTGCCGATCTGGATCATCGGGGCGTTGACGCAGGCGCCGAGGCATTCCGCCTCTTCCCAGGAGAACTTGCCGTCGGCCGAAACCGTTTGTGGCTTGTCGTGGATGTGCTTCTTGCAGGCTTTCACCACTTCGTCGGAACCGCGCAGCCAGCAGGGCGTCGTGGTGCAGACCTGCACCACATGCTCGCCCGCAGGCGCGAGATAGAACATGGTGTAGAAGGTGGCGACTTCCAGCACGCGGATGAACGGCATGTCGAGGAGCTTCGCTACTTCCTCGATCATCGGCTTGGTGACCCAGCCTTCCTGCTCCTGGCCGATCCACAGTGCGGCTATCACCGCCGAAGCCTGACGGCCGGGCGGATATTTCGCGATCTCCTTCTCCGCGCGCGCCTTGTTGGCCTCGCTGTAGGCGAAGCTCGCAGGCTGTTCGTGATGCAGACGGCGCAGGCTCACCGGTCCACCTCCCCGAAGACGATCGTGTACTTTCCTCCCCCTGAAAGGGGGAGGATGCGAGCCGAAGGCGAGCAGGGGGGGGGCCATGTGCGACGAGAGACCCCCTCCCGGCGCTGCGCGCCGACCTCCCCCTTGCAGGGGGAGGAAAGGAAAGTCGCGAGCCGGTCGTCGATCATCTTCACCGGTCCACCTCCCCGAAAACGATGTCGATGGAGCCGATCACGGCAGAGACGTCGGCCAGCATGTGACCCTTGGTCAGGAATTCCAGCGCTTGCAAGCTGGCGAAGCTAGGCGCACGCAGCTTGCAGCGGTACGGCTTGTTCGAGCCGTCTGCCACCAGATAGACGCCGAACTCGCCCTTTGGCGCTTCCACCGCGGCATAAACCTCGCCCGCGGGAACGTGGAAGCCTTCGGTGTAGAGCTTGAAGTGGTGGATCAGCGCCTCCATCGAGTGCTTCATCTCGGCGCGGCGCGGCGGCACCACCTTGTTGTCCGTGGAAACCACGGGCCCGGAGGGCATCTTGGCGAGGCATTGCTGCATGATCCTGGTGGACTGGCGCATCTCCTCCATGCGCATGCAGTAGCGGTCGTAGCAGTCGCCGTTCTTGCCTACGGGGATCTGGAAATCGAGTTCGTCGTAGCACTCGTAGGGCTGGGCGCGGCGCAAATCCCAGGCGACGCCCGCCGAGCGCAGCATCACGCCAGTGAAGCCCCAGGCCTCCGCTTCCTGGCGCGTGAAGGCGGCGATGTCGACGTTGCGCTGCTTGAAAATGCGGTTGTCGGTAAGCAGCGTTTCGATGTCGTCCAGCACTTTCGGAAAATGCAGGCAGAACTCGCCGATGTCATCGAGCAGTTCTTGCGGCACGTCCTGGTGGACGCCGCCGGGCCGGAAATAGGCCGCGTGCATGCGGCTGCCCGAGGCGCGCTCGTAGAACACCATCAGCTTCTCGCGTTCCTCGAAGCCCCACAGCGGCGGGGTCAGCGCGCCCACGTCCATCGCCTGGGTGGTGACCTGGAGCAGATGCGACAGGAGCCGGCCGATCTCGCAATAGAGCACGCGGAT
>PMKE01000084.1:9924-14335 GCA_003158585.1 Alphaproteobacteria bacterium
TCGCCGTCCAGCTCCAGCACCAGGCGCAGCACGCCGTGCGCCGCCGGATGCTGCGGGCCGAAGTTGATGACGATCTTGCCGTCTTCGTTGATTTCGGTTTTTTCGATGACGGTCACGGCTTTTTCTCCGCTTTCTCGTCACCAGGAAGAATCTGCGATGCCCCTTCCCAGGGGCTCATGAAATCGAAGTCGCGGTATTCCTGCACCAGCTGCACAGGCTGGTAGACCACCTTCTTCTGATCGTCGTCGTAACGCAGCTCGACGAAACCAGTCAGCGGGAAGTCCTTGCGTAGCGGATGCCCCTCGAAGCTGTAATCGGTGAGGATGCGGCGCAGATCGGGATGGCCGCTGAAGACGATGCCGTAGAGGTCGAAGGCCTCGCGCTCGTACCAGCCGGCGCCGATAAACACGCCCACGGCCGACGGCACGGGCGTTACCTCGTCGGTCTCGACCTTGACGCGGATGCGCGCGTTCTGTGTCAGAGACAACAGGTGATAGACCACGTCGAAACGCTTCTCGCGCGACGGCCAGTCGTTGCCGCAGACGTCGATCAGCAGTTTGAAATCGCATTCGTCGCGCAGCCAGGTCAGTACGCGGACGATCTCGCCCGCCTCGGCGTCGACGGTCAGCTCGCCGAAGGCGAGCTTGGTCCCCTTCACCGCATCCGGCAGCGAGGAGGAAATCCGTTCGCCGAGGCCCGCAAGATCGGCTGCGGTCATAGTTTTTCTTCCATCGCGACGATGTAGTGGCTTACGTAATCGTCGGCTTCCTCCAGGAAGGCGCGCCCCTCCGCTTTGAGCACGGCCTTGTCGGGCAAGATGCCGGCGGCGGCGCGGATGGCGTCATAAGTGTCCCAGCGCGTGAGGATGACGAATTTGACCCGGTCCCGCTCCTTGCGTTCGAGCACGGTGAACCCGAGAAAACCCTTCGTTTCCTGAAACATCGGCAGGATGGTGTCGGCAAAATGGCGCAGGAACAATTGCGCGTTGTGTTCGAGCGCAACTCCCTTCCAGATGCGTACGATCATGGCCTCACCTCTCGATGTTCCCCGTGCGCCTAATTTTACGCTGGAGCATCAGGATGCCGTACATCAACGCTTCGGCAGAGGGCGGGCAGCCGGGCACGTAGATGTCCACCGGCACGATGCGGTCGCAGCCGNNTTGCGCAGCGCGGGCGCCATCTTGTTGCACAGCGTACCCGCCACGATCATCACGTCCGACTGGCGCGGGGAAGCGCGCGGCGCGAAACCGAAACGCTCGAGGTCGTAGCGCGGCATGGAAGCTTGCATCATCTCGATGGCACAGCAGGCAAGCCCGAAGGTCATCCACATCAAGGAGCCGGTGCGCGCCCAGTTGATGACCGCGTCGGCGCCGGCGACCAGGAATCCCTTCTCGGCCAACTCGGCCTGCATCGCCTTGAAGTAGGGATCGGCGGGCGGGATCACTCCCATTCGAGCGCTCCCTTCTTCCATTCGTAGATGAAGCCGACCGTCAGCACAGCCAGGAACACCACCATCGACCAGAAGGCGAACAGCCCCGTGTCGCCCAGCGTGATCGCCCAGGGAAACAGGAACGCCACTTCCAGATCGAAGATGATGAACAGGATGGAGACGAGGTAGAAGCGCACGTCGAACTTCATGCGCGCGTCGCCGAAGGCCTCGAAGCCGCACTCGTAGGCCGAGAGCTTCTCGGGATCGGGCTTCTTGGGGGCGATCAGCACCGGCACGACCGTCAGGCCGAGGGCGATCACCGCCGCGATCGCGATGAAGATCAGGATCGGCAGATACTCGAGGAGCAGACGTTCCATCGCTTGTTCCTAACGCACCGGATCTGCCCGGCCGGTCCGAGGGACTCGCGGGCCGTGCCATTTCGCAGGCGCAGTATAATGAGGGACCCACCCGGTACAACGCTGGTTTAGAATGGATTTAGAGCAAGAAAGGCCGCTGGAAAACAGCAGAATCAAGGAAAATTCCGGGGGGCGGAAATGCTCTGGGCGAATAGGCGAAATGCCGTTGCGGAGCCTATGGAAGCCGGTTCGCGTTTGTTGCGTTGCGGAGGGCGTAAGCCACCCGAAGCTGCGAGGAACAATCTCAGCCCTCCGCTGCTTGGCAACGTAGTGGCCTGCCAGCCGAAGCCGCGGCAAATGGGTGTCCGCCTACGCTAAAGCTCCGGCGGATGCGCCTCCGCCGCTTCGCGGTGAAGGCTGGCGGGAGCGACGGGGCTCAAACCCGCGACTTACGGCGTGACAGGCCGTCACGCGAACCGATTTCGATAACCTACTGATTTATCAATATTTCTTGCGGTTTCCGTTATGCTAGGGGGCCGTAATGGATTTGGTGCTATCCAAGCCTCGCTAGCCTCCCCAACCTCCGCTGGTCGTTACGACCTCTCGTGCTTCTCTCAGTCCTATCACAACGCGATCGCCCTGCGGCTCAATCAGCGCCCACGAAAGACATTGGGCTTCGAAACCCCCGCCGATAGACTACGAGCGGTTTTGCACTGACCGGTTGAGCCCGCCTCCCCAAAGGCGCCATTGCCGCAAGCGTGAGATGGTCGCAAATGCCATTTGTAGAAGTTCACACACGTAATAGCGGCGGCTGCTGGGATTAGATGAAATCGCTTCCTTCCGAACGATACGAAGCGGCTCAGGTAACTCGATTAGCGAAAATCAGGGTGCGATTCTGCACCTTTTTTTTGCACCGGGGAAGTTCAATCGTATCAGCCTGCTAGAGCTGGTGCAGAACTCTTGATTTTCGCACCAAGACTGCTTTTGACCCGTTGTTGTCGTTTCAGTACGGTTAGGCGAGACCTATCCGTCATGGCCGGCGTCGCTGGAACGAGCGCTGGTCGGATAATCCTGAGATTGTGCGGCGATGCAGTTCGACGGCCAAAATGCGATGGTGAACCGGCAGTTGTCCGAAGCGCTGCACCTGTACGAGATGGGGCGGGTAGACGAGGCAAAGGCAATTTACGACCGATTGACGAGTCTGGCGCCGCAGCGCGTCGAACCTTACCTCAATATGGGGGAAATCTTCTTTGCCGAGGGGCAACATGAGGAGGCACTGAGCTGGTTCGAACGTGCCTGCACAACGAGACCGGGTTTGCCGCAGGCGCTGGCGGGTGCCGGTCAAACCTTGCTTGCGCTGGGGCGCCCTGCCGAGGCGATGAGCGTTTTCGAGAGGTTGCTGCGCCTCAATTCTCGATCGGACATGGCGTTGCACGGCATGGGGGAGGCATTGAGCCAACTCGGGCGTATGGCCGAGGCGCGCGCCGCCTTCGAGCGTGCGGTGGCACTGGCGCCCGATGTCGTCGGTCATCATTGCGCTTTGGCCTATGTCGGCCGCTTTGTCGAGAACGATCCGCGTCTGACGGGCTTGGAAAATTTGGCTGCAAAAATGGTTTTTCTGCCCCCGCCGGCGCAGTGCGAACTGCATTTTGCCCTTGCCAGAGCCTGCGACGATCTCGGCCGTCATAAGCAGGCGTTTGCCCACTGGCAGGCCGGCAATGCCCTCAAGCGCAGCCATGTCGATTACGACGAAGGCATAAACCTTGGCATCCTCGAAGACCTTGCCGCCGCCTTTCCCGCCGAAGTGATGACAGCACGACGCGGGGCCGGCGATCCATCGGACATCCCCGTGTTCGTCGTCGGAATGCCGCGATCGGGCACGACGCTGGTCGAACAGATCGTTGCCAGTCACCCGCAGGCCCATGGTGCCGGCGAATTGAAGGATCTGCACCATCTGCTCAGTCAAAATGTTTTGGGCGAGAATTTCCCCACCCATTTTGCCGACATGCCGAACGAGGCCCTGCAACGCTTGGGCTCGCTCTACGTTTCCCGCCTCAAGGCGATGGCGCCGCGGGCCGATCGCGTCATCGACAAGTTGCCGTCCAATTTTATGCTGTGCGGGCTGATCCATCTGGCCCTGCCCGCTGCGCGAATTATCCACGTCAGGCGCGATCCGGTCGACACCTGCTTTTCCTGCTATGCCAACTTGTTTTCGCAGGGCATCTATTATTCCTACGATTTGGGTGAACTCGGCCGGTACTATCGCGCCTACGAGGCGCTGATGGATCACTGGCGCGACGTGCTACCGCAAGGGGCCATGCTCGAGGTGCAATACGAAGACCTGGTGGCGAATTTCGAGACCGAAGCGCGGCGCATCATCGCCTATTGCGGTCTCGATTGGGATGCGCGGTGCCTGTCGTTCCACAAGACCGAACGGGTCGTTCATACGCTGAGCGCCGCACAAGTGCGCCTGCCGCTTTACCAGAGCTCGATTGGGCGCGCCGCACCGTACCGCCAATGGCTGGCGCCCCTGATCGATGCTCTGGGCGAGACAGCAGATTGAGCAGACGCCGCGCTGCTTTATTTTTTCGCGGGCGGGCCGCGGGTAAGCGTCCGGTGACGGCCGC
>PMKE01000107.1:0-195 GCA_003158585.1 Alphaproteobacteria bacterium
GTCGCCCAGATGGTCCTCGTCGCCGAGGATGTCGGTGAGCACGGCGAAGCGCTCGCCTTCCTTGATGAGGCCCATAGCGATGCCGGCGATCGGCCGGGTGATCGGCACGCCCGCATCCATCAGCGCCAGCGAAGTGCCGCACACCGTCGCCATCGAGGACGAGCCGTTCGACTCGGTGATCTCGGAAACGACGCG
>PMKE01000107.1:277-34930 GCA_003158585.1 Alphaproteobacteria bacterium
GTGAACAGCGCCGAGCCGTGGGTACGCGGCAGGATGCCGACTTCGGCCGTGATCGGCCTGACCGTGACCAGATCGCGCCCGTCGATGCGTTTCTTGGTGTCGAGCACGGCGTTGCGCATGATGTGGGCTTCGACGTCGTGCATCAGGCCCATCACCACGTTCTCGTCGAGCTTGCCCTCGCCGGCGAACTCCGCCGCCGCTTTGGCGCGGATTTCCTTGATGCGATCGCCGCGCACATGTTTCTCCGCGATCTTGAAGGCGTCCGAAAGATCGGCGCCGACGAACGCCTTGATCTTGCCGAAGATCTCCTTGGTGTCGTTGACGGGAACCTCGCGCGGTTCCTTCGCCGCTTTTTCCGCCAGACGGATGATGGCCTCGATCACCGGCTGCATCTCCCGGTGGCCGAACATCACCGCGCCGAGCATTTCCGTCTCGGTGAGTTCCTGCGCCTCGGATTCCACCATCAGCACCGCAGCAGCGGTACCGGCCACCACGAGGTCGAGCTTCGAATTCGGCATCGTATCGAGCGGGGGATTGAGGACGTAGGCGCCCTCGATGAGGCCGACGCGCGCCGCTGCGATCGGTCCCATGAAGGGAATGCCCGAGAGCGTCAGTGCCGCGGAGGAGGCCACCAGCCCCAGGATGTCGGTGTCGTTCTCGAGATCGTGGCTGAGGACGGTGATGATCACCTGGGTTTCGTTCTTGTAGCCGTCGGCGAACAGGGGGCGGATCGGCCGGTCGATCAGCCGCGAGGTCAGCGTCTCGCGTTCGGTGGGGCGGCCTTCGCGCTTGAAGTAGCCGCCGGGAATCTTGCCCGCGGCGAAATACTTCTCCTGGTAATTCACGGTGAGCGGGAAAAAATCCTGTCCCGGCTTGGGGGAGTGTGCGCCGACGACGGTCGCCAGCACGACGGATTCTCCATAGGTGGCAAGAACGGCGCCGTCGGCCTGCCGGGCGATCTTGCCCGTTTCAAGGACCAGCGTGCGCCCGCCCCAGTCGATTTCCTCGCGTATTGTCTTGAACATTTTCGGATTCACTTTCCTTCTTTCCCGAGAGGCCGGATTGCCTCACGGCGTTTCTTGAGCATTCCTCAAGAAGTGATGCGCAGACGCATGCGGACCATCCGCACACGCACGCGTAACTTTTCAGTGACGAGCGCTTTCAGCGCCTCAGTCCCAGCCGCGCGATCAGCGCTTCGTAACGCTTCACGTCGGAGGCCTTGACGTAATCGAGCAGACGCCGGCGCTGCGACACCATCCTGATGAGGCCGCGGCGCGAGTGGTTGTCCTTGACGTGCGTCTTGAAGTGCTCGGTCAGATGGGTAATGCGCTCGGAGAGCACGGCCACCTGAACTTCCGGCGAGCCGGTATCGCCCGGCTTCGTCGCATACTCGTTGATTACACCTTGCTTGCGTTCGTTCTTGACGGTCATACGGTCATCCAGTTCCAAAGTTGAAGACACGGAACGGTCTCAACTCCCCGGCCTCGAGCGTTACCAGCGCCACTGGTTCGCCTTCGCCCGTAGAGCAGAAGACCGTGAGCCCCTGAAGATCGTCGCCGGAAGTGCCTTCCGTGATCCGAGCGAATTGTGCCGGGCGGATCAGGATCGGATTGCCGCTGCGCAGGCGAACCGCATCCGGGCCCGTCACGGCCAGCGCCGGGATGCCGTCCAGCGCGGTCGAAAGAGGCCTCAAGTGCTCAAAAGCGGCCGGACTATGCATAAAACCCTTGAGGGTTTCCAGTGGGGTAGCGTCCTCGGCCCGGAAAGCCCCGATACGGCTGCGCCGAAGCGCCGAAACATGTCCGTAAGTGCCCAGAGCCATTGCCAAATCCCGCACCCAGGCGCGCACATAGGTGCCTTTGCCGCAATGCATTTCGAACTCGGCGTGATCCGGGTCTGGCATGTCGAGCAGGCGGACTTGCCGCACCAGGACCAGCCGCGGCTCCAGCACCACCGTTTCCCCCTCCCGCGCGAGGTCGTAGGCCCGCTCACCCTCCACCTTGACCGCCGAGTAGACGGGAGGGGTCTGGCTCAAGGCGCCGGTGAAGGCGGGCAGTATGGCCTCGATCTCCGCCCGCGTGGGCCGCTTGTCCGAGGTGGCGATGACCTTGCCTTCGGCGTCGTCGGAATCGCGCGCCTCGCCCCAGCTTGCGGTGAAGCGGTAGGTCTTCTCGGCGTCCATCGCATAGGGGACGGTCTTGGTGGCCTCGCCCAGCGCCACCGCCAAGACCCCCGTCGCCATCGGATCGAGCGTGCCGGCGTGTCCGGCCTTCTGCGCCTCGAAGACGTGTTTGACGATGGCGACGGCCTGGGTGGAAGTGACGCCCACCGGCTTGTCGATCACCACCCAGCCGTGGACGGGATTGCCCTTCTTCCTACGGCCCATAGGCGTCACTCATCGTCATCGTAATCCGGTGCGTCGGCTTTGCGGCCTTTGGCGAGATCCTGCTGTACCCGCGGCGATTTCAGGATGGTTTCGATTCTCTCCGCCTCGGCGAAGGACTTGTCCTCTATGAAGCGCAACTCGGGGGTGAATTTGAGGGCGATCAGGTGGCCCATCTCGCCGCGCAGATAGGCCTTGTGGCGATTGAGCGCCGCGACGATCTTTTCGGCATTCTTGCCGCCCAAGGGTTCGCAATAGACGGTGGCGTGGCGCATGTCGCCGGAGGGGATCGCCTGGGTGATGGTTACGGACACGCCGAACAAATCCGGATCGCGAATGTCGCCGCGCAGCAGAATCTCGGCCAAGGCGTGGCGCAGCGTCTCGCCGACGCGCAACTGGCGCTGAGAAGGACCGGCATTCACGGCGTGACGGCGGGGCATGGCGGCACTCCTACTTATAGCCAAAACGCGTGCGCCATGGCGCAAGAATCGGAAGAACGGGTTCGAGCTGTTCGCGATACGCCGTCCATTGACCGACTGCATGACTGTAAAGACCGTGCGCCACTTGCGGGCCGCTCGGTGTATTGGGCGAGCGTTTGCGGCTGTTGGCGGCGAAATCGGCCAGTGCTTCATTCCATTCGAGATTCAAGAAGGTGCAAGTCTTGCCGATTTCGTTCTCGAAATCGCAGACGGTTTTCTCGTACACGATATCGCGTAAGACGAGGTTGAGCTTATCGAGATAAATATCCGCCAGCCGCATCACTGCATCGTAATAACGCGCCGCGCCGGACAGATCGAGAAGTTCGTACATCTGTGTATTCATACCGAAACGGCGGCGGAAACAGCTCCACACCACATCCGCCGGATCGCGCAAGGCAAAAAGAATTTTCGCGTCGGGAAACAACTTGGCCACCAGCGGCAGTAGTACGACGTTGAGCGGCAGCTTGTCGATAAAAACAGACTTCGACGGTGCGATATCCTGTTCGGCTACTTTTTTCCAGTACGATTCGCGCCATGGCTCCAGCGCGTCGTCCGAAAGTTCCGCCAGCCGGTCGAGATCATCCTTGCAGCCCAAAAATTCCGCTGTCGCATCGCCGAGGCAGATCCGTTCGTCCATACTCTCGACATCGGGATGCGTCGCCAGCACCTGTTCCAGAAGCGTGGTGCCCGAACGCGGAAATCCCACCAGGAACACATGCGTGCGTTCGGTCTTGCCGGTCTGACGACAGCGCCAAGCTTCGGCGGGCGCCGCTTTGAAATATGCGGCGAGCCGCTCGGCGAACCCCCGCGCGCTTTCCCGGCCCGGCTGTTCGTAGGCATCCCGGTAAAGCGTGCGCATCGTCTCATTGCACCTGGTATAGGCACGAAAGGCCTCGCTTCGATGCTCCAGACCGTCCAGCGCATCGCCAGAAATGCCCCGAGCAATGGCATGGTTGATGTCCACGCTATTTCCATCGGCCAGCGGTTTTACCCTCGCCAATACCGTCTCGAATTTTTTTTCCTCCAGCTCTGCCGCCGCAAGCGCCAGTATTGCCGTCTGTTCGCCTGGCAGGATTTTCAGCGCTCGTTCGCCGTATGAGCGCGCCGCGGTGAAATCTCCGCGTTCCACCGCCAGATGGGCCAACCGTCCCAGCGCCTGCGGATAAGACGGCTGCAAGGCGACGGCACGCTCGTAACATCTGCGGGCTTGATTGTTGTGACCCAGTTTGTCGAGCACGCTGCCCTTATTGTAATGCAGGCTGGCGCGGCCGGAACTTTTGCGCAGGGCGGCATCGAGCGCGGCCAGCGCTTCCTGGTAGCGGCCGCAACCGTCCAGCGCCAGCGCGTATGCGTTCAGTACTTCGGGATCGTGGCGGTCCTGCGCCCTCGCCCGCAAAGCATAGTTTAATGCGGCTTCCATTTCGCCGCGGCTCAAGCCGTCGATAACCGCCAGTACCAAAATCTGCGGACGATCGGCGCCCAATTTTGCGGCTTCGCCGGCAAGACGGATCGCTTGCCCGGTATTGCCGGCATGCATCGCCATATCGACGGCACGTAGCTTGTTGGCAATGTCAGCGCTCTGGCCGGACATTATATAATCCACCCTCGCAAGTTCCGGCGCTTACAGCGCGCGCTGGATGGTTTCGACCTCGAAAGCTTCGATGACATCGCCCTTCTGCATGTCCTGGTAATTCGTGAAGGCCATGCCGCATTCCTGGCCGTTCTGCACCTCGCGCACTTCGTCCTTGAAGCGCTTGAGGGTCGAAAGCTCGCCTTCGTGGATCACCACATGGTCGCGGATAAGGCGCACCTTGGCGCCGCGGCGCACCACGCCTTCGCTGACGCGGCAGCCGGCCACCTTGCCGACCTTGGAGATGGTGAACACCTCCAGGATTTCCGCGTTGCCGAGGAACTTCTCGCGGACTTCCGGCGCCAGCATGCCCGACAGCGCCGCCTTCACGTCGTCCACCACGTTGTAGATGATGTTGTAGTAGCGGATGTCGACGCCGTCGCGCTTGGCACGTTCGCGCGATTGCTTGTCGGCGCGCACGTTGAAGCCGATGATCGCCGCCCCCGAGGCGTGCGCCAAGATGACGTCCGACTCGGTGATGCCGCCGACGCCCGACTGGAGCACCTGCGCCCCCACTTCGTCGGTACCGAGCTTCATCAGTGCGCCCTGGATGGCTTCCGCCGAGCCCTGCACGTCGGCCTTGATGACCAGCGGCAGCAGCTTCTTCTCGCCCGCCGTGCGGGTTTTCAGAAGCTGGTCGAGGGTCTGGCGCGAAGTGGTCGCCTGGCGCGCCTCGCGCCGTTTGCGGGCGCGGTATTCGGTGATTTCGCGAGCGCGTGCTTCGGAATCGACGACGGCAAATTCGTCGCCCGCTTCCGGCGCCGCCGACAGGCCGAGTACCTCCACCGGCATCGCCGGGCCCGCGCTCTGTACGGTTTCGCCTCGTTCGTTCTGCAACAGGCGCACGCGGCCCCATTCGGAACCCGCTACCATGATATCGCCGACCTTGAGCGTACCGCGCGACACTAATGCGGTGGCGACCGGCCCGCGGCCGCGGTCGAGTTTGGCCTCGATGATCGCGCCCTCGGCGCTGCGATTGGGATTGGCCTTGAGATCGAGCACTTCGGCCTGGAGCAGGATCAGCTCCTCGAGCTTCTCGAGGCCGATCTTCTTCTTGGCCGAGACTTCCACCGAGATGGTCTCGCCGCCGAGGTCTTCCACCTGGATCTCGTGCTGCAACAGCTCGGTCTTGACCCGCATCGGGTCGGCGTCGCCTTTGTCGACCTTGTTGATGGCGATGATGAGCGGCACATGCGCCGCCTTGGCATGGGCGATGGCTTCCACCGTCTGAGGCATCACGCCGTCGTCGGCGGCAACCACCAGGATGACGATGTCCGTCACTTTGGCGCCGCGTGCCCGCATAGCGGTGAAGGCGGCATGGCCCGGAGTGTCGAGGAAGGTAATCTTCGCCCCGTTTTGCAGCATCACCTGATAGGCGCCGATGTGCTNNCTGGGTGATGCCGCCGGCTTCCCCGGCCACCACGTCGGTCGAGCGCAAGGCGTCGAGCAGACTGGTCTTGCCGTGGTCGACATGCCCCATGACCGTGACCACCGGCGGGCGCGGCCGCAAATTCTCGGTTTCGTCGGCGGTGCCCTTGAGGCCTTCCAGCACGTCGGATTCGGCGACGCGTTTGACGGTGTGGCCGTATTCGGCGGCCACCAGCTCGGCGGTGTCGGCGTCGATCACGTCGTTCACCGTCGCCATGAAGCCGTTCTTCATCAGCACCTTGATGACGTCGACCGAGCGGCGCGCCATGCGGTTGGCAAGCTCGGCGACCGTGATCGTTTCGGGAATCGTCACCTCGCGCGGCCCGGCCGGACCGGCGGGCTGCGTCTGCAAACCCTTGTTGACGCGTTGCAGATGACGTTTGTAGGAGGCGATCGAGCGCATGCGTTCGTCGTCGCCCGACAACGCCTTGGTGACGGTGAGTTTGCCGCGGCGGCGGTCGCCCTCGCCCTTCTTGGCGGCCGGTGCTTTGACCGGCGCTTTGGCGCCTTTCTTCGGCGCGGCTTCCTCTTCCTCTTCGGCAACGAGACGGCGGCGCGGCGCTTCGGCCGTCGTCTTGGCGGCGGCAGGCGTCTCATCCTTCTTTTCGAGCCGGCGCTGCGCCTCTACTTCGGCGTGCTTGCGCGCCGTTTCTTCCGCGGCCTTGCGGGCTTCCTCTTCCGTCTTTCGCTTCTCGGCGGCGGCGCGCTCCTTCTTGAGGCGCTCGTCCTCTTCGGTGCGGCGTTTGGCATCTTCTTCGGCGTGTTTGCGGGCTTCTTCCTCGTAGACGCGTGCATCGGCGAGCGCGGCGCCGCGGCGGGCCTTTTCCTCTTCCGTCAACTGGCGAAGGACGACGCCCGGGCGTGCAGCCGCCGGCGTTGCGGCGGCGGGGGCGGCGGGAGCGGCTTTGGCTTGCGCTTCCTTGGCCGGCGGCGCCTTGCCGGGTTCGAGGCGCGTGCGCTTCTTCTCGACCACGACGGCTTTGGTGCGCCCGTGGCTGAAGCTCTGTTTGACGGTGGAAGTTTCCGTCTTCTTCAGCGTCAGCGTTTTTGCCGGACGGCGTGCGGAGGTTTCGTCGGTATCGCTCATTCTGTGCTTTCGTTTTCGGTCGAGCAGGGCTGCGCACGCAATGCCGCCAGCCTTGCGGAATTCAACTTGAGACGATCCGCCAGGGCCCCGGGCCTCAAGGCGGCGTGTACCACATTCTCGCGTCCCAGCGCCAAGCCGAGTTCGGCGCGCTTCAGCGTGCCGATGGTTTCGATCTTGAGACCGCGTGCGGCGGCCTCAAGCTTGCGCTTTCCGTCGGCGGCGGCATCCGCCGCCTCGATGAGGACGCTGGGCGGGTTCCTGGTGCCGAGCGCGCGCACCACATTGTCGAAGCCGACCGAAAGCAGGCCCGCCCGGCGCGCCAGCCCCAGATCGGATAGCATGCGCGCGACGATGAGATGCTCCACATGGGCGGCGAGATCGGGCGCCACCGAGACCTTCGCCCGCGCCGCCTTGGCGAAGTCGTTCTTCAAAGCGGGGCGCGTCATGAGATGGCGGTCGGCGCTGAGCCACAGGCCGCGGCCCGGCAGCTTGGCGTCGATGTCGGGTACGATGTCGCCGTCCGGCCCTACGACGAAGCGGACAAGCTTCTCCTCCGGCAGAATCGCGCCGGTGGCGATGCAGCGCCGCTCGCGCAATGCGCTCTCATGTTCCGGAACGGCCGTCAGCATGTGACGTCCTCCCAGGAAAACATGTCGGATTTCGAAACAGCGCTTTGCACTCCCTAAATTCATGGCCGAAGGGCCGGTCTATATATCCGGTCCAGGTTGCCTTGCATACCTGCAAAAGACCGTTTGTTTGCAGGCCGTTACACAAGGCCGTGTTTACATAGCCCTCGCGAGCCGCGTTTCGACGCAAAAATCGCCCTATGGCAGGAGAAAGCCGACGAGCGTACCGGGGAGTACGGTCGAGGCTTTCGAAGCACCAGAGGGCGATTTTTGCCGAAACCCTCCGGGACGCGCCGGTTTTGGCCGCCCGGTTTGTCGCCGCGCTTGCCCGATGTCCCCGCATCGCGCTGCGCGCGGCTCCTGCCGGAAACGGCCAAAACCGGCAGCGTCGCGGCCGCGACGACTATGCAAACACGGCCTTTCATGAGCCTCAGGCTTCCCCCTCCGGTGCGCCTGCTTCGGCGCCTTCTTCCGCGGTTTCCTCGGAGGATTCCTCGGGAAGCTCCTCGATCCAGCCTATCTTCACGCGGGCTTTCATGATGATCGAATTGGCGTCTTCGGAGGTGAGGTCGAAGCCTTCCAGGGCGCCGGGGACGCGCACGCGCTCTTTGTCCTTGTTCTGCTCGTAATAGCCGAGAAGATCGTCGGTGGCGCAGCCGGCGAGGTCCTCCAGCGTTTTGACTTCGTGCTCGCCCAGCGCCGCGGCCAAGGCCGGGGTGATGCCTTCCACTTCCAGCACCGCATCCTCGACGCCCAGCGCGCGGCGCCTGTCGTCGAGCTCCTTGTTGCGGGCTTCGATGAATTCGAGGGCACGCTGCTGCAGCTCCTGCGCCGTCTCCTCGTCGAAGCCCTCCACGGCCGCAAGTTCGTTGAGGGGCACGTAAGCCACATCTTCGATCGTGGCGAAGCCTTCGGAAGCGAGCAGCTGCGCCACGGTTTCGTCCACGTCGAGCGATTCCATGAACAATTTGGTGCGCTCGGAAAATTCCTTCTGGCGGCGTTCGGATTCCTCGGCCTCGGTCANNGAGCACGACCTTGGAGACTTCCGCGGGCGCCAGGGCGTTGACGATGAAAGTGGCGGCTTCGGGCGACCAGGGAATGATGTCGATGCGTTCGCCCTGAAGCTCCTGCACCACGGCCTGGACGCGCACGCCGCGCATACCGACGCAGGCGCCGACCGGATCGATCGAGGAGTCCTTCGAGATCACCGCGATCTTGGCGCGGCTGCCCGGATCGCGCGCCACGGCGCGGATTTCGATAATGCCGTCGTAGATTTCCGGCACCTCCTGGGCGAACAGGCGCACCATGAACTGGGGATGGGAGCGCGACAGGAATATCTGCGGTCCGCGGGTTTCGCGGCGCACGTCGNNTCTCGCGCGGGATCATCTCGTCGCGGCGCACTACGCCTTCGGCTCTACCGAGGTCCACCACCACCGAACCGAATTCGGAGCGCTTGACGATGCCGTGGATGATCTCGCCGATGCGGTCCTTGTATTCCTCGTACTGGCGCTCGCGTTCGGCGTCGCGCACCTTCTGCACGATCACCTGCTTGGCGGCCTGGGCGGCGATGCGGGAGAAATCGACCGGCGGCAGGGTTTCCGCAATGATGTCGCCGACCTGGGCGGCCGGGTTGCGGGCTCTGGCGTCGTCCAGCGAAATCTCGATCTTGTCGTTATCCACCAGCTCGACCACGTGCAGATAGCGCGAGACGTGGGTTTCGCCGGTCTTGGGATCGATCTCGACGCGGATTTCGTTTTCGCTGCCGTAGCGGGCCTTGGCGGCGCGCTGCATCGCCTCTTCCATGGCGCCGAGCACGACGGCTTTGTCGATCGACTTGTCGCGGGCCACCGCGTCGGCGATCTGCAGGAGTTCGGTACGGTTTGCGGCAATCGCTGCCATGATCAATGCTCCCCGTGCGCGTTGCGCACAATCGAGTTATCTTGCGCTTTGCGCGCCTTCAAATCTTCCGCGATCAGTTTTTCCGTCAACACGAGCTTGGCCTCCGCGATGGCGCGGAAGGGAAACGTGAGCCGCCTGCCCTGGCATTCGATGACGACGTCGCTGCCGTCGAGCCCGAGCAACAGGCCGTTGAAACGCTTGCGCCCGTCGAGCGGGGCGCCGAGTTCGATCTTCGCCTCGTGGCCGCTCCAGCGCGCAAAATCGGAAATCCGGGTGAGCGGCCGGTCGATGCCGGGCGAGGAAACTTCCAGAAGGTAATCGCCTTCGATCGCCTCTTCCTGCTCCAGGAATTCCGAGAGGGCGCGGGAAAGACCGGCACAATCCTCGACGTTCATCGTGCCGTCGGTGCGCTCGGCCATCACCTGCAAGGTCTTGCGCTTGCCGCCCATGAGGCGCAGGCGCACGAGCTTGAAGCCCGCGGCCTCTACGACCGGTTCCAGAATCGGCTCAAGCTGCGACATCGCGCTGAGAATGGCCTTTAATCCTTGTCATGGCCGGGCAGCGTCAGTGCGACCCGGCCACCTGCCGAAACGTATGCTTTCCCGGCGCGGCGGCCTCCTTAAGCCACCACACAACAGCATTCTGTTGTCCGGGATAGGCGCTATGTAGCCTTCGGCGCGCCGGATTTCAAGCGCGGCAGGTTTCTACCGTTTTTCCGGCAGCGTGACGGGAACCACGCCTGTCGATTCCTGCTGCTGGGCCGCGGGTTTGCCCTTCGGAATGTAGTCGTGCCAGGGGTCGTTCGTGGTCAAGACCCAGAACAGCCCCGCCAGGAACGCCAGGGCGAACACCGCGGCCGTGAGAATGGGCGCCAGATCGCCCACCGGGATCAACGGTTGCTTGAGATCGTCGTCGTCGTCTTGGTTCATGGCGTCATTCTAGTCCTTCGCACAAACCGGAGATAGACCGGCGGGCCGTAGTTGGTTTGTTAGGCTTAAATCGCCAAGGCCCGTGAGTAGGATGACGTTATGAACCCCATCGCATATTCGAGGTCATCCGTAGTTCTCATCTTCATGAGATACTTGAGGTGCCCCCAGAAGCTTTTCTCCACCACCATTCCACGAGGATCGTTAAGCGGTATGTCGAGAAATAGAACTCTTATGCAGTCCTTGTGAACCTTGACCTCAACGAAAACACGCCTGCGGTTGTAGGCAATGCGAGATGCCGGTGTCACGGTCTCCACAATATCGGAACCAAGCGCCAATATCCGCTTCCGAAGTTCCAAAAGTAATTCCTGTCTCGGTGCATCCGTGCGTTGCAAGTGGTCCTCAAACCGCACGGGACCATTTAACGTTGCGGTAGCATTCCGAACCCTTCTACCCGGTGTGGCTAGATCAAATTCTTGACCAGAGGCTGGAGTCAGTTGATCCACCGTCTCCACAACCTCTTCCGGTTCATCTTCCGTTTCTAAGCGACCGACTTTGCTCGCGACCTCTTCGACAGCGCGAATTGCCGTTGCGAGCGGCAATTCGAAGAACTCCTTGCCAGAGCGGAATTTCGAGAGCTTGGCGTGCACAAGCTTCTCCGCATTGGCACAGTCTAAAACGCAAACTGCATATGCGACTTCGAATGGTTCTGGCACGCCCGTTGCGCTCGAAAGCTCACGTGCACGCTCTTCGGGTTTGTTAGTAGTTAAGCCGATCTTGAAGCGATTTTGGCGTAACGCCGGATTGAATAGTATGTAAACGTAACCTTGCGCCACAGCCCGCCCCTGTCGATGCTAAGACATGATGTTCTAGGAACGCATGAATCGCAAGTACACCGGCGGGCCGTGCAGCGCCTTGGCTTCGTAACGGGTTTGCGGCCAGCCAGCGGGACGCGTTTTCCAATCCGTGGGACCGGTTACAGTCCACGCGAAGGCCGGATGCGCCATCGCGCGTTCCAGCGTCCATTCGACGTAGCCCGCGTCGTCGCTGGCGAAGCGCAGTTCGGCGCCCGGTTTCATCGCGCGCGCCAGGGCGTCCAGCATCTCCGTCTGGATGAAGCGGCGCTTATGATGGCGCGTCTTGGGCCAGGGATCGGGGAAGAGGATGAAGACGCGTCCGAGCGAGGCCTCCGGCAGCGCTTCGATGATGTCGCGCGCATCGCCTTCGTGGATGCGGAGGTTGTTCACCCCCTCACCCCTGCCCTCTCCCCCTATGGGGGAGAGGGAGAGTTTGGAGAGCAGCTTGGCCACGCCCGCTTCATACGGTTCGGCGCCAATCAGACCGATGCGCGGATTGGTTCGCGCCTGTTCGAGCAGATGCTCGCCCGCACCAAAACCGATTTCGAGCCAGACATCGTCGACATAACCTCCCCCTTGCGGGGAGGTCGGAGAGCCGAGCGAAGCGAGGCGATCCGGGTGGGGGGCGGTGCCAGACGTGAGCGACGGCCCCCCACCCGAAGCGCTGCGCGCTTCGCTCGCACGCTGGCGCTGCTCGCCCCCGCAAGGGGGAGGTGAAAAGTAGGTGCGGGGGTCGGCGCCTCGTTCGATGTGAAGCGCAATGCGCGGCAAGAGCGTACGGCGCAGCTCTTCCTGGTGGGCGGAGAGCTTCGGACCCTTGCGGCGCCCGTAAAGCTTGCGGCCGTGACTAGAAGGCGCGCTTGAGGGCGTCGACGAGATCGGTCTTCTCCCACGAGAAGCCGCCGTCGGCCTCCGGCTCGCGGCCGAAATGTCCGTAGGCGGAGGTTCTCGCATAGATCGGCCGGTTGAGGCCGAGATGCTCGCGGATGCCGCGCGGCTTCAGGCTCATCATCTCCGGCAGCAGTTTCTCGAGCTTGCCCTCGTCCACCCGGCCGGTGCCGTGCAGATGAACATAGAGGGAGAGCGGATCGGAAACCCCGATGGCATAGGCGATCTGGATGGTGCAGCGGTCGGCCAGTCCCGCCGCCACCACGTTCTTCGCCAGATAGCGCGCGGCATAGGCCGCGGAGCGGTCCACCTTGGTCGGGTCCTTGCCCGAGAAGGCGCCGCCGCCGTGCGGGGCCGCGCCGCCATAGGTGTCGACGATGATCTTGCGNNACCACGAAGGCGCCGGTCGGATTGATGTGCCAGACGGTGCCGCCGTTGATCCAGGCCTTCGGCAACGCCAGGCGGATATAGGGCTCGACGACCTCGCGCACGTCGTTCGAGGTCATGTCGGCGTCGAGATGCTGGGTGGAAAGCACGATCTGCACGGCTTCCACCGGTTTGCCGTTCTCGTAGCGCAGGGTCACCTGGCTCTTGGCGTCGGGACCGAGCTTGGGCTCGCGCCCGGCATGACGCGCTTCCGCCAGCAGCTTCAAAATCTTGTGGGCATAAAGGATCGGCGCCGGCATCAGCTCGGGCGTTTCGCGGCAGGCATAGCCGAACATGATGCCCTGGTCGCCCGCGCCTTCGTCCTTGTTGCCGGAAGCGTCCACGCCCTGGGCGATATTGGGCGATTGGGCGTGCAGCAGCACTTCCACATTCGCCGCGGTATGATGGAAGCCTTCCTGCTCGTAGCCGATGTCGCGCACCGCGGCGCGTGCCGCCGCCTCGACCATCTCGGCATTGATCTGCCCCGGCCCGCGCGTCTCGCCCGCGATGATCACGCGGTTGGTGGTGGCCAGCGTCTCGCAGGCGACGCGCAGATCCTGGACCGGAAAACCGTGCTTGGGCCCTTCGCGGAAAAACAGATCTACGATTTCGTCGGAGATGCGGTCGCAAACCTTGTCGGGATGTCCTTCCGCAACGCTTTCGCTGGTGAACAGGTAATTCGCACGCGACATCTGCCGATCCTTCTCATTCGCGCGCAAGCGCCCGGAAGCCCGGGGCTGCACCGGCCGACTCCTTGCAGGCTTTGCCGCGGGCGTCAATAACATATGCACATTTCGACATATGTTTTGCGTATGCGAACGGCCTGCGACCGAGAACCGCATATTCTACAGAATGAACCGCGACAAATCCTGGTCCTTGGCGAGGTCCTCGACGCGCCCCCGCACATAGGCGGCATCGACCACGAGCTTGTCGCCCTGCTTTTCGGAGGCGGCAAAGCTGATTTCGTCGAGCACGCGTTCCATGATGGTCTGAAGCCGCCGCGCGCCGATGTTTTCCACCGTGTCGTTCACCAGCGCCGCCATGTCGGCGATGGCGCCGATGCCGTCCGGCGTGAAATCGAGCGTCACGCCTTCGGTCTCCATCAGCGCGACGTACTGCTTGATGAGGCTGGCTTCCGGCTCGGTGAGGATGCGCTGGAGGTCGTCGCGCGACAGCGCCTTCAGTTCCACGCGGATCGGCAGGCGCCCCTGCAATTCCGGCAACAGGTCCGAGGGCTTGGCGGTGTGGAAGGCGCCGGAGGCGATGAACAGGATGTGGTCCGTCTTCACTTGGCCGTGCTTGGTGGCCACAGTGGTGCCTTCGATCAGCGGCAACAGATCGCGCTGCACGCCTTCGCGGCTGACGTCGCCGCCGCCGCGGAATTCGGAGCGGGCGCAGATCTTGTCGATCTCGTCGAGAAAGACGATGCCGTTCTGTTCGGTGGATTCGATGGCGTCGCGGACGATCTTCTCCTGATCGACCAGTTTGTCGGCCTCTTCGGCCAGAAGCGGACCGCGCGCGTCGGCCACCGTCGTGCGCCGCGTCTTGGCCCGGCCGCCGAGAGCCTTGCCGAAGATGTCGCCGATGTTGACCATCGAAATCTGGGCGTTCGGCATGCCCGGAATCTCGAAGGACGGCATGCCGCCGGCGTCCTTCATCTCGATCTCGATTTCCTTGCCGTCGAGTTCGCCTGCCCGCAGCGCTTTGCGGAAGGATTCCCGCGCCGTTCCGGAGGACGAGCCCGCCAGAGCATCCAGCAGGCGGTCTTCGGTGCGCGCCTCGGCCTGGGCTTCCACGTCGCGGCGCCGCTTCTCGCGCACCTGGGCGATGGCAATTTCGAGGAGGTCGCGCACGATCTGCTCGACGNNACGTCGCGCCCGACATAGCCGACCTCGGTGAACTTGGTGGCTTCCACCTTGAGGAACGGGGCTTGTGCCAGCCGCGCCAGGCGGCGGGAGATTTCCGTCTTGCCGACGCCGGTCGGGCCGATCATCAGGATGTTCTTCGGCAGCACCTCTTCGCGCAGCTCGGGAGCGAGCTGCTGGCGGCGCCAGCGGNNGCGATGGCGACGGCGCGCTTGGCGTCGTCCTGGCCGACGATGTAGCGGTCCAGCTCGGAGACGATTTCTCGGGGGGTGAAGGCGGAGGTCATGACGGCCTATATGGGGGTGGGATCGACGGCTGTCTATGCCAGCGCCGAAACGATGTCGGTGTGGGCGAAATCGCTGCCCTTGTAAAGAAGCGGCTCCATGTATGCCTTGGTCAAGGCATACGAAAAGCAATCCCCGAAATTGAGTGCGGCCCGGTGACGGCCCTTTCCAAAGGTCAGAATGGCGTTGCGTGCAATTTCAACTTGGTCCTGACGCAGAGGGATGATCTCTGCGCCGCAACGAGCAAGCAGCAAGTCTACATCCTGTGCTGCCTCTGCACCGCTCCGCCCGACTGCCACGATGTACAGTTCGACGACCGTTGCGGCAGAAACCCTGATATGTTCCGCATCGAGCAGCTTCGCGAGGAATACGTCCGCTTCTGGTTCCTTCAGCAGTATTGCCATGAACGCGGATGTATCGACGATCATCGGTCGAAATGACCTTGCTCGTTGTAGCCGACGATTTCGTCGGGCGTGCGGTCGTCCAGGACAGGACGCTGGTTGAACCGCTCGACGACTTCCATGATGGCGGCTTTGCGTGCCTCGCGATCCTCGGGTCGTCGGAAATTATTGCGTTCCAGCCGTTCCTCCAACGCCCGTATCACAGCCTGCGTCGGCTCTTCGCCGGTCTGTACGGAGAGCTTCAGGGCAAGCTCGTCGATCTTGGGGTCGCGTACGTTCATATTCCGATTTTACATCCGAAGCCGCCAGCCATCAACCGAGGGAAAGGCTCTCGATTACAACGTTCTCGTTGGTGTAGATGCAGATGTCGGCGGCGATCTTCATAGCGCGCCGGGCGATCTCTTCCGCGTTTAGATCGAAGCCCATCAGCGCACGCGCCGCGGCCAAGGCGTAAGGCCCGCCCGAACCGATGCCGATCAGCCCGTCTTCCGGCTCCACCACATCGCCGGTGCCGGAGAGGATCAGGGAAGTTTTCGCGTCCGCCACCGCCATCATGGCCTCAAGCCGGCGCAGATAGCGGTCGGTGCGCCANNCGCCAGTCCTTGGCCAGTTCCACGCAGGCGCGCGCCAGATTGCCGGGATGTTGCTCGAGCTTGCCTTCCAGCCGCTCGAACAGGGCGAAGGCGTCGGCCGTGGCCCCGGCAAAACCGGCGATCACGTCGCCCTTGCCCAGACGGCGGACTTTCCTTGCATTGGCCTTCATCACCGTGTTTCCCAGGGTGACCTGGCCGTCGCCGGCAACGATGACGGACCCGGCCTTGCGGATCGAGAGGATGGTGGTGGAGCGCCATTGGAGATCGGTCATGGTATGCTCAATATAAGGGTGGGAGTCGCAAAATGCAGCCTCTGGCGAGAATACCTCTGGTCGACATCCGCGGATATACGCCGCTGGAGCTTCTCTTCCTCTACCGGCGCCGGGCGCGCCAGCTGGCCGAGGCGGTAGGCAAAATGCTCGGTTCGGCGGGCTGGCGGCTTCTCGTACCGGCCTTTGACCGGGCCTCGCATAGCTGGCTGAAGAAATCGCGCAACCCCTATCTTGAGGAGATGGAGCTGATCGCTAAAGCGGTCAGCGTGCCGGGCACCTTCGCGCTCAACACCTGCTTCGAATGGGGCTGCACCAGCGGGGTGTGGGCCGGCGAAAGCGGACCTTTGCTGCGCCGGGTGCTCGACTGGCCGTTCCCCACGCTGGGCGAGAACACGGTCGTGGCGCATCAGAGCGGCATAGCGGGCGATTTTTTCAACGTCACCTGGCCGGGTTTCAGCGGCATCCTGCAGGCGATGGCGCCGGGCCGTTTCGCCGCCGCGCTCAATCAGGCGCCGATGCGCAAGCACGGCGCGGGCCTTGCCGGCGACTGGCTGCTGGGACGCTTCCATGTCGGGCGGACGCCCGCCTTGCCGCCGTCGCACCTGTTGCGCCGGGCATTCGAGACGGCGCGCGACTACGCGGCGGCGTTGAGCACGCTTTGCATGACGCCCTTGGCGGTGCCGGCCATCTATACCCTGTCCGGCACGCGCACCGGCGAAGGCTGTGTCATCGAGCGGACGGAAGACGGCTACTCCGTGCGCCAGATCGCCGGTGGAAAAGTCTGCGCCACCAGCCAGTTCGAGTCCCCGCCCGCCGATGCCGGGCAAGGCTGGCGGCCGCGCCCCATCGACAGCCAGAGCCGGCTGCAATACGCGCTCGCCATCCCGAACCGGACATCCGGATTCTCCTGGTTCACGCCGCCCATCGCCAATGTGAACAGCCGGTTGGCGATGAACGCCAATGCCGCCGCGGGCACGCTTTCGGTCCTCGGCACGGCGGACGCCGAGCCGGTTACGGAAATTTTCGAACTTCCGGCCTAGAGTAATTCGCCGTGAAATAGCGGCTTGTTCTAGTTACTTGTTTTGTCGCGCTTCTTTTCCGAAAACCGTTGCACACTTTTCGGGAAGCGCTCCTGTCTTTCATACCGGACCGGCACTTGCTATCAACTCGCCGACCCCTGGAGGCGCCCATGCGCACAGCCACTGTCGAACGCAAAACGCGGGAAACCGAGATCGCCGTTTCGCTGGACCTGGACGGGTCGGGCGAGAGCGACATCGATACCGGCATCGGCTTTCTGGACCACATGCTGGAGAGTTTCGCCCGACATTCTATGATCGACCTCAAGGTCCGCGCCCAAGGCGACCTGCATGTCGATTTCCACCACACCGCCGAGGACAGCGGCATCGTCATCGGCCAGGCGGTGAAGAAGGCACTCGGCGACTTCGGCGGCATCATGCGCTTCGGCGCGGCGGCGATCCCGATGGACGAGGCCATGACGCGCGTGGCGGTAGACGTGTCGAACCGGCCTTATCTCGTCTGGAAGGTCGAGATCCCTGCGGCGAAGCTCGGCGAGATGGATACCGAACTGTTCAAGGAATGGTTCCAGGCCTTCGCGCAGAGCGCCGGTATCTGCCTGCATGTCGAGAATCTCTACGGCAAGAATAGCCATCACATCGTGGAGACCTGCTTCAAGGGACTGGCCCGCGCCCTGCGTCAGGCGATCTCGCCCGACGAGCGGCTGGAAGGCGAAGTCGCCTCCACCAAGGGCGTGCTGGGCGAAAAAACCTGAGCGCCGCTGCGCCCATGTCCGTGACTGCCCTTGACGTCGCGCGCGGGGTTTCGCGCCTTTTGATCCAGGAGGGCTATTCGCCCATCCTCGAATTCGCGCTGGCTAACGGCAGGCGGCTCGATGTCGCCGCGCTCGGCGCCGACGGCACCATGCTGGGCGTCGAGATCAAGGTCGCCCTGCAGGACCTCAAGTACGACCAGAAATGGCCGGAATATCTCGAGTACTGCGAGCTGTTCTATTTCGCCATCCCGCCCNNTCCCGCCCGATTTTCCCGACGAATTCGTGCCGAGAGAGACCGGCCTGATCGTCGCCGACCGTTACGGCGGCGCCATCGTGCGCCCTTCCGCGCGCAGCGTCTTGCATCCCGGCCGCCGCAAGGCGGTGACCCTCAGCTTCGCGCGCGTGGCGGCCGAGCGGCTGTCGCAGATTTTGGAAACAAGCCAAAATCTTTGAGGCAAGCGGTGTTTTCCACGCACTCGCCACAATTGCATGTTCCGCTACGGCATCGGCGCGGACCGCGTCCGCGCAACAAGAAGCAGAACCGACAGGGGGAGCTATGCTTTTCATACCAAGGATCGTGATCGCTGCGGCGCTTTCCGCTGCCTTTGCCACTGGTGCTGCGGCCGACACCGCCTTGCCGCCGATCCGGATCGACGCCGGCCAGATCGCGGGCACGGAACGCGGCGGCATCGAGCGCTTTTTCGGTATTCCTTTTGCGGCCCCGCCGGTGGGCGATCTTCGCTGGCGCGCGCCAGAACCGGTGAAGCCTTGGGACGGGGTGAAACAAACCACGGAGTTCGGGCCGGTGTGCCGCCAGAACGTCGACTGGATCAAGGCGCCGCAAAGCGAAGACTGCCTGAGCCTCAACATCTGGGCGCCCGCAAAGCCCGGCAAATATCCCGTGATGGTGTGGATTCACGGCGGCGGCTTCTTCGGCGGCACCGGTTCGCAGGATGGCCCTGACGCCGGCAACGGCATCGTCGCGCATGATGTCATTCTGGTCACCATCAATTATCGCCTGGGCGTGTTCGGATTTTTCGCCCATCCCGACTTAACTGCGGAATCGCCCGATCACAGCTCGGGCAACCAAGGCATTCTCGATCAGATCGCTGCGCTCAGATGGGTGAAACGCAACATCGCGAGCTTCGGCGGCGATCCGGATCGCGTGACCATCTTCGGCCAGTCGGCCGGCGGGTCTGCGGTGGCCTTGCTGACAATGTCGCCCGAGGCCAAGGGATTGTTCCAGCGCGCCATTGCCGAAAGCGGAGCGGCCGATGTGCTGCCCGATAAGGCGGGGGCCGAAAAACGCGGCGGCGACTTCGCCCGGGCGCAGAACGCGGCGCATATCGCCGATTTGCGCAAGGTCGATGCCGGCAAGCTGGTGAAACTGCCTTGGGATCCTATGCCCAATATCGACGGCACTGTGCTGCCCGACAGCATGGCGGCGAGCTATGCCGCAGGTCTTCACAATCAGGTACCGATGATGACCGGCTGGAATTCCGACGAAGGCAAGGACATTGCCTCGGAAATGACGGACATCAAGACATTCACCGTCGCCATCTACGACGCTGTGATGAAGCAGATCTTCGGACCTCAGGTGCCGCCGCCTATCCTGCAAGCCTATCCCGGAAGAACCGATGCCGAGGTAGAGGCTTCGATGTATCGGCTATCCACCGACCTGGTGGGGTTTGCGGCCTTCCGCTGGGCGACGCTGCAGGCCGACAACAAAGCCGCGCCCGCCTATGTCTATTACTTCGTGCATTGGCCGGCCGAACCGGCGACGCCTTGCGGCTATGGATGCAAGGCCGGGCACGGCGCCGAAATCCGCTTCGCCTTCGATCAGCTTGCGCTGGATACGCGGGCCTGGACGGCCGATGACAAGACGATGGCCGATCGCCTGGTGCGCTATTGGACGAACTTCGCCAAAACCGGCAATCCCAACGACGTAGGCCTGCCCCAATGGCCGGCGTTCGACGGCTCGCCGGCAAGCGTCGAGCAGCTGGGCACAGAGACCGAGATCAAGGAGCGCGGCACGTTTCCCGACTTCCGGCCCTATCTCAATATGGGCCAGAAATAGTTCGGCAAGCGGACAATAGGTCCGGCCGTAGCGGCGGCGCCATCGTGCGCCCTTCCGCGCGCGGCGTCTTGCATCCCAGCCGCCGCAAGGCGGTGACTCTCAGCTTCGCGCGCGTGGCGGCGGAGCGATTGTCATAGATCGTCGAGACGACGCAGAATCTATAGGGAAGATGATTCACGCGGAGCCGCGGAGAACGCGGAGATACTATGCCATTTGTCCCTCCGCGACTCCGCGTCTCCGCGTGCGCCAATCGCAGAGTCCGGATCAAGCGGATGGGAGTAGTGAGATGGGCCTGCCGCTTCTGCCGGAACATTCGTTCCGGCAAAGGGCCGCGGATAGGTAAAGTCAAAGAAGACGGCGCATTAGCGCGGCGAGCGTTTCGCCAAAATGCGTTGCAGTGTGCGGCGCGTTTGCTTATCAGAAACCGTCTAAAGTAGCGGAGTTACTATGTAAGATTGCTTAAGTGATATATAGTGCAGCCATAAATTGTGTTTGGCAGCGGGCTGCAAACTACTGTTGTTATTATTGAGTATTGTTGTTTGGGTCTGGGGGATCTGATGACAAAAAATGTGACGGAAGGCGAAGATGAGCTTCGCCGCCTGAAGGGTTTCAATCCATTCGTCGTCGGTCTTGATGATCGGCAAGGGGTCAAACGTTACAATTTCCAATTGTTCAATGGTGAAACTTCACTCATCACCCTGCCGATGAGGGAATTCGACGGTTATCCTCTCAGAATAGAGTATGGACTTCTGATGCCCACGTTTCTTCTGGTGATATTTGCAACCTCGATTCCCCTCTTGCCGTTCTTCTCCGCTAACATGACATGGGGACTATCCGGAATCTTGGTGTCCGTATATCTCGCTTTCGGCGGGGCGCTCTACATCGCGGCGGCATTCCAGCTAAAGAATCTGCATATGGCGTACAGAGCTGCCAATAGTGACATTCTGGCTACGAACTTCGTAACTAAGGCGCATGGTATCAGGAGCATCGTTCACGCGTTCAAAGCAATTGTGTATTGGCGCCGTTATCTGCGATATTTGATGGAAATCGGCTATATCTGTTTGTTCGTCACACTGGAATTCTGGGCCATCAGAGTATTGGCCAAGCCAATCGGCCTCGCGGCCCTAGATCATCGCTTCGTCATGTCGATGTCACTCGTATTCGCAGCCGCGATCTTTCTGCTTGTTTTCGAGGTCGTCCGCAGAAAACACACGCGTGGCATGGACCCCACCCTTGCATTGGTTCTGATGATCGAGGAGATCGGAGGACAGCTACTCGCATTCCGTCAAACGAAGATTGTGGGCGCCGACGGAAACTAGCCCAGGAGCATACCTATCTCTTGGCCACACGTGGGCTGGAATCTACCGCGGGCTGCGTTTCGCCAAAATGCGTTGCAGCGTGCGCCGATGCATGTTCAACCGGCGTGCCGTTTCCGAAACGTTGTGGCCGCACAGCTCGTAGACGCGCTGGATATGCTCCCAGCGCACGCGATCCGCCGACATCGGATTTTCCGGCGGCTTGGGCTTGGAGCCGGGAGGCGCCAGCAGCGCCGCCATGATGTCGTCGGCGTCGGCGGGCTTGGGCAGATAATCGATGGCGCCGTATTTCACGGCGGCGACCGCGGTGGCGATATTGCCGAAGCCGGTGAGGACCACGACGCGGCTGTCGGGGCGGACCGTGTGCAGGGTTTCGACGACATCGAGACCGTTGCCGTCTTCAAGCTTGAGATCGACCACCGCATATGCGGGAGGCGCTTCCTTGGCCCGGGCTTTGCCGTCGCCGACGCCTTCGGCGATGGTCACCACGAAGCCGCGCGCTTCCATGGCGCGGGCCAGACGCTCGCGCAACGGGCGGTCGTCTTCCACAATCAAGAGGGTTTTGTCTTCCATCATTGTTCTTGTTCCTTCTCGATGTCGCACATATTCCTGGTAGTAGTACGGGTCAATCCTCTTGGGCGCGGGAGGGAGGCGTTTCGCCGTCAATTTCTCCGCGTTGCCATGAAACGCTGACGCGCGCGCCGCCGCCCGCCGGATTGACGGCCTTAACCGTACCGCCCGTCTGTTCCAGCAGAGTTTTGGCGATGAAGAACCCTAATCCCATGCCTTCGCGCTTGCCCAATTCCGTGGTGGGCGGACCGAGCTCGGTGTCGCCCACGGCGTAATCGCTGGGGCGGGAGGTGATGTAGGGCTCGCCGATGCGTTCGAAGATGTCCGGCGCGAAGCCCGGGCCGTCGTCCTCTACCGCAACGTGCAGCATGGTGGGCGACCAGCTCGCCTCGACGCGCACGCGCGAGCGGGCGAAGTCGGCGGCGTTCTCGATGATGTTGCCGAGGCCGTGCAGCAGTTCGGGCGCACGCCAGACTTGCGGCTGGGGTTCGTCGCGATTGCTGGGCGAAGCCGTGATGACGATTTCCAGTTCCTCGTCGCGATAGGTGTCGGCGAGATCGTCGAGCAGGGCGCAGATCGGCAGACGGGCGGTGTCGCCCAGCATGGGCTCGTCGGGGCGCGCCAGACGCATCAGGATCATGCGGCAGCGTTCGGCCTGCCCGCGCAACAGGCGTGCGTCCAATGCTTCCGGCGAGCCGGGCGGCAGCGCGCGTTCGAGTTCGTGGGCCACCACCGCGATGGTGCCGAGCGGCGAGCCCAGTTCGTGCGCCGCCGCCGTCGCCAGGGCGCCGAGCGAGGAGAGGCGCTGCTCGCGCGCCAAAGCGAGCTGCGTCGCCGCCAGGCCCGCCGACATGCGCGCGCCTTCGCTGGAGATGCGCCAGGCATAGACGGAGGTGAAGCCGAGGCCGAGCACCAGCGAGGCCCACAGTCCGGCCTGATAGAGCGGCGGCAGTTCGAGCGGCTCTGCCACCGACCAGGGCAAGGGTTCGTGCACCACGGAGATTATCGATGCGGTGCCGAGCGCGATGGCTCCGAGGATCATCGTATTGCCGAGATTGAGCGTCGAAGCGGCGATCACCACCGGCGCGATGAACATCAGCGCAAAGGGATTGGCGATGCCGCCCGTGAGATAAAGAAGTGCCGCCAGTTGCAGCACGTCGTAGGCGAGATAGGCCGTCGCCTCGCGGTTGGTGAGCCGATGGCTCGGCGGATAGCGGAAGGCCAGAACGAGGTTGAGCCCGGCGCTCGCCAGCACGCAGACGAGGCACGCCACGATGGGCAGCGGATAATGGAATCCGAAATAAACCAGCAACAGTGCAACGGTCTGTCCGCCCGTCGCCATCCAGCGCAGATTGGACAGCGTCCTCAGCCTGACGCGGCCGCGGATCATCGAATCGCGCGCCACCGGCAAGGGCCGCGAATGCTGGAACTTCGTTTCCTCAGCCTGCATGGCCTGCTTTCGGCCTCGTTTTCACTGGTTCTATCCAGACGGCCTGCGACCTAGAGTGCAATACGTATTGACCCGCACGTTTTTGCTTTCGGCTCTTCTTCTAGCGTGCGCAGCCGCGGCCGCAGCTTCTCTATAGTGGCATGGGGGCGATATTGTGTCCGCAGCTTTGTGCAAAAAAAATGCCTGCAATATTCCTTAATAGGCCCGGAATAGCGGGCTCCCGGCGGTGCGTGACGCCTGACCAAGCCTGACTACACGTCAGGGATCGCCAGACCGGCCTGAGAGGCCGCGGCGATCAAGGTGTTGCGCATCAGGCAGACGATGGTCATGGCCCCGACCCCGCCCGGCACCGGCGTGATGTGGGCGGCGATCTTGGCGGCCTCGGCATAGTCCACATCGCCGACCAGCTTGGTTTTGCCCTCACCCGCTTCGACGCGATTAATTCCGACATCGATCACCGTGGCGCCTGGCTTGACCCAATCGCCTTTGACGAATTCCGCTCTACCGATGGCGGCGACCAGGATATCGGCACGCCGCGCCGTGCCTGCGAGATCGCGCGTCTTGGAGTGCGCCATTGTGACGGTGGCGTTGGCGGCAAGCAGAAGTTGCGCGGCCGGCTTGCCGAACAACAGCGAGCGGCCGATGACCAGGGCGTCAAGCCCGGCTATGGGGCCCAGCGTCTCCTTAAGCAGGATCATCACCCCCATCGGCGTGCAGGAGACGAGCTTGGCGCGGCCCGAAAGAAGCAAGCCGGCATTGGTGGGGGTCAACGCATCGACGTCCTTTGCCGGATCGAGGGTGTCGAGCACCGCCTGCTCGCGAATCTGCTTGGGCAAGGGAAGTTGGACGAGAATGCCGTGCACCGATGTATCGGCGTTGAGCGCCTTCACCAGGCTCAGCACTTCGGCCTCGCTCGCGGTCGCGGGCAGATGGTGATGCACCGACTTGAATCCGAGCGACTCGGCCGTCTTGTTCTTGTTGCGGACATAGACTTCGCTGGCCGGATCGTCGCCGACCAGCACCGTCGCCAAACCCGGCACCAGCCCGTGTTCGGCTTTCAGCCGCCCCGTTGCCTCGGCGATGCGGGCCTTGAGCTTCGCCGCATGCAGCTTGCCGTCGATGACGGATGCACTCATGACGCTTTCCCCAATCCTTCGAGCCGGGCAGTCAAAGCCGCGCCGTTGCCTGCGATTTCGATTCTTTTCAGACGCCCGGTGGTCCCGGACGCAATCTTCACGGCCGACTTTGGCACATCCAGCGTGTCGGCGAGCAATGCAATAAGCGCCGTATTGGCCTTCCCGTTTTCGGGGGCGGCGCGCACCCGCGCCTTGAGATGGACGCTGCCGTCGGAGCTTTCGGCCCAGCCTTCCACCGCATCGCGCCCGCCTTTGGGGGTCAGGCGCACCTGGAAGCCGACGCCGCCGGGAAAAGAACGAACGCGCATCGCGTTATCCGATGGAGCGGTAGATCCAGAAAACCGCCCACGGGATGACATAGGCCTCTATAAACCAGATCGCCATGAAGACGACGATAGGCGAGAGGTCGAGCCCGCCGACGGGCGGGATGACGCGGCGCACTTGGCGGAATACGGGCTCGGTCAGCGCATCCAGGAAGCGCACGATGCTGCGCACGATGTTGTTGTGAAGATTGATGACGTTGAAGGCGATCAGCCAGCTTGCCACCACGGCCGCGATGACGATCCACTTGTAGATGTCGAGGACGGTCAGGATCAGAGCGGTGATCGGATCGATCGGAGGATACAACATCTATGTCTGGCGCTCCGGAAGGCGGGAAGAGGTTGCGTGTGGACCCCTTTTGCCAGCCCGAACGGGCGCCCGCAAGGCGCGCTTGACAGTCTTGGGGGGCGCTCCCTACATACCCGCCCACGCCCGGTTTTGGGCGCCAAGCACGGCTTGGGGCTGTAGCTCAGTTGGGAGAGCGCCTCGTTCGCAATGAGGAGGCCAGCGGTTCGATTCCGCTCAGCTCCACCACTCCGGTCCACGGAGTGGTCCATTTTCCAGGCACCACCTGGAAACTTTGCAGATCAAGTGGTTAGCGTCCCTAACCAATGTGTCGCGTGCTCCACAAGCGCGCTACACAACGAGGCTGCAAAGGATGTCACAAACCACCCGTCTCCTCCGCCGCAAGGGCGTTTATCACTATCGCCGCCGGGTTCCTGATGCGCTCGTTGCCGCCATCGGTCATCGCGAAATCCATCGTTCGCTCGGCACAACTAATCTCGCAGAGGCCAAGAAGCGTCGTGCACTCGAAGATAGACAAAGCCCTGGCAGTGCGAAGCGAAACCCTTGCCAAAAGGGAGCCGTCCACACATGGCCCACCACCTGCACAGGGAGCGCTCTCTGGTTGCCATCAGCCGCCCACGCCAAAGGCCGCCAGAAACCGCCCGATAAGAGAAGCAGACGTTCATCGGCAGTCCGCCGACGAATTTGCTCACCATTCGAATTTGAGCGCTCCTGTTCCTGCGTAGCTCGTGCTTCCTGCCCCGAATTCACCCGTGAAGTTGGTGGAGATCGACAGGTTGCTGCCGAGCGTCAGCCTCGCACCGAGGTCCACAACGGCGCTGTCTCTTGGCGGCCTTGCACCTTGAATGGTGAATTGGTGTCCAGGTGCCGAAATGAATGAGTTCTCCACGAAACGCGTGGTGCTTTCGAATTCATGTTTCCACGCCGACCTCGTCCACATGCTCAGCAGTCTGTCGCTGCCAAGGTCCATATCGGTATCGAGCATCGCGCCGAGGAGGCTCGGCAGAGACGATACATCGTGCTTTGCGAACGACAATCCGATCACGCTCGGCATGCCGCTGTTCGATTCCGTGAAGGCATCCGTGGAGAGCGACCCGAACTCGAAACCTGCGAAGGGCGTTAGCCGAGCAAGGCCTAAGTCGTTGCGATAGCCCACCTCGAGCCGACCGCTGAAGGACGATGACCCGAAATGGCCCGCCAGGTTCTCGGTGAACCCCGGTACCGTGTACGGACCATCGATAAACAGCGTGGACGGCAGAACGACACCCGGGATCACGGAAAGCCGCTTTTCCGAATTGTTGAAGAGATCGTATAGGACAATGCCGCTCGCATAGAACTCGTCCGCACGCCACGCGCCATAGGCGCCCACATGGAAGGCGTCGACCCTGCCCCGCGTCGCCCGGTCCCGTACGTTGAACGTGGAAGTGCCGCCGCCGATCACCGCTCCGAGCAGCGTGCTCGGTGCGACCTGGTAATCAACACCGAAGGCGCCGCCGAAGCCGGAGTCCGCGACTTTGGCCGAACCGATGCCGGCATTGCCTTGATATCGTGCGCTGCCGCCATACAGCGACATCCAGAGCCGCCACGCGTGATCGATGGTGCGCGGTGAAGTCGAACGCCACTCTTGCGCCTGGTTGCCGACTGCCCTCAGGAAGTCTTCGTTTGCATCGAAGGCAACCTGCTGGACCGCCGACACACCTTCGCCTGAAAGTGAATCATACGCGGCGCCCAACGTCGAAACGTCGGACAGATAGAACAGATTAGTGGCGATCGGCCTGAACAACGGGGAGTCTTGCGCCGTCTGAATCTGGTTGACGACGTTGCCCACCGAATGCTCGTTGGGCGTCAAACCCGAAGGTGAGTAATCGATCACATACTCGAGATCGATATCCAGCGCATTGGGATAGACCAGCGAATAATGGGCAACAGCCGTTTGGAACGCCTCCAGCGCCAGGTTGGAATGCGTTTCGCCGCCTGCCGCCTCGAGGATCACCACGTCATGCGTGCCGGGCAGCGCATAGCCGGGCGACGTCAGAGGATGGACGAGGTTGACGAGGACAGATCCCGACATGTTCGCCGTTCCGCTGACATTGATCCGGTCGTTCAACGGCCCGTTCAGATCCAGATCGGTCCCATAAGTCCCAGTCGCGGTCTGAGTCAGGTCTCCGGTGATCGCCGTCGTGAAGACGTTGTTGTAGGCGCCCGGCGACAGCAGGCCGGCATTCGTGACCATGTTGCCGGTCCCGACGATCACCACCGCCCCGGCATCGTACACCGCGTTCTGCTCGTTGTTGATCGCGTTGATGCCCGCAAGTCCGAGATCCACCGATCCGATCATCAGGCCGGTGTTGTTGATCACGGTATTCGCGTCCGTCGCGATGACGGCATACCCGCCGATGCCCGAAACGATGGACAGCGTTCCGCCAGCGGACCTGACCGTAAATGTGCCGTCGTTATCGGACACGCTCACGATCGTGCCGGTGATCGTCGGTACAGACGAAATCACACCGGCATTGTTGAGCACATTGTCGGCGCCGTCGAGAATTTCCACGCCGACACCATTCTTGGGATCAACCGTCCCGCGGCCACCCAGGATAAGGCTGCGGCCGCCGACCGGGTTGAGGATGTTGATGAGGATGTCGCCATTGCCGCCGGGCGCGCTGCTCTGCGCGACCAGTGCGATCGAATTGGCGCCCGTGGCGAGCAGGTTTCCCGTCTGGTTGACGACGGTGTCCGAAGCAGAGCCGGTCCCACCCGCGGTGTTGGAGAAGAGGAAGGCACCGATTTGTCCCGGCGGATCGGCATCGAGACCAACCGCGCCGCCACCGCCACCAACGCTCTGGAGGTACATGGCGATGCTGTTGGCGCCGTTGATCACGATGGAGCCGGCCGTGTTGTTGATCGACACGGTTCCGCCGTTGCCGGTGCCGCCCGATGCCGTTTCCACAGCGGTGACGCCGCCGCCCGGCATGACCATGCCGCCGCCGCCGCCCACAGATTGTGCGAAGATGCCGATCGAGTTGTTGCCGTTGATCGTAATCGTGCCGCTGTTGGAGACGCTCACGTCGCCGCCCATGCCGATGGCGCCGTTCTGGCCGCCGATGACGACGGTTTCCGTGCCCACGCCCAGCGCCGCGGAGGCGACACCACCGCCGCCACCCAGGGACTGGGCCATGATGCCGACGGAATCCTTGCCGTTGATCACGATCTGGCCGGCATTCGTCACGCCGACGTCATTGCCGTCGCCACCTGCCGCACCGTCGCCGCCCAAGGCTATGGTGACGGTTCCGGAAATCGGCGAGGCCACGGCCATCGCATAGCCGCCGACACCGCCGCCGCCGCCGATCGATTGCGCGAAGATCGACGTCGAGAAGTCCCCGTTGCTGACGATGGAGCCGCCAGACTGATTGTTGACCGTCACGCTGCCGCCGTTGCCGCCGACGCCTCCGTTGCCGCCAATGGCCACGGCCACAGCCGGCGTGGAAGGAAGGATGTGCGTGCTGAAGCTGCCCGCGATGGCACCGTCGCCGCCGCCGCCGCCGACCGACTGTGCGAAGATCGCATTCGAGCCCAGACCGTCGGTCTGGACCTGCGCATAGTTGTTCACGAGCACCGCACCGCCATCGCCGCCGCCTGTGCCGTTGCCGCCGACGCTGACCGCGAAGCCGATCACTTCGGCGCTCCAGGCGCCGCCGCCCGTGCCGCCGCCGCCCCCGACCGACTGCGCGAAGATGCCGTCCGCGAGGATGCCTTGCGTCCAGATGAGACCGCCGGCGTTGTTCGTCACCGTCACGTCACCGCCGTCGCCGGCCACGCCGCCCTTGCCACCGACCGCCACCGTCCCGATGGCGCGGCTGCCCGTGCCGCCGCCGCCGCCAATCGACTGCGCCCGGATCGCCGCTGCCGCATCACCCACAGTTTGGAGAAGCCCGGAGTTGGCGATATCGACGATGCCGCCGTTACCGCCGCCGGCGCCATTGCCTCCGACCGCGACCAGCAATCCAAGACCGAGACCGCCGTCGAGGAGCGACTGGCCATAGCCGCCCGCGTTGCCACCGCCGCCGCCGATCGACTGGCCATGAATGGCATCCGATCCCTCACCCAACGTCAGAATCGAGTTCGTGTTGGTGATATCGACCTCGCCGCCGTCACCACTCGAACCGCCGAAGCCGCCCACGGTCACGGCAGAGGCGATCGAACCGCCGCCGTTGCCGCCGCTGCCGCCGATGCTCTGGCCGAACAGGCCGAAGGAATCGTCGCCGTCCGTTTCGACCTGGCCATAATTGAAGATCTGCACATGGCCGCCGTTGCCCGAGCTGCCGCCCTGGCCGCCGACCGTGACCGCGGCCACCAGCGTATTACCGCCGCCGTTGCCACCGCCGCCGCCGATGGATTGCGCCTCGACGCCGTGAGAGCCATCGCCCAAGGTCAGGATGGTCGCCGAGGCCGTGTTGGTCACGGTCACGTCGCCGCCATTGCCGATGGAGCCCAGCACGCCGGCAAATCCGCCGACCGCGATGCCGGACAGACCCGTACCGCCGCCGTTGCCGCCGCCGCCNNGCCGCCGCCGCCGATGGACTGCGCGAGAATGCCAATCGCCGCATCGCCCGACGTTTGCAGAGAGGCGCTGTTGCCGACCTCGACAGTGCCGCCGTTGCCGGACGCACCGCCGAACCCGCCGAGCGCCAGCAGGGCGCCGGCTGCTCCGCCGTTGCCGCCGCCGCCGCCGACCGACTGTGCGAAGATCGCGTCAGAGGTGAGGCCGGTCGTCGAGATATCGGCGCCAAGAATGTTCGTGACCGTGACATCCCCGCCTGCCCCGCTCGCCGCGCCGAAACCGCCGACGCTGGCAAGTCCGGTGACACCCGACGATGCATTGCCGCCGTTGCCGCCGCCGCCGNNCCGCCGCCGCCGCCGATGGACTGGGCTTCGATGCCATAGGACGTATCGCCCGAAGTCGTGATCACGCCTTCGTTGGTGACCGTTACGGTCGAGCCGTCACCGGCTGCACCACCGAAGCCGCCCACGGTGATCTTGCCGAAACCGGTCGTTATGCCTGTCAAGCCGATGGGAAGCGTGGCCAGCGTGGTTCCGATGTCGAGATAGCTCGCACCCTGGAACATCTCGCCCAGACCCATGATCGCCTGGCCGCCGTTGCCGCCGCCGCCGCCNNGCCGATGGACTGCGCCATGATGCCCGATGCGGTGCTGCCCGACGTGGTGATGAAGCTGTGGTTGGTGACATCGACCGTGCCCGCGTTGTTGCCCGTGCCGCCGAAGCCGCCGACATCAACTTGCACGTTGACGCTGCTGCTCTTGGGCGACTGGCAATTGCCGATCTGAGGCGCACCCGGAATCGTGAACGTGCACGAGGTCGCCAGTTGCAGGGACAGCGTGTTGGCACCACCGCCGTTGCCGCCGCCGCCGCNNCCGCCGCCGCCGCCGATCGATTGCGCCAGAATGCCGTTCGAGCCCGCGCCGTAAGTGCGGATGCCGCCGGTCTGCTCGACCACGACATCGCCGGCAAGATTGCCGCTGCCGCCAAAGCCGCCGACTGTCACGCCGATGTTCACAGAGCGTCCGCCCGACTGCGGATCGCCGGCTGCGATCTGACCTGTCAGAGCCGAGCCGCCGTTGCCGCCGCCGCCGCCGATGGACTGCGCCGCAATGCCGTCGGCATTCGCGCCATATGTGGTGATGAGGCCATCATTGCCCACATCGACGTCGCCTGCGAAACCGCCGCTGCCGCCCAAACCGCCGACGGTGACCCCGAGATTGAGGCTTGTGCCCTCGCCCGTGGGGCCGATCGAGCCCGAGAAGGCGAAGCCGCCGTTGCCGCCGCCGCCGCCGATCGATTGCGCCAGGATGCCATGCGAAGCGTAGCCGTATTCGACGGGCACAGTTATGAACACCTGGCCCGGCAGGGCGATCTGGATATCCTGCATGACGATCGCGCCGGTGGTGATGGCGCCGGTGTTCCGGACCGTCACATTGCCGGCTTCACTTCCTGGGCCGCCGAAACCGCCGACCGAGGCTGTGATCTGCTTGGCATCGGGCCCGCCGATGGAGCCCGCAATGCTCATGCCGCCATTGCCGCCGCCGCCGNNCCGTTGCCGCCGCCGCCGCCGATGGACTGCGCCATGATGCCGACGGCCTGCTCACCCGTGGTCCTGATGGCGCCATCGCGCGTCACCTCGACGTCGCTGCCGGTTCCGCCGGCTCCGCCGAGGCCGCCGACCGAGGCGGTGATCGAAGGTACGTTGTTGCCGCTTGCGAAGTTGAAGGTGCCGGCGACGCTGATGCCGCCATTGCCGCCGCCGCCACCGATGGATTGCGCAACGACGCCGTTGGCTTCGTTGCCCGACGTGGTGATGAGGCCGGTTGAATCGACGTTCACGGTATCGGCATTGCCGCCTGATCCGCCGAAGCCGCCGAGCGAGGCAGTCAGACTAAGGCTGTTGCCGTCCGGAATGGACAAAGTGCCAGCGAAGCTGAAGCCGCCGTTGCCACCGCCGCCGCCGACGGACTGCGCCAGGATGCCATTCGAGCCGTCCGCTTGCGTCAGCAGGTTGTCGATGCTGGTGACATCGACCGAGCCGGCGGAGTTGCCCGCCCCGCCGAAGCCACCGACGCTGAACGACATGGAGGCCTTGGCGCCTGCCGTGGCGGTGAAGCCGCCCGAGAAGCCACCATTGCCGCCGCCGCCGCCGATGGATTGCGCCTCGATACCGTTGGCGCTTTCACCCGACGTTTGGATGGTCGCAATATTATTGGCGAGAGTGGTCCCGACATTGCTGTTGACGATCACGTCCGCACCGGCACCGCCGTTCGAACCCTTGCCGCCGACACTTGCCGTCAGGCCGGCAGTACCCAATGTAAATGCACCGGATAGCGCGAAGCCGCCATTGCCGCCGCCACCGCCGAGGGACTGCGCGAGAATGCCGTTGGCTCCTTCGCCTTCCGTGATCAGAGTGCCGAAGCTGTCCGCCGTCACGACGCCTGCATCTCCGCCACCGCTGAGCGCAAATCCGCCCACCGCGACCGAGCCGGCAAAATCCGAGCCCGCAGACACTGAAGCCGCGAAGCCACCGTTACCGCCGCCGCCGCCGATCGATTGCGCCGAAATGGCGTTCGACTCGAAGCCGTGGGTCAGGATGTTGTTGTAGCTGGTCACGTCGACCGTGCTCGAGGCACCGCCGCCCGCGCCGAATCCGCCGACCGACAGGGCAACGCCTGCGCCGTCCGCCGCGAGTCCCGCCGCGACCGAGAAGCCACCATTGCCGCCACCGCCGCCCAGCGATTGCGCCAGGATGCCATCGGACTGCATGCCGTCCGTTTCGATCGTGATGACATCTGACGCCGGAATCACCTCAAACCCGGCTCCATAGCTGAACATGTCCGCCTGGCCGGCCGCGCCGCCACCGGCGCCGAATCCACCCACCGAAATGCCGATGCCGGCCTGACCTAGGGTGGCAGTTCCCGCCACGCTGAAGCCGCCGTTGCCGCCGCCGCCGCCGATGGACTGGGCGGCCAGACCCGCAGAGTTGAATCCTTGGGTCGATATCGACCCGGTGCTCGTCACCGAGACGTCCGAAGAATTGTTGGCAACACCGCCGAATCCACCGACCGACACGGCAGCCGAGGCGCCGATGTCCTCGATGGTCGCAGACGCGGAGATCGCGACCGCGAAGCCACCGTTGCCACCACCACCCCCAATCGATTGCGCGACAATAGCGCCGGAATCGTCGAATGCCGTCGAGATATTGCCCGTGCTGATGACGTCCACGGTGCCCGCAGCGCCACCGGCTCCGCCCATGCCGCCGACCGAAACGCCGACGCCGACGGCGCCCGCCGCCGAGAGTGAGCCTGCGAAGCCGCCGTTGCCGCCGCCGCCGCCCAGCGATTGTGCCAGGATGCCGTAGGCGTTGCTATTGGGCGTGTCGCCGGTGTAACCGACGCCGGTCATCAAGTTGCCCGTCGAGATCACCACGACGTCATCGGACGCGCCACCTGCATCCGCTTTGCCGCCGATCGCAACGGCCGCGCTGCCAAGTCCACCAACCGCGAGCCCGATCGTGGAGCCACCATTGCCGCCGCCGCCGCCGATNNGCCGCCGCCGATCGACTGCGCGATGATCGCGCTTGACTGGTTGCCGTAAGTCGTCACCGCACCGTTGTTGGTGAGGTAAACGGTGGACGCATCACCGCCGCCGGCACCCTTGCCGCCGAGGCCCACTGCCGCGCCCACGGCTCCCATGGTCAGGGAACCTGCGCCGGCGAAACCGCCGTTGCCGCCGCCGCCGCCGATCGACTGTGCGATCAATCCGACGGACTGCTGACCATAGGTCGTGATTTCACCTGTGCTGCTCAGGACCGCTGCGCCGCCGTTGTTGCCGGTTCCGCCGGAGCCGCCGACCGCCACTGCGCCCGCATAGCCGCTGGTCGAGGCAGACAGAGCGACGCTGAAGCCGCCGTTGCCGCCGCCGCCGCCGATCGATTGGACAAGGATGCCGTCCGACAGGTTGCCCAAGGTCGTGATGTTGCCGACGCTGTCGGCCTCGGCCTGTCCCGCATAGCCTCCTGCTCCGCCGCTGCCGCCGAGCGTCACCGCAGCCGAGGCGCTGCCGCCGACCGAACCGGAAAGCGACACGGCAAAGCCGCCATTGCCGCCGCCGCCGCCGATCGATTGGGCGACGATGCCGGCCGAGTTGTCTCCGAAGGTGAAGATGTTGTTGACGTATGTCCGCCCGTAGCCGCTGTGCACGAGGACGTCGGAGGCATAGCTGCCGGCGCCGCCCGAGCCGCCGAGCGAGAGTCCGACCGTGCTGCCGCCCGACAGCGCCAGCGTGCCGGCNNCCGCCGCCGCCGCCGATCGACTGCGCTTCGATGCCCGCCGCGTTCGCGGCTTCGGTCACCAGTGTCCAGCCGCTGCCGTAACCGCCGATTGAGATGTCGCTGCCGCCGCCGTCCGCATAGATCGAGGCGCTGCCGGCGTACTGCCCACCGCCGCCTGAACCACCGACGCCGACGGCCGCCGATCCGTTCAGGGAAATGGAAGCGGATGCAGCGAATCCGCCGTTGCCTCCGCCGCCGCCCAGGGACTGCGCCAGGATGCCGATCGAGTTGTTGCCTGCCGTGATGACGTAACCCGAACTGTCGAGCGATGCGGCACCGGAATAGCCGCCGTCACCGCCCTTACCGCCGACGCTCACGCTGGCGCCACCGTTTCCGATCGATGCCGCGACTGAGAAGCCGCCATTGCCTCCGCCGCCGCCGATCGACTGCGCGAGAATGCCGTATGAGTTACCGCCATACGTGACGATGTCGCTGAGGCTGTCGACCGTCACGGCCGAAGCGCCGCCGCCGCCGGAACCGGAGCCGCCCAGGCCGAGCGCGAGCGAGGCGCCCACGCTGACGCTGGCCGCCACGCTGAAGCCGCCGTTGCCGCCGCCGCCGCCAATCGANNCCGCCGCCGCCGATCGATTGCGCAGCAATGCCAACCGCGTTGTCGCCGTAGGTGGTGAAATCACCGAGGCTCGTTACATCGACTGCACCGGCGTTTCCGCCAGTTCCGCCCGAACCTCCGACGCCGACGCTGACGCCCACGACACCGCCCGATGCTGCCGCCGAGAAGCCGCCATTGCCG
>PMKE01000107.1:34963-68956 GCA_003158585.1 Alphaproteobacteria bacterium
TTGCCGCCGCCGCCGCCAATCGATTGCGCCAGGATGCCGTTCGAGCTCAGGCCATAGGTCGTCAGCGCCCCTTTGGTGTCGACCTCGACGATACCGGCACCACCGCCCGCACCACCGTTTCCACCGACGCCCAGCGAAACGCTGAACGTGGGAAATGCAGACGCCGCAACGGCGAAGCCACCATTGCCGCCGCCGCCGCNNGCCGCCGATCGATTGCGCGATGATGGCCGACGAGCTTTCACCGTAGGTGGTGATGTCGTAGGCCGTCGCCAATGACGTATTTGCATTGTCGAGCTCGATGGTGACGCTCGAGCCGCTGCCGGCCATGCCGCCCTGACCGCCGAATGCCACGGCCAGACCGGCGCCCGCGGCGACCGAGCCGCCGCCGTTGCCGCCGCCGCCGCCGATGGACTGCGCCAGAATGCCGGGAGAACCTGCCGTGCTGTTATCGAGTCCGGTGTAGATGTCGCCGGAGTTGGTCACCGTGACGGTATTTCCGTCCGCGCCGGAACCGCCCGAACCGCCGAACGAGAACAAGCCGCCAGAGGTTCCGCCGTTGCCGCCGCCGCCGCCGATCGATTGTGCCAGGATGCCCGACGCGTTCGACGAATACGTTTCCAGAAGCGCGCTGTTGGTGACGCTGACAGTACCGCCGATCGTCGTGCCCGATCCGTCTCCGCCCATGGAGAAAAGGCCGCCGGAGTTGGAGCCGTTGCCGCCGCCGCCGCCGATCGATTGGGCTTCGATGGCATTGGACCCGAACCCTTCGGTGACGACCTGCCCGGCATTCGTGACCGTGACGGTTCCGCCTTGGCCGCCGGGACCACCGCTGCCGCCGAGTGCAACCAAGCCGCTCGTAGAGGCGGAACTGCCGCCGCCGCCGCCAATCGACTGAGCAAGGATGCCGTGCGCGTATTGACCGGTTGTCGTAATCAAGCTGGCGGCATTGATGGTTACGATACCGCCATTGCCGCCCGTGCTGCCGCCGCCACCGCCCGAATAGAACAAGCCGAAGCCGCCCGCGCCGCTACCGCCGCCGCCGCCCAGGCTATAGGCGGCGATACCGTAGGCGTAATCACCGCTGGTTGAGATCGTCGTACCCGCAAGCGTCGTGACTTGCGCTGTTCCGGCCTGACCCGCGTTATTTCCGTTGCCGCCGCCGGACCAGAGGAAACCGCCGCCGCCGCCGCTGCCGCCGTTACCGCCCTGACTGAGCGCCAGTACGCCGATGTTGCCGGTACCCGATGTCGTGATCGAGCCCCCATTGAAGCTTACGGCGGCGGTGCCGCCATAACCGCCTTGGCCACCGCTGCCGCCGCTGCCGCCGATTGCTCCGCCATGGCCTCCGCTTCCGCCATTACCGCCAATCGACTCGGCGATGATACCGCTGCCGCTGCCGTCGGCAATAACGCCAGTGAAATTGACCGATACGGTTCCGCCGTCGACGCCGTTTCCGCCGTCACCGCCATCGCCGATGCAGCAGCTGCTTCCGCCGTTGCCGCCATTGGAGCCTTGCGAGAGTCCGAGCACCGCTACGGCCGAACGTCCGGCGCCGATCGTAAACAGGCCGCTCGTTGGAGCGTTGATGTTGATCGTGATATTCGGGCCCGCCTGCCCGCTCGGGCCGGCGGTCGCGGGCGTCGTAACAATCAGGTCGCACACCGCCGTCTGCCCCTGGTTGCCGTTATCCGAGGAGCAAGTCGGTGGCTGCACAATATTGTTGATTGTGCACGAGGCGGCGGTGCTGCCGCTGCCCGCCGTGCCGCCAATGGTGCAGTTATAGTTCTCGATACCATCCGACCCGCCGCTGACGGACGCCCCCGTCCCCGATAACTCGATTTGGTTCGTTGCGGAGGTAATGGAGGACACGTCGAGCGTGTCGATGCCGCCGGCGGTCGTGTAATCGATCGTGGCCGGCAGGCTGCCGGTGCAGGTAACCGTCGAGCCGCTCAGCGAGCAACCCGCCTCAGCGGGTTTTGCCAAGACGATCAGACAAGCTCCGATCGCGGTCGTGGCAATGATGCTGCGGCGAAAGATGTCGAGCCTGCGCATTGCGGCACGGCCTGTCCGATGCGGTCCGTATACAGACGATTTAACTTCAGCTCGGCCCGACAAACGCGTTGATCCGAACAAGACCGCTGACTGCTGGCTGGCTTGGTATGTCATGCAACCGCGCCCGGGCGTGCACCCGGCTCCCTCCAAACGTGTTCCCCCGCCCGTCGAAACGACGGGCGTGACCGCGACAGAGGAGAAGCTGGAAAACTCGCCGATATGCATCGGCGATCATTCGCAGTGAAATAATGCCCTGTTTTCCCCCACCCCCCGTTAGGGCTGGCGCAGTTTAGCATGCCTGCTCAGCAGGCTTCCAATGGTTAAACGTTGAAAATACCGTCGCAATAGTTGTCTGCGGACTTATTAGAATACTGGTCGTTGCGACGTGGTAAATCAGTTTGTTTTAGGTCTTACTTGCGGTACCGGCGAGGGTGTATATGAGACGCATTCGCTTTTTCTATACTGGACACACAGCCAATTAGCCCGAACGCCTTGGCACCAAATGCGAACTTCCGGAACTGCCCCCCTGCCCGTAAGTTGAACGTCCAAAGTTGGCGGCGTGCTCAACGGGTCACTTCATCCTAAACGGCACTACTAGAAGTTACGACACGATTTCGTCGCAGCTGTGTTACTGCGGCTCAAGCGCACGCATTGCCTTGCTGTCTCAAGGGAGAGGTAGTGTCTGTTTCTCGATGGTGAGGGCCGAATAGCTGCGCTATGTCCTGAGAAATTCCTTCGTCCTGCTACACAATTGTGCTACATCCATTCTCACAATTGGTTCGCTAACCCATTGTTCTACATAGGTGAGTTCAGAGGGTGCCCCTCCTCCGCTAAGCTCCACCAGCCTTCGCCCGCTTCGCGGGCTACGGCTCGGCAAGCCATTGGTTTTTCCTTTAAGAGCGAAGCGGGCGAAGGCTGTCGCGCCGTAAGTTGCGAAGCAACGAAGGCGGACTGGTCAAGCTCTCCTCCTACTTCCCCACATCCGCCGGACGGTTTTTTCCTTGTCGTCGACCTGCCGAGAACGCTAACCGCCGCTTTACCATAAGGGAATAAACCGGCGAGGACACGCCGGGTGCCGCGTCATGCGCAAGTCCTTCCTGCTGCCGATTGTTGTCCTTTTTGCCCTCGCCTCGCCGGCCCATAGCGAAGACGCGAGGAAACCGCCCGTCCACAAGATGACGCAATCGGTCAGCTTTCTGGGACTCGATCCGATCTACACGACAATCATGGAAGGCAACAAGCCGCTGGGTCTGTTGATGATCGGCATCGGCCTCGACGTGCCGGATGCGGACCTCAGAGACCGGGTGATCAAGTCGATGCCGCCTTTGCGCGATGCTTATGTACGCACCTTGATGAGCTATTCGGCCACCTCGGTGCGGTCGTGGCGGCAGCCCGACGTCGGCGAGATCGCCGACCGGCTGCAGCGCGTCACCGACCGCATGCTGGAGCGCCAGGGCGCGCGCATTCTCCTTGGCCAGGTGGCAATACGCCTGACGCGCTAGAATACGTTTTCGCTCAGACCTGAAAAAATTCTAGCCGCGCGGCCGTACTTCCGCGGTAGAAAATGAGGCTCGCCTTCTGCCATACTGGCAGCATGCTCATCATTCCATGCCGCATCGGCGACACCTTCGCGTGGATATGCACGGCTCTTTCGGTGGGCTTCGTATTCGCCGCGCCGGGGCGCCGGGTGCTATAACGGCCTAACATGACCGATCCCCTCATCACCGCGAAGCAGCTCACTGTGGATGCCGGAAGCTTGCGCATCCTCGACGGCGTCTCGCTTGCCATCCATCCGCGCGAGATCGTCACCCTGATCGGACCAAACGGCTCGGGTAAGACGACGCTATTGAAGGCCCTGCTCGGGCTGGTCTGCGCCAAAGGCGAGATCGTGCGCCGCGCCGGCCTCAAGATCGGCTATGTGCCGCAGCAATTCACGCCGGACTTCAGCCTGCCGATCACGGTCCGCCGCTTTCTTTCCCTGTTCGCAGGCCGCGAAGCGGGCGATGCCGCGCTGGCGCGCGTGGCTGTTTCGGATTTGAGCGAACGTCAGCTCAGCGCTTTGTCGGGCGGCGAGCTGGCGCGCGTGCTTCTGGCGCGCGCCATCGCGGGAAAGCCCGATCTCCTGGTGCTCGACGAGCCGCTGGCCGGAGTCGATATCTCGGGCGAGGCCGCGCTCTACCGCCTGATTGCCGAGATCCGAGATGAACTCGGCTGCGGCGTGCTGCTGGTCAGCCACGATCTGCATGTGGTGATCGGACAGGCCGACAAGGTCGTCTGCCTCAACCATCACGTCTGCTGCGAAGGCGACGCCCACGACGTGGTGCGCGATCCCGCCTTCCTGGAGCTGTTCGGGGCGCGTGGCGAGCTGGCGCTCTACCCCCATCATCACGACCACACTCACACGATTTCCGGCGAGCCCGTCCATGTTCATAGATGATTTCCTCTGGCGGGCCGTTTTCGGAGCAGGGCTGCTGGCCGCCGCCTGCGGACCCATCGGCTGTTTCGTGCTGTGGCGGCGCCTTGCCTATGTCGGGGAGTCCGTCGCCCATATGGGACTGCTCGGCGCCGCGCTCGGCCTCCTCATCGGCGTCAACGCGCTGCTCGGCACGGCGGCGCTGGCAATCGTGGCGGCGCTGGTGATGGCTCGCGCCTCCGACCGGATGATTCCGGCAGGAACTTATGTGGGTATCGTGGGGCACATGGGACTGGCGCTCGGCTTCGTCGTCCTGGCGATGCTGGAGACGGTGCGCGCCGACCTGCTCGGCTATCTGTTCGGCGACGTGCTGGCGCTGACCGCGGGCGATCTTTACGCCGTCGCCGGGGTCAGTCTTGGCGTGCTGGCCGCGACGGTCCTGCTATGGCGCCCGCTTTTGAAGGCGGCAGCCGGGGGGCCGATTGCCGCCGCGGAAGGGCAATACGGCAGTCTCGTCCAGACCGCCTTCCTCGTTCTGGTGGCGCTGCTGGTGGCTTTCGGATTGAAGGTGGTGGGGGCGCTGCTGATCGTGGCGCTGCTCATCATCCCTCCCGCGGCCGCTCGGCCTTTCGCGAAGACGCCCGAAGGCATGGCCGGTCTCGCCGCACTGCTGGGGGCGCTGGCGGCGCCGGTGGGACTGGGCATCGCCTATGCCGCCGACGCCCCGGCAGGGCCCTGCATCGTCCTGGCGGCGGGCGCGATTTTTGCCCTTTCCGCCATCGTGTCGCGGCTTCGCGGGGAATTGATGAAGGCTGTTTGACAACCCGGACGGAATGCCACTTCCGCTTTTTGCGCTGGCGCGTGATAAAGTGATCCTATCGGCTGGGTAGCCGGGTTGGGACTTCGATGAATCTTCGCGACAGGCCGGTAGCCGTTTGGGGTGTTCCCCTTCTCATGCTTGTGCTGGCGCTTGCCGTGCTCGGCACGGACGCGGGCGGCGTGGCGACGCGGCTGCGCGGCATGCTGTTCGATTTCTATGCGGTCCAGAGACCGCGTCCTTATGAGGATACGCGCGCGGCTTCGGGTCATCCGGTGCGGGTTTTGGACATCGATGCGGCCAGCATTTCGCGCTTCGGCTCCTGGCCGTGGCCGCACGCCACGATGGCGGGCCTCACCTATGCCATGAAGGAACAGGGCGCTTCGATCGTCGTGTTTCTCACGCCCTTCGACAAACCGGATCCGGCTTCCCCCAAAGGCCTGTTGGGCTTGGTGCCGCCGGGACCGTCCTACGACGCCGCGCGCAACCTCCTCGAGCACATGCCTTCGCCGGACGGCGCCCTCGCCGTGGCGTTGTCGGGCGTCAAGTCGGTGACGGGATTCAGACTGGGGGATGCGCGACCGGAACGCACCTTGCCCGTGAAGACCGCCATCGCCTGGTCCGGGACGCGCAATCCGTTCGGCCGGACACGGGCCTTCGATCAGGCGTCCGGTTCCCTCGAGGCCATCGAGACGGCAAGCGCCGGCCTTGGCGCCCTCAATCTCAACGCGGATTCGGACGGCACTGTGCGCCGCATGCCCCTCGTCTTCCGGCTGCGCGACAAGGCCGTTCCCTCCGTCGAGGCGGAAGTGCTGCGTCTGGCGGAAGGCTGGGATGCGATCACGCTGAAGAGCGACGACGGCAACAGCGGTTTGTTCGGCGGCAAGCCGGGTGTGGCGTCGGTCGATACCGGACGGGGAAATCTGCCGACCGCGCCCGACGGTTCGTTCTGGATCGCCTATTCGGGACCCGAGGCGGCACGCACCGTCTCGGCCGCCGCGATTGCCGACAAGTCCCTCCCCCGGAACGCCTTGCGCGACGCCATCGTCTATGTCGGCGCGCCGGACGAGCTGGTGAATACGCCGATGGGATTGCGTCCGGTGGCCGAAGTCCACGCCGAGGCGGCGGAGAATCTGCTGCTTGGCGCCGCCTTGCGGCGCCCGGCTTCGGCGGAACAGGCCGAGCTGCTTTGCCTCTTACTGTTCGGCCTCGGTTGCGCCTTCATGATCGCGCGCCTGGGCGTGGGCTGGGCCGGCGCTTTCGTTCTCGCCGTCGTCGCAGGCACGGGCTATGCGTCCTGGAGCCTCTACACCGACCATGTCCTGTTCGATGCCACGGGACTTGGCTGCGGCTTGGTCGCGGTGTGGTCGGCCGGCGCCGGTGCGCGCCTCTGGGACATCGTGAGTACGCGCTCCCGGCTGCGCTTTGCCTTCGCCGATATCCTGCCGCCGCGCGTCATCGAGCAGCTAGCGCGCAATCCGCAGCGCCTGAAGCTCGACGGCGAGAACCGCACGGTCACTTATCTCGCCTGCGGCGTGCGCGGCTACGCCGAACTTGCTTCGTCGTTCCGCGGCGATCCGGCCGCCTTTACCCGCCTGATGCAGCGCGTGCTGGAACCCTTGATGAACAAGGCTTTCGAGCACGGCGGCGCCATCGGCAAGCTGACCAGCGACGGCTTCACCGCTTTCTGGAACGCGCCGCTCGACGATCCCGAGCACGCCATCCATGCCTGCGAAGCGGCGACCGGCATGATGGAAGCCATCGCCCGCACCAACGAGATCGTCACCCATGAACGGCGGATCGACGGGGTGGCGTTGTCGCCGGTCGAGATCGGCATCGGCATTGCGACGGGGCCCGCCATCGCCGGAGGTTTCAAGGCGCACCGCCGCACCGCTTATTCCGTGAACGGCGATTGCGTGGTGCTGGCCACCCACATCCAGCAGATTTCCGGCCAGTACGGCCCCGCCGTGATCGTCGCCGAGGACACGCGCAAAGCCTCGGAACGCGGCTTCGCCTTCCTGGAGGTCGATTACATCGCCGTGGAGAACCACGACGGGCCGGTGAAGCTCTATGCCATGCTGGGCAATCCGGTGATGCGGGCCAGCCCGAAATTCCGGGCGCTTGCCACCTTCCACGACCACATCTTCCAGTCGATGCGCGACCAGCAGTGGACCAAGGCGCGCGAGCTGATCGAGCAGTGCCGCAAACTGTCCGGCGCCAGCCAGAAGCTCTACGAGCTGCACCTTAACCGCATCGCCTATTTCGAGGACAACCCGCCCAGCCGGGACTGGGACGGCGCCTTCCGGCCGATCTTGAAATAGGCGGTTTCGTTGCGGGGAAGGCCCCGCTGGGCTATAGCTGCCGCGGACTGCACCCGTAGCTCAGCTGGATAGAGTGCTGCCCTCCGAAGGCAGAGGCCACAGGTTCGAATCCTGTCGGGTGCGCCAGTTGTTCTGTCACTGTTTTTCGGATTCATGAGCGAATCTGAGCGAGTTGGAGCAAACGCGCTTGGGCGTCTGGCATCCGGACCGCTGCGGGATATGATTGTGAAGAACTTAGTGTTATCGGCAACAGCCACCGCTTCGTCACAGTCAACCGGATTCGTCCCATTGCCGTGAAACAACGCCAATCCCCCGTCGCAAACCAAGACAATCCCAGGCCCGCCAGCATCTACGATGTGGCTAAAAAGGCCGGCGTTTCGATCAAGACGGTCTCGCGCGTCGTGAACCGTCAAACCAACGTCAGCGAAGCGACGCGCGTTCGCGTGATGGAGGCGGTAGCAGCGCTGTCCTACCGGCCGAATATCTTTGCGCGCGGTCTGGCGAGCGAGCGGTCGTTCCTGATCGGTCTTCTGTATGACAATCCGTCGGCGGGTTACATCGCCGCCTTGCAGCTTGGCATGCTGTCGCGCTGCCGCGAGGCGGGCTATCACCTCATCGTCGAATCGCTCGACGCGCAGAATCCCAACATCGGCCGCCAGGTGCATTCGCTCGTCACCGAGTCCGCGCTGCACGGCGTCATCCTGACGCCGCCGCTTTGCGACATGGCTTCCGTGATCGAAGCGCTCAACAGGGCAAACACGCCTTTCGTGCGTATCGCGCCGGAGAAGCCTCTGTTCGGCGCTTCCGATGTGCGCATCGACGATTTCAAGGCGGCCTACGACATGACCGCCTATCTGATCGGGCTCGGGCACAGGAGGATCGGCTTCATCAAGGGCCATCCCGATCATGGCGCCGCCCTGGCGCGCTTCGAAGGCTATCGCGCCGCGCTGAAGCAGGCCGGCTTGCCGCTGATCGAGGAACTGTGCGTGCAGGGCTACTTCTCTTATCAGTCCGGCATGGAGGCGGGCGAACGCCTTCTGTCCCTGAAGAACCGTCCGACTGCGATTTTTGCCGCCAACGACGACATGGCCGCCGCCGTGCTCGCCACCTCGCAGCGTTACAACCTGAAGATCCCGCAGCAGCTTTCGGTCGCCGGCTTCGACGATTCTCTCGTCGCCCAGGTCGTCTGGCCGAGGCTGACGACCTGCCGCCAGCCCATCCGCGAGATGGCGGAAGCCGCGGTCGCCATGCTCATTCAAAAGCCGACCGGCGAGAACCCGATCGAGCGCCACCTCGACCACGAGCTGGTGGTGCGCGAGTCGACTGTTCCGCCCCTGCCCGATAGCCCCGCCTGCCTCTGACCTGACGGCCTTTCGGGCGGCGCATAACGTTAACGAGCCAGGGAAGCGCTGTCATTTTTTCCTGGTAAGCGCTGTTTTTGTGCGGTAGAGTTCCAGTATCAGCTTGGCGCCGGTTGCGGCGCACGATGGTAGCGGTAACTCGGGTGATTGCCTCCGCTGACGTGACAGAGCCTTGGCTCCGTCACTCCTCCCTTCCCTGAGGGCGGCCTAGCCGCCCTTTTTTTATGGCGTTGTGTCGCTCGCCTCGGCCCATAAGCGTGCCAGCGCTTCGATGCCGGCGGCATCCTCCGCATCGAAGCGTTTGAAGTGCGGGCTGTCGAGATCGAGCACGCCCAGAACGCGACCGTCCTTCAGCAGCGGGGCGACGAGTTCGGAATTGGACGCGGTGTCGCAGGCGATGTGATCGGGAAAGGCATGCACGTCCGGCACGACGAGCGTTCCGGCTTCGGCGGCAGCCGTGCCGCAGACGCCTTTGCCGAGGGGGATGCGCACGCAGGCGGGCTTGCCCTGGAACGGGCCCAGCATGAGTTCGTCCCCCTTGAGGAAATAGAATCCCGCCCAGTTGAGATCGGGCAGCGTGTGCCAGATCAGCGAGGCGAGGTTGGCGGCATTGGCGACGGGATCGCGCTCCCCTGCCAGAAGACCGCGCGCCTGTTGCAGCAGTTCTTGGTAGAGGTCGCGCTTGGCGTTCATCTCACGTCATTCCTGACATGCACCACGGCCCAGCGATCGGCATAAAGCCTGTGCCAGTTCGCCATTGTGTCCATCGACCCCACCGCAGGATCGTTCGCGGCCAGGATCGTCCAGCGCACATGATTGCGGGAGAGGGTGGTTTCGAGCAGAGCCTTGTCGGGACTGACCATCCGGGCATAGCGATCCTGGAATGTCCGTCCGTAAAGGCCTGTGCGGCTGTCGATAAAGGGCCGGACATTGTTGAAGATCAGATAGCCGCCGAAGGCGCGTTCGTTGAACACCGGGCTGCGTGAGAGTTCTTCAGGTACCTGTGCAAAAGCGCTTGCCGGTGTCGCTTCTCCGTCGCCGCGCTCGAAGGGAAGCATGAGGCGGACCGCCGCCAGAATTGCGATGGCGGCGAGCGGAAAAAGAACTGCCCTCGACCGCCGCCGGGTTTCTTCCGCGGTCGCACGCAAGGCGGCGGCGAGCGGAGCAGCCAGGACGATCGGCATGGCGACGGCGATCAGCATCTGGTTGCGCATCTGAAGCAGCGCCATGAACAACAGCCAGAGAAGCAGGATGATACGCAGCGGCGCTACCGGCTGGCGTTTGATTCCCAGAACGAGCAATGCAGCCGTTGCTGCAAAAGCTAGAGTTGAGACGAGCCCGAGGTTCGTCAAATTCCAATACAGCGGAGCGGCGACAAGTCTGGCCGCGTGGAAGAGGCCTTCAACCCCGTAAGGTGTGAGCAGCGCGGCGATGACCGCAAGGCCCGCAAAGACGCTCCAGCGCCGCACGCCGCGCGCGTGCAATCCCGCTTCGAGTCCGAGAACGGCCAGGACGATCAGTCCGACGAGGAAACCCGGTTCCAGATTGGCCCACAGCACCATCACCGGAAGCAACTTGAAGGATGGCGCGCGTCCTTCCTCGCTCGCGGCGATAAGGCCGCTGGTCCAGACCGTAAACAGCGGCAAGGCCAGAAGACCGGGTTGCGCCGCAAGGCCGAAGGCGGCGCAAGCAAACGACAAAATAAGAACGACCGGCAGCCAGAGCCCGCCGAGCCTTCGCGACACATGCCAGGCGACGATCCCCGCGGCGAGCGCGGCAGCGGCGGCGAACAGCAGCAGCAGGCCGCTCCAGCCGTCGCCGATATAGGCCAGGGCCATCAGGACTTCGGCCAGCCAATCCTGGGTCGCCCAGAGATGTCCGGCATAGGTGTAGGAGAACGGATCGATCCGGAGGACGGCGTAATTCTCGAGCGTCCAGCGTCCGGCCGCGATGTGCCAGTATATGTCTTCGCCGTTCAGCACCGCGGGCAGGAACAGCAAAGCCGCAAAGACGAGGGCCGCCGCCCCGGCAGCCACAACGCCCGGATGCATCTTGGAAAAAAGCTCCACGGACGGATCCCGCGGTGAAGGACGCAACTGCCTACGCGGTGCCGCCCGGAGAATCAAGAATCCCCGTCTTTAGGGGAGAAACTGAGAGCGGCACCGTTCATGCAGAAGCGCTGTCCGTGCGGCCCGGGCCCGTCCGGAAAGACGTGACCCAGATGGCCGCCGCATTTGGCGCAGTGGGTCTCCGTCCGCACCATGAAGTGGCTGTTGTCGAGAGAGGTGCCGACGGCGTCCGGGCGCGATTCGCTGAAGCTCGGCCAGCCGCAGCCGCTGTCGAATTTTGCCGCGGCATCGAAGAGGGGCGCGCCGCAGCCCGCGCAAAGATAGACACCCTGCCGTTTCTCGGCGTTGAGCGGACTCGTCCCCGCGGCTTCGGTGCCATGCTCGCGCAGCACGCGGAACTGTTCTTCCGTCAGGGTTTGCCGCCACTCGTCTTGCGTCTTCGCGACCGGAAATTCGGGCCGTATCGTCATGTTCAACCGTCTGCACCCGAAATGACCTGCCGCAGCGTCTCGGTCAAACGGCCTTTGTTGGCGAAGTTCCAGTTCCCGCCGTAGCCGATGTCGTCGACGCGCCAGCCTTGCGGCGTCGCGATCAGGTGGAGCGTGTCGGTCCAGTGGACCGGCTTGGCCGTCTTGTCGTCATAGACGAGGTCGACGGCGCAGCTGGCGCTCGCAACGTTGCAGCTCCGCACCGTGTACGAGGTGGCGCCCTCGGACAGGGAGCTGAACAGATCCCCTTCGATCAGCGGCGGAGAATCCTTGTTCTCCGTGGCGAAGCGTTGTTCGGCGGCGTCGGCCTCGCTCAAGAGTTTTTCGAGAGCCGGCGAGATGACCGGCGCGTATTTGGCGCGCGCCTTGGCGTCCGGAATGCCGTCGGAGGGATGGAAGGTGGCGTAGACGGCGTAGAAGTTATTTGCGGCGGCCATCATCGCGGCATCGTCCGCGCCCGCCGAAGGACCGGCAAAGGCGAGAAGCGACGAAAGTGCAGCGGCGAAACGCAACGTATTCCTCATGGGTGCCCCTTCAAGAGATCGCGGATTTCACGCAAGAGAACGATGTCTTCCGGCGTTGCAAACGGTTTCGGCGGGGCGGCGACCAGCCGGTTCATCCAGCGGACAAGCAGGAAAAGGATGAAGGCAACGAAGAGGAAGCTGATGACCGCGCTGAGGAACATCCCGTAATTGATGGTGACGGCGCCGGCTTTCGCCGCTTCCGCCAAGGTCGGGAAATTGCCTCCCTTGAGCACGATGAACAGATTGGTGAAATCGAGCCCGCCGGTGATGAGGCCGAGCGGCGGGGTGATGATGTCCCTGACCAGCGAATTGACGATGCTGGTGAAGGCGGCCCCGACGATCACGCCGATGGCGAGGTCGACGACGCTGCCGCGCAAGGCGAATTGCCTGAATTCCCTGAACATACCGTTCCGCTCCGGTCGGTTAAGCCGGGCAAAGGCGTGCTAATGGTGCCCGGGCGATGCCAGTATCTTCGGGCACAGCATTCGGATCAACAGCCAGCCGGCGCCTGCCCCGCAGAGCGCACCTAAGGTATTGGCGACTTCGTCGAGAAGGCTGGGATCGCGCCCGGTGAACCCCTGGAGGATTTCCAGCACGCCGCCCAGCACGATCAGCCCCAGGGTGGCCGCAACCACCCGCCGGTCGGCTTTGAGCGCCACGCTGACGATCCCGGCCAGACCGAAATAAGCGATGAAATGCAAGGCCTTGTCCCAGATTATGGTCTCCAGATCGGGGGGCTGCGGATCGAGTTCGCCCCACACAACCAGCGCCGCCGCCGGCCAGAACAGGTAGAACGCCAGCAAGTGGCTCCACTTCATCAGTTTCTGTCTTTCCATGAAGGCCGTCCCGGCGCTCTCTCACCTGCAATACTGGCATGGAAGACCGCAGGATGGGGTTAAACCTTTGAAAACGGCGGCGGCTTGCAAAAAACGGCGCCATCCGTATAAGACGCGGCTCTTCGTGCATGATCCGCAAAAGTGGGAACCGGTTTTGCGATAAGATCATGCACCAGCAAAGAGTTGAGCCGCCCGGCGTAAAGGGCATGCCGTGGCGGCTCCGAATGGCAACCGGGACAGAGTCCCAAGGAGACCGAAATGCCCAAAATGAAGACCAAGTCGGGCGCCAAGAAGCGCTTCAAACTCACCGCGAGCGGCAAGATCAAGAAGGGCCAGGCCGGTAAGCGCCACCATCTGATCCGCCACACCAACGCCCAGATCCGCGACCTGCGCGGCACCTCGGTGCTGTCTTCGAGCGAAACCCAGCGCATCAAGCGCTGGATGCCGTACGCGTAGGAGGCCAGACCATGTCACGAGCCCCCCGCGCCGTTCCGTCCCACGCCCGCCGTCTGCGCGTCTTCAAGGCCGCCAAAGGCTTCCGTGGACGCCGCAAGAACACGATCACCTCGGCCAATGCCGCGGTCGACCACTCGCTGCAGCACAACTACATCGGCCGCAAGGAGAAGAAGCGTAATTTCCGCGCTCTCTGGATCCAGCGCATCAACGCGGCCTGCCGCGAGCACGGCCTGACCTACAGCCGATTTATCAGCGGGCTTCTGAAGGCCGGGATCGAGATCGACCGCAAGGTCCTCGCCGATCTCGCCGTCAAGGAGCCCGGCGCCTTCAAGGCTCTGGTGGATCAGGCGGGCAAGTAACCTCTTGGGCATATCGGAGCCGGCGGACCTTGGCAGAGCCCGAGGTTCGTGATTCAAGCGGTTTCTGAGGTATCCCATGAGCGACATCCAAGGTCTCGAGCGTCAGATTCAGGACGCCATCGCAGGCGCGGCCGACGAGGCGGCGCTCGAGGCGGTGCGCGTCTCCGCTCTCGGCAAGAAGGGTTCCATCAGCGAGTTGTTGAAATCGCTGGGCGCCATGAGCCCCGACGAGCGCAAGGCGAACGGCCCCCTGTTCAACACCCTGCGCGACCGCGTGGCGGGAGCCATCGCGGCGCGAAAGGCGGCGCTGGAGGAAAGGGCGCTGGATGCGCGGCTCGCTTTCGAGCGTGTCGACGTCACCCTGCCCGTGCGGCCCGAGTCCGTGGGCACCATCCATCCGGTGTCGCAGGCATTCGACGAGGTGGTGGCGATCTTCGCCGATCTCGGCTTTGCCGTCGCCGAAGGACCGGATGTCGAATACGACGACTACAATTTCACCAAGCTGAACATTCCGCCGGATCATCCGGCGCGCCAGATGCACGACACTTTCTATGTGGCGAAGCAGGCCGACGGCTCGCAGCACGTGCTGCGCACGCATACCTCCCCGGTGCAGGTGCGCACCATGCTGAAGCAGAAACCGCCCATCCGCATCATCTCGCCGGGGCGCACCTATCGGGTCGATTCCGACGCCACCCATTCGCCGATGTTCCACCAGTTCGAAGGTCTGGTGGTGGACGAGGTCACCCATCTCGGCCATTTGAAATGGGTGCTGGAGGAATTCTGCAAGGCCTTCTTCGAGGTCGACAGCGTGGTGATGCGCGCCCGTCCCAGCTTCTTCCCCTTCACCGAACCGAGCGTGGAATGGGACCTGCGCTGCGACCGCTCGGGAGGGCAGATCAAGTTCGGCCAGGGCAACGACTGGCTGGAGCTGGCCGGCTCGGGCATGGTGAACCCGCGCGTGCTGGAGAATTGCGGCATCGATTCCACCAAATATCAGGGCTACGCCTTCGGCGGCGGCATCGACCGCCTCGCCATGCTGAAATACGGCATCCCCGACATCCGCTCCTTCTTCGAATCCGATTTGCGCTGGCTCCGGCACTTCGGCTTCGCCGCGCTCGACATTCCCACGCTGGACGGAGGGCTGAGCCGATGAAATTCCCTCTCTCCTGGCTGAAGGATCATCTGGAGACCGAGGCGGACGCTGCGGCCATCGCCGAGAAGCTCACCAATATCGGCCTCGAAGTGGAATCGGTGGAGGACGCCGGCGCGCGGCTCAAGGATTTCGTCGTCGGTTATGTCGTGCTGGCCGAGAAACATCCCAACGCCGACCGCCTCAGCCGCTGTCTCGTCGATATCGGTAAGGGCGAGCCGATTCAGGTGGTGTGCGGTGCGCCCAATGCGCATACAGGCATGAAGGGCGTCTTCGCGCGCGCGGGCGTCGTCATTCCGGCGAGCGGCGAGGTGCTGAAGACCGGCACCATTCGCGGCGTCGAATCCCACGGCATGCTGTGTTCGGGACGCGAGCTCCTCATCTCCGACGATCACCACGGCATCATCGAACTCTCTGCCGATGCGAAGGTCGGCGAGCCCGCAGCCAAGGCGCTCGGCCTTACCGATGCGGTGATCGACGTCGCCATCACGCCCAACCGCGGCGACTGCACCAGCGTGTGGGGCATTGCGCGCGATCTGGCCGCCGCCGGCATGGGCAAGTTGAAGACCCCGCAGGTGAAGCCCGTCGCGGGCAAATATCCCTGCCCGAAGAGCATCACCCTCAATTTCACGTCCGAAACCAAATCCGCTTGTCCGCTGTTCGCCGGACGGCTGGTGAAGGGCGTCAAGAACGGTCCTTCGCCCAAATGGGTGCAGGACCGCTTAAAGGCCATCGGCCTTCGCCCCATCAATGCGCTGGTCGATGTCACCAACCTCGTGGCGCACGACCGCGGCCGCCCGCTGCACGTCTTCGACGCCGACAAGCTGGTCGGCAACATGCAGGCGCGTCTTGCCAAGGACGGCGAACAAGTCCTCGCCCTCGACGGTAAGACCTACACCCTCGATGCCGAGATGTGCGTCATCGCCGACGATGCGGCGGCGCGCGGCATTGCGGGCGTGATGGGCGGCGAAGAGACCGGCAGCTCGGAATCCACGGGCAACGTCTTCATCGAATCTGCTTTGTTCGATCCGGTGCGTGTCGCGGCCACGGGGCGCAAGCTCCAGCTCCAGTCCGACGCCCGCTACCGTTTCGAACGCGGGGTCGATCCCGAGTTCGTGGTGCCGGGTCTGGAGCTCGCCACGCAATACATCCTCGAATGGTGCGGCGGCGAACCGTCGGAGATCTTCGTAGCGGGTGCGGTTCCGCAGTGGCGGCGCAACATCGAGTTTCCCCCTTACACGGTGGGCCAGCTCGGCGGGCTCAGCGTGGACAAGGAGGAATCCGTCCGCATCCTGAAAAATCTCGGCTTTGCGGTGAAGGATGGCGATTCCGTCCTCATCGTCACGCCGCCTTCCTGGCGCAGCGACGTGGAAGGAGTGGCCGATCTGGTCGAGGAAGTGGTGCGCATCCACGGCCTCGAGCACGTGCCGTCCGTGGCCATGAGCCGCCCGCACGCCATCGCCCGTTCGGTCCTCACGCCGGCCCAGAAGCGCACGCGCCTGATGCGCCGGGCGCTGGCCTCGCGCGGCTTCAACGAGACGATTTCCTATTCCTTCATCCCGCGCGCCCACGCGGCGCTGTTCGGCGGCGGCGACGAGGCGCGCCAGCTCGAAAATCCCATCGCGGCCGAGATGGACGCGCTGAGGCCTACACCGCTGCCTTCGCTGCTGGCGGCGGCGGCGCGCAATCAGGCGCGCGGTTTCGCCGACCTGATGCTGTTCGAGATCGGCGCGGCCTTCCAGAGCGGCATGCCCGGCGCCCAGCAGACCGTGGCGGCCGGCATCCGCGTCGGTACCGGCACGCGAAGCTGGAGCAAGGCGGCGCATCCGGCCGATGCCTTCGACGTCAAGGCGGACGTGCTGGCGGCCCTCGAAACCGCGATGGGGACGCCGATGACGGCGCCGGTCAAAGCGGGCGCGCCCGGCTGGTATCACCCCGGCCGCTCGGGCACGCTGGCGCTGGGCCCCAAAGTGCTGGCCGTGTTCGGCGAGCTGCATCCCAAGCTGCCGGCCGCCTTCGATCTCAAGGGTCCGGTCGCGGCTTTCGAGATCGTCCTCGATGCGATTCCAGAATCCAAAGCGAAGGGCAAAGCGAGCTTCGCGCCGTCGCCGTATCAATCGGTGGACCGCGACTTTGCCTTCGTGATCGACGCGTCGGTGACGGCGGACGAGGTGCTGAAGGCCGCAAAATCCGCCGAACGCGCCTTGATCGAGCAGGTCACGGTGTTCGACCTCTACGAAGGCAAGGGCATTCCCGAGGGCAAGAAATCGCTGGCCATCGCGGTGCGCCTGCAACCGCGCGACAAGACGCTCACCGACGCCGAGATCGAGACCGTGGCGCAGAAGATCGTGGCCGCGGTGACCAAGGCGACCGGCGGCGTGCTGCGCACGTGAAGACCCGGAGCCTGACCCGATGAGCGCGGCAGGACAGAGCCCGTTGGATAAGAGATCGGCGCTCGTTTTCGTCGTCGCCTTCGGCATCGTCAGTCTGTTCGCCGATGCGGCCTATGAAGGCATGCGCTCCATCGCGGGGCCTTTTCTCGCGACGCTGGGCGCCACCGGTTTCGCCGTCGGGGTGATCGGAGGCACCGGCGAGCTTTGCGGCTATCTGTTGCGTCTCGGCTCCGGGCGGCTTGCCGATTCGACGCGCGCCTATTGGCCGATCACGCTCGCGGGATACGTCGTGCAGATGGCGGCGGTGCCCGCGCTGGCGCTGGCGGGCAACTGGCAGACGGCCGCGATCCTCATCGTGATCGAGCGCGCGGGAAAAGCGATCCGCAGCCCGTCCCGCGACGTCCTTTTGAGCCGGGCCGGAGAACGCATCGGCCAAGGATGGGCCTTCGGCCTGCACGAAATCCTCGACCAGGTCGGCGCGATGGCGGGACCTTTGATCGCCGCCCTGGTGCTGGCGCTGCATCACGATTACCGCGCGGCGTTTGCCTGGCTCCTGGTGCCGTCGGCGATCACGCTTGTCCTCGTCTTCGCCTTGCGTTTCCGCTATCGCAACGTCGGAGAGATCGCTCCCGCTTCCGGTGACGCAAAAGACTTGGCGGCGCCGCGCGCTTTCTGGTTTTACGCCGCAGCCTCGGCGCTGGTGGCGTTCGGCTTCGCGGATTTCACCCTCGTCTCCTATCACTTCGGGCGGGCGGGCACGGTACGCCCCGAGCTGATCGCGGTGTTCTATGCCGCGGCGATGGGGGCTGGCGGTATCGCTTCGCTGCTGTTCGGACGCTGGTTCGACCGCGTCGGTCTGAAAGTGATCTACGCCGGGATCGCGCTCGGTCTCCTTGTCGCCCCACTCGCCTTCTTCGGCGGTTTCTGGGGCGCGCTCATCGCAACCTTGGCCTGGGGCGCCAGCCTGGGCGTGCACGAAGCGGTGATGTCGGCGGCGGTCGCCGGCCTCGTTCCGCTCGCGGCGCGGGCGCGCGCCTACGGCATATTCACGGCGATCTTCGGCATAGCGTGGTTCGCGGGCAGCGCGCTGCTCGGCGCGCTTTACGATGTCTCGCTTGTGGGGCTCGTCGCCGTGGCGACGCTGGCGCAGCTCATGGCCTTCTATCCCCTGATGCTGGCCGTCCGCTCAGTGCGATAGCCAGTACACCATGACGGGATCCGGCCGTCCGACGAAGCATTGCGTGTCGAGGCGGTAGAAGCGGATCAGCGACAGAAGGGCATTGGCCTTGTTCTTGTCCTCGCCGAATTCGGCGAGCCAATTGGCGCCGTCCACCACTTTCCAGTCCCGGCCAATGCGGGCAATGTGTACGGTGGTGAGGTTGAAGGCGAGGCAATCGGCGCCGCCCATCGTCTGTTGCGGGAAATCCGAGCCTTGCTTCCAATAGGTGTTCGCCGGTCCGCTCACGGAACATCTGCGGTCGAAACGGTAGTACCTGATCGTTGCCTCGGCGGTAAGCGCGACGCGCTTGTCGCCGGACTCCGCCAGCGTCTGCGTGCCGGCCGTGACTCGCCATTTGCCGTTCTGCTGCACGGTGCGCACCGACGATGGATCGAACGTGGCGCAGACTTCCTTAGGCTTGGGCAAGGCGCCGCTGCGTGCCCCGCCGCCCCAGCCGGTTCCGGTCCCGGCCGGACGCTCCCAGTTCTCCGAGATCGGTCCGGCCCAAGTCGTTTGTTTCAGTGTGCCCCTGACGGCGAAATCGCGGTGTCCCGAACCGTCGGGGAATTCCGTCAGCATCTCGAATTGCAGGCGGCCGTCGCCTGCCGTGCGAAAGACGATCTGCCGGCGGGCGAATCCCGCGTTGAACACCGCCAGGATGCTGTCCACCACCTTCGAGCGCGGATCGGCGGTATAACTCCTGCCCGGCACCAGGCCCCAGTTGCACTCGATGGGATGGCAGTCGCCGTAGGCCCGCAAATTGACGCGGTTGCCGCCGTCGGGACTGATCACGACATGGGTAAGCCCGCCGGCGTCGCGGGCAGTGTTTTCCCAGTGGCCGTAGAAATCCTTGATTTCGGCGTGTGCAGCGGCGGTGCAGAACGCCAGCGCGATGAGACCTGCCCTCAGCATGGCGCTTCGCCTACCGGGTCAACCGATAAACCATCGCCGTATCCGGCCTTGCTACGCAACATCGGCGGCTCAAGTGATCGGTGCGGATGACGGCGGCTGTCGCGCCTGAAGCCGTTCCCGTTCATGTAAGATTCCCGTGGTTAAGCCATTTGGGCGGCCAAATCGCCGTTTGGAAGATTACGCCTTCCCCCTGGAAGGGGACAGGGTGGACGGGGGTCCTTGCCGCCGCTATATGCGGCCCCACATGACCGACCTCTCGCACATCCGCAACTTCTCCATCGTGGCGCACATCGACCACGGCAAGTCGACTTTGGCCGACCGGCTGATCCAGAGCACGGGCGGCCTCACCATCCGCGAGATGAAGGAGCAGGTGCTCGATTCGATGGACATCGAGCGGGAGCGCGGTATCACCATCAAGGCCCAGACCGTCCGCCTGGAATACACGGCGGAGAACGGCGAGACGTATGTCCTAAATCTCATGGACACGCCGGGGCATGTGGACTTCGCCTATGAGGTGTCGCGGTGCCTCGCCGCCTGCGAGGGCGCGCTTCTGGTGGTGGACGCCAGCCAGGGCGTCGAGGCGCAGACGCTGGCCAATGTCTATCAGGCCATCGACGCCGGGCTCGAGATCGTGCCGGTGCTCAACAAGGTGGACCTGCCCGCCGCCGAACCGGAACGCATCCGCCAGCAGATCGAGGACGTGATCGGGCTCGACGCCTCCGGCGCCATTGCCATTTCGGCCAAGACCGGCCTCAACATCGAAGCTGTGCTGGAGGCCGTGGTGCATCGCCTGCCGCCGCCCAAGGGCGATGCCGCCGCGCCGCTGAAGGCGCTCTTGATCGATTCCTGGTACGACGCCTATCTGGGGGTGATCGTGCTGGTGCGCATCGTCGACGGCGAAATAAGAAAAGGCCAGAAGATCCGCATGATGGCCTCGGGCGCGGCCTATCAGGTGGAGCGCGTCGGCGTCTTCACGCCCAAGCAGGTGCTGGTGGACCGGCTCGGTCCCGGCGAGGTCGGCTTCATCACCGCCGCGATCAAGGAAGTGGCCGAGACCCATGTCGGCGATACCATCACCGACGACCGGAAGCCCGCAGAAGCCCCCCTGCCCGGCTTTAAGCCGGCGCAGCAGGTGGTGTTCTGCGGCCTCTTCCCCGCCGATGCCGCGAAGTTCGTAGACCTGCGCGACGCGCTCGCCAGACTGCATCTGAACGACGCCAGCTTCNNTTCCGCTGCGGCTTCCTGGGCCTGCTTCACCTCGAGATCATCCAGGAACGGCTGGTGCGCGAATTCGGCCTCGAGCTGATCGCCACGGCGCCATCCGTCATCTACCGCATCGCGCTGACCGACGGCACGACGATCGAGTTGCACAATCCCGCCGATTTCCCCGAAGTCGTGCGCATCCAGAGGATCGAGGAGCCCTGGATCAGGGCCACCATCATCGTGCCCGACGAACACCTGGGCTCCGTGCTCAAGCTCTGCGAGGACCGCAGAGGTTCGCAGATCGAGCTGACCTATGCCGGCAACCGCGCNNGGCTATGCCAGCTTCGATTATCACCTGGAGGGCTATCACGAGGGCGATCTGGTCAAGATGTCCATCCTGGTCAACGAAGAGCCGGTCGATGCGCTGTCGATGATCGTCCACAAGGGGCGCGCCGAAACGCGCGGCCGGGCGATGTGCGAGAAGCTCAAGGAGCTGATCCCGCGCCACCTCTTCAAGATTCCGATCCAGGCGGCATTGGGCGGCAAGGTGATCGCCCGCGAAACCATCTCGGCCCTGCGCAAGGACGTCACCGCGAAATGTTATGGCGGCGACGTCACCCGCAAGCGCAAGCTGCTCGACAAGCAGAAAGAGGGCAAGAAGAAGATGCGCCAGTTCGGCAAGGTGGACATCCCGCAGGAAGCCTTCATCGCCGCCCTGAAGATGGATCAGGATTGAGCGTAATCCGTAAATAGTGTGAAGCGGTTATCCGTTCGATTGCGCGACAGATAATTGATCAGCGGCAATCGCCATAGAACGTCACTACGTGGTGCTGGTAATCGAGCAGGATCTTCGGCGTCAGCGCCGAATACAGTCTGTTGCCGATATTGGCGATGTAGGTATCGGCCGAGCCTTCGTCATCGCGAAGCGTCACGGTTTGGCCGGGCGGCAGCGTGAACGGCCCGAACCCCACCGGCTCGTTCAGCACATACTTCTTCGTTTTCGAGTAGCCGCGCGCCCCGATCGACGCGCCTTCGCCGTTCGCGGTCAGCGCCGCGCGCAAACCCGGCACATCGAGAGCACGCTGATAGAGCGCGATACCGCCGGACGAACCGGTATCGAGGCTGACGGGGGCGGTGGCCGCACCGAAACGGAAATCCGAGATGACGGGAATGCTGTCGTCCTTAACCCCCCGCAGGGCGATGCTCCAGTGTTTGCGGCAGCTTTGCACGGCCGGCAGCGCGTCGCCGGGCCGGTCGAGAATCGCGGCGGTGCGTCTGGGGTAGTCGATCAGCACGATCTTATCGAAGAGGAAGCTGTATCCCAGCACGCCGTCGAGCGGGCGGCCGTAGCGGGCCGAGAGCTGTCCCATATCCATCGTAAGAGCTTCCACTGGTGCAAAACGGCGGCCCGCAATCGCGAGATTGTCGATGCTGGTGGGAAACACCTCGGCGCTCTTATCGTCGCCATAACCGGTTGCCTCGCTGCCGGCGCTGCGATCGATTTTGAATCCGAGCGCTTCGGCGCGTGCGGTGTCTATCGCCGAGGGATCGACGCCGGTGTCGAGGAGCATATACGCCGGGGCGCCTTTGATCGTCACTTCGAGTCCAATGGCACCTTTTGAAAAATCGAACGGAACTGTTAGCGGCGATGCTGCAGCGGTGCTCCAAAAAGCCGCGAGCGTCAGCGTGACGATGCCGAACTTCATGTTACCCCCCAATGACAGCCGCTGCCGCTGCGCGGCCCGATGTATCGGATAAATCTATAGGCCGGTCCGAGATTAACCGGCCAAATAAATTTGGGAGCGCATTTATCGCGCGCTGAAGATGGATCAGGATTAAATGTAATCATGGTCTGTGTCGCGCATATTTCTGAATTTCGCGGCCACTTCTCTTTGGAGTTGTTCGCTGAACGACTTGCCCCAAAGCCAGCGGTCTTTGTCACGAAGTGTTAATTGCGCCGGGGCCGCTTGACGAACTGATGAGACATACTGCTGATATTCAATCCATAATTTTTCAAATGTCCGGTTACGGGTGCTGTGAAAGCTGCCCAGCTGATCGCAGACTCGAACGTCATACACAGTGAAGTTTTCTTCGTCTAGCACGGTCAAAATGGCCGATGCCATCGGCAGGGAAAATTTCCAGTCCTTGATCAGAACTTTCAATTGCGCCTTGGGATTTTCGGCTTCCGCTATCTCACGACAGAGCGTCTCGACTGCCAACTCGAGCGTGTCAAACCCCTTCTCAAGAAGTTTCTTCGCGATCTTCGATTTGGCACGGTTGGCCTTCCAAATCACAATGCAAAAAAAATCGAAAGCCGAAATGGTGTGGGTGAGACGATAGCGGTTGGCTACATCCTCGAACAGATATTGTTCGAGGTGATAGACCTTTTGATAATCCATCATGTCCTCATGCCGCTTTTCGTTTTGGCAACTTTCTGATCTCTGCGCCCCTCTCTTGCTCCGCCAAGCGAAGCTCGTACAGCTTCTGCAGGTTCAGCCAGAACTCCGCGCTGGTGCCGAACCAGTGGCCGAGGCGCAGGGCTGTGTCGGCGGTCACCGCGCGTTCTTCATTCAGGATGCCGGTGATCCGGTTGGTCGGAATGCGAAGTTGCCGCGCCAGTTCCGCAGCGCTGATCCCGAGGATTTCTAGTTCCTCCTTCAGAATCTCACCTGGATGGATCGGGGTACGCGCCATGACACACCTCAATGATAATCCACGATTTCGACTTCGCTCGGACCGGGAGCACCTTGTTCCCATCGGAAGCAAAGGCGCCACTGGTCGTTAATCCGGATGCTCCATTGCCCTTTGCGGTTGCCTGATAGCTTTTCGAGCCTGTTGCCGCGAAGTGCGGCCACTTCTGTCAAGCTGGTTGCCGCTTCGAGCCGTACCAGCTTGTTTTCCGCTTGTCGCCGGAACGGCTCGAATTGTTTGACCCGCTCGCCGCGTGCGAACCGCGCCGTCCGGGTCTCCGCATAGCCCAGGATCATGCCGTTACAATGGCAGGAATTATGCGTTACGTCAAGCGTAACTTCCGCTTGGACTAGCGGGCGTCTTTCGGCATTTCCGCCGTACCTCAATCCGCGGAAATGATGTACCCTCTTTTTGCGGGAATGAAGGGGGATGTCATGGAAGCGCAGGAATCGTCGGGGCGCGGCGTCTTCGTTGCGCGGCTGGTGCTGGGGCTGGGCCAGGGACTGGCGCTGTACCTGCTGTTTTCCGCTTTCGACCTGAAATCCTGGCCCGCCACCGAGCCGCTGCTGTTCGCCCCGCTCGCCATCGTGGCGCTGTTCGTGCCCCTCCTCGTTTCGCAGGCGCTGGGCAATATGCGGCTGCGCACCTTGCTGGTCTGGACCGTTGCGGCAACGGCGATCCTGGCAGGCCTGGCCTGGTACGACGTCTGGCATCTCTGGCCGGGCAACCCCTGGCCGGGCAACCCTCACGGACTGTTCCCGCCCGGCATCGTGCCCACGGCACACACCATCTTTATCTGCGGCCTATTCCTCTTCATGGCGCATGCGCTGGTGTCGTGCGGCGACGCCGACCGGCGGATCGTGGCGCGCTACGCGACGCTGTTCGACCTCGCCTGGAAGCTGGGCGTGCAACTGGCGATCATCGTCGCTTTCACCGCCGCGTTCTGGATCATGCTGGGGCTCGGCATCGCTTTGTTCGAGATGATCAAGCTCCACGGCTTCGGTCGCTTCATCGCCCATCCCTGGGTGTGGATTCCGCTCACTACCATCGCGGCCGGCGCGGCAATCCACATCACGGATACGCGCGCCAGTCTGGTGCGCGGCGTGCGCACGCTGGCGCTGACCTTGCTCGGCTGGCTGTTGCCGGTGATCGCGCTGATCGCCTTTGCCTTCCTGATCAGTCTGGTCTTCACCGGACTCACACCTTTATGGCAGACGCGCTCGGCCACGCTGCTCCTGTTGGCTGCCGCTGCGGCTTTGATCATCCACATCAACGCCGCCTATCAGGATGGCGATGTCGAGCACCGCCCGCCGCACATCCTGCGCGTAGCGGGGACGCTGGGCGCGGCGCTTCTAATCTTCATCGTCTGGATTGCGGCTTACGCGCTATGGCTGCGCGTCGATCAGTACGGCTGGACGGTGGACCGCATCTATTCGGCGGCCTGCGTCTTGGTGGGCGGCATGTTCGCCGTCGGTTATCTGATTGCAGCCCTGCTGCCGGGATATTGGCTGAAGCTGATCGAGCGCTGGAATGTCTACGGCACCTTCGTTTTTCTGATCGTGCTGTTCGCGCTCTCCACCCCCATCGCCGACCCGATGCGGCTGTCGGTCGCAAGCCAAGTGGCGCGGCTCGAATCCGGCACGGTGAAACCTGCCCAATTCGACTTTGCTTATCTGCGCTACCAGGGCGGCCGTTTCGGGCGTGAGGCGCTCAACACGCTCATAGCCTCGAAGAACGGCGACATCCGCAAAGGGGCCGACATCGCCTTGATCGGAGAGCCGGAGTCTGTCCGCACGATCAGGCCGAAGCCCGCCATACTTGGCCGCCCCATCAACGTCTGGCCCAAGGGACGCAGCCTGCCCGCCGCCTTTATCGAGCAGGACTGGAGCCAGACATCGATGTCGTACGCGATGGATGTCTGCGTCACCGGCGAAGGACTCGGCCATTGGCAATGCGACGCCTGGTATGGCGATATCGACGGAGACGGCAAAGACGAGATCATCTTTGTCTACGGACTGAACAACGACAAAGAACATTACGGGAGCATCGGGATCTTCCGGCAGTTGGACGGAAAATGGCAACTGGTCGGCACCGTCGGGATGCATTGCAGAGATTACCGCACGCCGTTGATCGCCGGACGCATCAAGGCGGTTGCGCCGCTGCAGCCCGATCTTGCGATCGACGGCCGGCACCTTGTCGCCATACCCAGGAATGTGGAACCGTTCTGTAGCCCGCGCTGATATTGGTCTTGGCGACGGTTTGGGTTAAGCAGTTTGCATGACCACCGTCGCCCTGATCGATTACGGCTCCGGCAACCTGCGCTCCGCCGAGAAGGCGCTGGCGCGGGCGGCGGCCGAGCGAGGCAGCGGGCACGAGATCGTCGTCACCTCCGATCCGGCGGTGGCGGGCGGTGCCGAGCGCATCGTGCTGCCCGGTGTCGGCGCCTTCGCCGACTGCATGGCGGGGCTGAAGGCCCTGCCCGGCATGGTGGAAGCGCTGCGCCTTGCCGTCCTCAAGCGCGGCGTGCCCTTCCTCGGCATCTGCGTCGGCATGCAGATGCTCGCGGATCGCGGACTGGAGCACGGCACGCATAAGGGACTTGGCTGGATCGGCGGCGAGGTGAGCCTCGTCGAGCCAGTGGATAAGGCGCTCAAAATTCCGCATATGGGCTGGAACACGCTTTCATATTTGCGTGAACACCCGCTGTTCGAGGGCATTCCCGGCGGCCCGCTGGGCTGGCACGCCTACTTCGTGCACTCGTACCAGTTCAACGCCACGGCGCCGGGCGATATCGTCGCCGTCGCGGACTATGGCGGCCCGGTAACGGCGGCGATTGTGCGCGGCAATATTGCCGGCACGCAGTTTCACCCGGAAAAAAGCCAGAAGCTTGGGCTCAGGCTGATTTCAAATTTTCTGAAGTGGCGGCCGTAAGATGGCGCGATTTCTTACCGCTGCGGCTGAAGATGGCGGTGAGCATGCGGTGCCTGCCCTGCACCTCGGCGAGCTGCGTGACCGGGCCAATTTGCGTTACCTTCGCCCCGCTGGCATGCAGCGCATTGGATTCGGCCCTGTCCTGACCCGCCTCGGTTATGAAAAGGCGGTCCTGCGGCTCCATATGCGAGAGCAAGGCGGAGCGGATGTCCTGCGCCTTGAACGTGGTTTCGACGACCCAGAGCCCCGAAAGCGGGTGCTCCCATTGGCTCGAAAGCCTTCTGATGGTGTCGGCGAGTTCGACGGCGCCCTTGGCGCGTTTTATTTCGCAAGCTATGACGTAGCGGTGCACGTTAGGATCTTTCGTGCCTGTGGTTTGGACATGGCTCCGGACGCTGCTACGATAAGGGAGCCGCTCTATATCGCCAAAGAAAAGCACCGCCGTCCAGATATTTGTTCCACAATCGGTCAACCCTGGGGAAAAGTTGCATGATTCTCTATCCTGCCATTGACTTGAAGGACGGCCACTGCGTGCGCCTCCAGCAGGGNNCGGCATCTGCGTCGGCATGCAGCTTCTCGCCTCGGTCGGGCGCGAATTCGGCGATCACGCAGGGCTCGGCTGGATTCCCGGCGAAGTGGTGCGGATGACCCCCTCGGACCGCGCCCTCAAGATTCCCCACATGGGCTGGAACGATTTGACGTTCGTCCGTCCGCATCCCCTGTTTGCGGGGCTGGAGCCCGGCGCCCATGTCTACTTCGTGCATTCCTATGTGATCCGGCCGAGCGATCCGGCGCACATTCTGGCCACGGCGGATTACGGCGGGGCGCTTGCCGCCGCTGTGGGACGCGATAACATCGCAGGCACACAATTTCACCCGGAGAAAAGTCAGAGCACCGGTCTGACCATTCTCGGCAATTTCCTTGAGTGGAGACCATGATCCTCTTCCCCGCCATAGACCTGAAGGACGGCCGTTGCGTGCGCCTCGAGCGCGGCGCCTTGGCCTCGGCCACCGTGTTCAACGACGACCCCGCGGCCCAGGCGCGCGCCTTCGCCGAGGCGGGGTTCAAATGGCTGCATTGCGTCGATCTCAACGGCGCTTTCGAGGGCCATTCGGTTAATGCCGAGGCGGTGAAGGCGATCCGGCAGGCGGTCGATCTGCCCATCCAGCTCGGCGGCGGCATCCGGGACATGCAGGGCGTGGAAGCCTGGCTGAAAGCCAGGATCAGCCGGGTGATCCTCGGCACCGTCGCACTCAGCAATCCCCGTCTGGTCAAGGAAGCGGCACGCGCTTTTCCAGGACAGATCGTGGTGGCGGCCGACGCCAAGGGCGGGCGCATCGCCACCGAGGGCTGGTCGGAGACCACCGAGCTGACTCCGGCCGAGTTGAGCGAGCGCTTCGAGGGCGCCGGCGTTGCCGCCGTGCTTTACACCGACGTCGACCGTGACGGTCTGCTCAAGGGAGTCAATGTGGCGGCCACCGCAGCGTTGGCGCGAGCCGTTTCCATCCCGGTGATCGCCTCCGGCGGCGTCTCGGGGATCGGCGATATCGAGGCTTTGCTCGCTGCCAAGGAGCCTAACATCGTTGGCGTTGTGATCGGGCGGGCTTTGTACGACGGCCGCATCGATGCCAAGGCGGCTCTTAGGTTATCGAACACTGTTCGGTGAAATATTCTACTTCATTGCATGAATTATAATTGTTGTTTATAAATAACTTATCAGATTCTCTTGAGTTTATGGATTAACTCGTCGAGTTGTTCCAAGGATTTGTAGGAAATCCGCACTTCTCCACCTTTATCCCCCTTGTGCAGAATCTTAACTTTCAGCCCCAACATATTGTAAACGCTGGATTCAAGTGATTTTATATTCGGATCGTCCACAGCCGCTCTGTGAGTCTTCTTTTTCCGGTGTTCCGAACGCTGTTCGGCCTGCCGGACATTGAGCCCCCCGGCGATGATTTCGCGCGCCCTCGCCTCGGGGTCGTCCAGTCCAATCAAGGTTCGGGCATGGCCCGCTGTCAGACGTCCGTCCCGCACCATCGCTTTGACGGCCTCGGGCAGTTTGAGCAGGCGCATGGTGTTGGCGACGTGGCTGCGGCTCTTGCCGACCTCCCCCGCCAGCTTGTCCTGGGTATAGCCGAAGCGGTCCATCAACTCGTGATAGGCGGCGGCCTCTTCGATGGCATTGAGGTCGGTGCGCTGGACGTTCTCGATGATGGCAAATTCGAGCGCCTCGCTGTCCGAGAGTTCCCGCACCATCACCGGCACTTCGTGCAGCTTGGCGAGCTGGGCGGCGCGCCAGCGCCGTTCGCCCGCCACGATCTCGTAGGTGTCGGGCTTGCCCGCCACCGGGCGCACCAGGATCGGCTGGATGATGCCCTTCTCCTTCACCGACTGGACGAGGTCGTTCAGTTCCTCCTCGGCAAAGCTTTTGCGCGGCTGGAAGCGGTTGGGCTTGAGGAACGCCGTCGGCACGTTGCGCGGAGCGCGGGCGCCCTTTGGCGGTTCGTCGCCGATCAAAGCGGAAAGTCCGCGGCCCAGTCCGCGGTGACGTATTTCTTCTGCCAAGGATTTCGTCTCCGCGCTCATGCTGCGGCCCGCATCCGCTCGCGCTGGATGAGCTCTCCCGCCAGCTTGATATAGGCCTGACTTCCCGGACAGCGCAGATCGTAGACCAGCGCCGGCAGGCCGTGGCTCGGCGCCTCGGAAACACGCACGTTGCGCGGGATCATGGTGTTGTAGACCTTGGCGCCCATGTGCTCGCGCACGTCGGCGGCCACCTGGTCCGAGAGTCTGTTGCGCTTGTCGAACATGGTGAGCACGATGCCCTGGATTTCCAGCGACGGATTCAAACTCTCGCGCACCAGCTCGATGGTGTTGAGCAATTGCGTCAAGCCTTCGAGGGCGAAGAACTCGCATTGCAGCGGCACCACCACCGCATCGGCGGCGGCCATCGCGTTGATGGTGAGCAGCGACAACGACGGCGGACAATCGATCAGTGCATAGGAGAAGGGTGATGATCCGTATACGGAATATTCTTCCAGCGCGTCCTTGAGCCGGAAGTTGCGCCGTTCCAGGCCGACCAGTTCCAGCTCCGCGCCCGAGAGGTCGACGGTGGACGGCACCAGCGACAGTTTCGGGATGCGCGTCGGCTGGATGGCGTCGGCCAGCTTCGCCTGCCCCATCAGCACGTCGTAGGTGGTGATCTTGCGTTCCGGCCGCGGCACGCCGAGCCCGGTGGAGGCGTTGCCCTGCGGGTCGATGTCGATGATCAGAGTCGGTTCGCCCACCGCCGCCAGCGCCGTGCCGAGGTTGATGGCGGTAGTGGTCTTGCCCACCCCGCCCTTCTGATTGGCGATGACCAGCACGCGCGGCTTGCGCTCAACTTCCGACATGGACGAGATCCCGGATCTCCAAAACGGCCCCGAAAGGGTGCGTCAAGCTCGGATGCTCCCTCGCCTTCATCCTCCAGGATTTGTGAGCATCGGTCAATTCAAGTACTAGATTTTGTCCCTTGAGAAACAGGCAAACTGTCTCGGGACCGATGAAATCCTGTGCATATTCAAGCAGTTCCGGCAGCGGCGCGCAGGCGCGGGCGGTGACGACGTCGAAAACCTCGCGTCTGGCTTCCTCGATCCGTTCGTTGCGGATGGCCACAATGAGCCCCAGGCGTTCCGAGACCTCCTTGAGGAATTCCGCCTTTTTCCGCGTTGCCTCGAACAGCGTGACCTTCAGCTGGTCCCGGAGCATGACGGCGAGCACCAGCCCGGGGAACCCTGCCCCGCTGCCGAGGTCCACCAGCGTTTTTGCCGTGTGAGGCACCAACGGCGCGAGCTGGGCGCTGTCGTAGACATGGCGGTGCCAGACCTCATCCAGAGAGTCCTCGGAGACCAGATTGCGGCTCCTGTTCCATTCCCTGAGGAGCCCGATATAGGCCTTCAGCCGCGCCAGGGTTTCACGTGAAACCCCGGTCGCCGCGGCGAGCTCTTTGGGTCCGAAGCTCTCAGGCTGCATTGGCTTTGACATGCGCCAGCACCAAGGTCAGGGCGGCGGGTGTGACGCCGTCGATGCGGGAGGCTTGCCCGAGCGTGGCGGGACGGATGGCCGTCAGCTTCTGGCGGGCCTCGGCCGAGAGCCCGCACACCGCAGAATAATCCAATTCTTCCGGCAGGTTAAGGGACTCGTCCCGCCGGAAGGCCAGGATGTCGGCCTCCTGGCGTCCCAGATAGCCGCAATAGCGGGCGTCGATTTCAAGCTGCTCGATCACCTCCGGCTCAAGGCCTTGCAGCTCCGGCCAGCGCGTCGCCAGTAACGAGAAATCCACCCCTGGAAGCCCCAGCAACTCGTGGGCCGTCCGGCGCGTGCCGTCGAGGCGCACGGCGATTTCGTATTTCTGCGCCTCGTTGGGAGTCATGCTGAGCGCCTCCATCCGCTTCCTCGCCATTTTCAGGCCGGCAAGCTTGGCGGCAAACACCGTGCTGCGCTCGGCTCCCACGATTCCGGCGGCTTCGAACAGCGGTGTCAGGCGCTGGTCGGCATTGTCAGCCCGCAGCGACAGCCGGTATTCGGCCCGCGAAGTGAACATGCGGTACGGCTCGGTGACGCCCTTGGTCACCAGATCGTCAATCATCACGCCGATATAGGCCGAGGCGCGGTCCAGCACGATGGGATCGGCGCTGCCGGCGGTGCGGGCGGCATTCAGTCCGGCCATCAGGCCCTGGGCGGCCGCTTCTTCGTAGCCGGTCGTGCCGTTGATCTGGCCGGCCAGATAGAGGCCCGGCGCTCGCTTGACCTCCAGCGACGGCAGCAATTCACGCGAGTCCACGGTGTCGTATTCGATGGCATAGCCGGGCCGCAGCACCTCGACCTTTTCGAGGCCCGGGATGGTGTGGAGGAGGGCGCGCTGCACGTCTTCCGGCAGGGAGGTGGAGATCCCATTGGGATAGACGGTGATGTCGTCAAGTCCTTCCGGCTCAAGGAAAATCTGGTGACTGGCGCGATGCGCAAAACGCACCACCTTGTCCTCGATGGAGGGGCAATAGCGCGGCCCGCGGCTCTCGATCTGGCCGGTATAGAGCGGCGCGCGATCCAGATTGGCGCGGATGACGGCGTGGGTTGCCTCGCTTGTCCTGGTGATATGGCAGGCGATCTGGGATGTGGTGATCTTCCTGGTCAGGAAGGAGAACGGCGAGGGGGGCTCGTCGCCGCGCTGAATTTCCAGGCTCGCCCAGTCGATGGTGCGCCCGTCGAGGCGGGGAGGGGTCCCCGTCTTGAGCCGCCCCATCTGCAGGCCCAGTCCGTACAGCGTGTCCGCCAGGCCGATGGACGGGGGCTCGATGCCGCTGCCTTCGAAGCGCGAATGACCGGCCACCGCCCGTCCGGCGGCGATCTGGCGCTCGCCGCAGTGGATGACGCCTTTGAGGAAGGTGCCGGTGGTCAGAACCACGGCGCCTGCGCCCAGCCTATCGCCGTTCGCAGTGAGGACTCCCGCCACCTCTCCGTCTTTCAGGATCAGGTTTTCGGCCGCGCCTTCGCGGATTTCGAGGTTTTCCGTGGCTTCCAGCGCCGCCAGCATGGCGTGGCGGTAGAGCCTGCGGTCGGCCTGGGCGCGCGGGCCGCGTACCGCGGGGCCTTTGCGGCGGTTTAGGATGCGGAATTGGATTCCGGCGGCGTCCGCAACCCGGCCCATCAGCCCGTCGGCGGCGTCGATCTCGCGCACCAGATGGCCCTTGCCGACGCCGCCGATCGCCGGATTGCAGGACATCTCGCCTAGTGTCGAGCGCCGGTGGGTGAGCAGCAGCGTCTTCGCCCCGGCGCGCGCCGAGGCGGCCGCGGCTTCGCAGCCGGCATGGCCTCCACCGATCACGATGACGTCGTAGCAGCTCATATCCCGCTCTTAGGCGAGAGGCTCTGAGGGGGCAAGTTTCACGTGGAACAAGTCTTACTTGCCGATACAAAAATCCCAAAAGATCGCATCCAACAGCTCTTCCACGGCCGCCCAAATTGTGATGGGAGGGCTTGTCCGCCCAGGAATTGTCCACAGTCTCGCCGCGACGTGTGTGCCATCGGGATGAAAAAATTTCTGCGCGATTCCGAAACCCCGCTTGACTCGCGCCTTTTGTACCCTGCGTTAACCCCCCATATCTGGTAGGTAAGTTTTCGTTGACCACTTATCGCTTGCGCGCGCCCTCAACACAGTCCAATAATTTGTCGTTGTCGCGTTTTGCGACACAAAATCTGGCGGCAGGGGGACGTTGGTAAATAGCCGGGGCCGATCCGCAAGGATCAGCCCCAAGAAAGGTTGGTACGTGGGTGGTTGGCAGAGTGGCTTATTGCGCTGGGTTTAGGTCCCAGTAGACGAAAGCCCGCGGGGTCCGCCCTGGAAAGTGTGGCTCCGACGGTCAGTAGTCTCGGGGGTTCGAATCCCTCACCGCCCGCATATTCACTTAGTCTACCTAGGCCCCCTTAATGGGGGCCTTTCTTTTTTACGACTCACGTCGCTTCAAGTCGAATCAGACTCCAACTCAGCATCTATTACAAGTATCTTTACCCCATAGACAGGGTATCGGTGCGAGCAAATGCCCAAGAAGGGCGCAAAAAAGCAGCGCAAAAACAATCAATTACATACTACGCTCCCGCCGGGTGCGCGTTATCTGTTGGACCAACTTGTGGATTTGAAGGTGGTGGGTGACAGCCACTCAGGTGTCATCGCCTTTCTCGTGGAAACGCAGTTACAAGCGATGAGGCGCGACTACGGCCTAGAGTTGCCCGACGCTGCCAATAATAACCCTTCCACTGGCGCGACACTGGATGGCGAGCCGCGGCGCTGATGATGGCAGTGAATTATTCGCCGTTGCTCACGCGGCGATGATTTCTCTCCAGTCCATCTTGGCGGCGTTAGAAATGAAAGGTCTGAGACTGGAAGACATATAGGAATTTCCGACATGGGGGTTAGCGATCATCTTCGCTGATAACAATGCACTCGAATTTATTGTCTGCGAGGGAAATTGCTTTGTTGAGATAAACCTTATGACTCTCGCGAACACCCGTGGCCGGAACAGAATCGTACTCAAAATCTATATCGAGCGAAATTGATTTTGTACCCACTGGTACCAGAGCCGGCACCAGAAAGGTGCAACCAAGCGTCGTCTGCTTATTTGGCGCGACTTCGAACCAAGTGGAAGATGTAGCGCACAGCGCAACTTGGTTGCCGTCTATCATCATCGCGATTCGCTTTGCATGAAGTCTGACTGTACTTTGGCTCAGATTTTCTGTGAGTGTCCCAATTTCATTGAGAACAAATCTGTCTCCTGCTTTTTCAATCGACAAGGGGGCCTGAGAAATTGCTAGCAATCTCGATAGTTCAATCGGTTTCAGAGTTTCTATCGGCTTCCTGGCGGGGATTTTGCGATGACCAGGACCGCGCGGCGGCACTGGCGAATTGATTGGCTCGTATGTGTTATAACCACGCGCAGTAGGCGCTTGGGGCGCTGGTGCTGTCGTCTTAACTGGCGCCTTGGGAGTTGGCTTTTCTATATCGTGCTGAAGCCTTTGAATGGCATCTAAAATCTCAGCACCATAATTCTTTGGTTGCGGAATCGTTATTGAAAACCAAATTGTCCCGCCCACTAAGACAATGCTGCCAAGAGCAATGCCGATGGTCCTGCGACGCTTGGTTTTCGGTTCGGGATGGCGGCGAAGAAAACGCTCGTATGTCCAGTAGAAAATCGCGACAACCAAAATCAGTATCGCGATACACAAGATCGTGCGCCAAATAAGTAAGCGTCCGGTGATGGCCGCC
>PMKE01000143.1 GCA_003158585.1 Alphaproteobacteria bacterium
ATCCGTCATATGCGATAACCCTGCTGTCGCATGGGGGCTTCTCAACATTGGAGCCACTCAATGGGATAGATGCAGGTGTTGTGGCGGCCTGATCTTTTGCGGAGGAGTTCTGCTCGCGCTTTCCAGCATCCTTGGTCTGCTGGTTGGTCTGGACCCCTACAGCCTGTTGGTGCGGCTGTGATGGGTCAGCGTGAATCGAGACTATTGCGGCAAGAAACACCGCAAGGACTATCAGCGCTCCCCGTTTCAGCATCCCCTAATCGCTTCCCCGAAGATGTCCGCGTTCAAGCGGTTATTATAACGGAATTGGAACTCAGCCATATAGAGCGGCAGGTACTTGCGACTCACTTTGTGATAGGTGCCGACGACGCCGCGCTTAATCAGGCTCCAGATACCCTCAATTGTGTTTGTGTGAATGGCGCCAATGACGTAACGGTGCGAGGCGTGCCGGTGGACACGCTATGGACGATGAATATGAAAGCGGAAGCGGATAAGAGCTTCAGGCGAACCTCTTAACGCTGCTTTGCTCTCGGGTCGTAGCTGGTGCGCCAGTTCTCGGCGAACTTCTTCATCTCTGCGTCTTCGCCGTCCGGCAACGTCACGATCAGCCGGACATAGAGATCGCCCGCCGGTTCCTTGCCCTGGGCCGGGATACCTTTGCCCTTGAGCCTGAGCGTTTTGCCGGAATTCGAATTCGGCGGGATCGACAGCGACACCGGCCCCGACAGCGTCCGCACCGGCACCTTGGCGCCGAGCACCGCTTCCTTGAGCGACACCGGCAGGTCGATCTTGAGGTCGCGTCCTTCGCGCGTGAAATAGGGATGGTGCGCTACCGTGACGTGGATCAACACGTCGCCGGGCGGTCCGCCGGCGCGGCCCGCGCCGCCGCGGCCCTTGAGCCGGATCTGCTGTCCGTCCTTCAGTCCCGCAGGGATACGCACGTCGATCTGCTCGCCGTTCGGCAGCACGACGCGCCGCGTCCCGCCGCCCGCGGCTTCTTCGAAACTGACCGTCGTTTGGACGTCGAAGTCCTGGCCGGTTCGCGGCTGAGCCCGCCCGCGGCCACGCCCGCCCAATCCGCCCAACAGATCGGCGAACAGGTCTTCGGGCCGGAAGCCTTCCGCGCTCTCGGCAGGGCGGTCGCCGGGACCGGCCCAGGTGAAGTGGAAGCCGCCGGGTCCGCCTGCGCCCTGTCCGAAGGGGGAGCCTTCGAAGCCGTGGGCGCGTGGATCGAAGCCCTTGGGATTGCCCTGAGCGTCGATCTGTCCCGCGTCGAACTTGGCGCGCTTATCCTTGTCGCCGATGACGTCGTAGGCGCCGCTGATCTCCTGGAAACGCTTCTTCGAGGCCACGTCGCCGCCCTTGGCATCGGGGTGATGCTTCTTGGCGAGCGTGCGGAACGCCTTTTTGATCTCTGCTTCGCTGGCGTTCTTGGAAACGCCGAGCACTTCATAAGGATCGCGCATGCCAACTCCCGCCGCCCGAGTCGGTGGACGGCCTTACACTATATGGTTCCCTTTCAAGCCCTGTTAATGCCTGATCGTAGGCTGCGGACTTGGGAGCGGCGGATTTTGGGGCGCTGCAGCGGTCTGAGGCGGCAGGGCTTGCAGCCGGGCCTCGGCCTCGGCCATGCCTGCTTCCGCCGCCGCCTTGTAGAGCTTGCGGGCGGTCTCGATGTTCTGCTTGACGAAAGTGCCCTGTTCGTAGAGCTGCCCGAGTTGGAACGCTGCCACGGGATGGCCCGCCCCAGCGGCGAGCTCCAGCCAGGGAATCGCCGCCTTGACGTCGGGCGGGCCCGCCTCGCCTTTGAGCAGCATGTCGGCCAGATCGGCCTGGGCCGTCGCCAGCCCCGCCTGGGCCGCCTGTTCCATCATGTCCCGGGCGGCTTTGGGGTTCTTCTCGACGCCTTTGCCGGTCCTGAGCATCAGCGCGATATTGCGCATGGCCGCCAGGTCCACCTCGTCGATCGTCTTCCATTTCTGGTAGGCGGCCTGGTAATCCCCGGCATCGTAGTCCTTCAGCCCCGCTTCGAAGGTGGCCCTTATGTTGTCGGTGGTGAGGGTGCCGGCGCAGGCGGCCAGCAATGCGCCGCAGAGGCATATCGGAAGCAGCAGGCGGAAGCGCTTTGGCATGGTGCCCCAGGCTAGCACTGCCGCGCTTCCCCATGCAAAACGAAGATGATATGCGGGGTGTATGAGCGAAACCGGCGGCCCGATCGACGACGGCGGCATCGCGCCCGCGCGCGATCCCTTCGAGCTGTTCGCGGCCTGGATGAAGGACGCGGAGAAAACCGAGCCGAACGAGGCGAACGCGATGGCGGTCGCCACCGTGGACGCGGAGGGCCGGCCCAACGTCAGGATGCTGCTGCTCAAGGGCGTGGATCACCGCGGCTTCGTGTTCTACACCAACCTGCAGAGCACCAAGGGCGGGGAGCTGGCGGCCCATCCTTACGCTGCGCTCGATTTCCACTGGAAGACCGTCCGCAAGCAGGTTCGCGTGCGCGGGCCGGTGTCGCCGGTCGGCGAGGCGGAGGCCGACGCCTATTTCGCCTCGCGCGCCAAGGACAGCCAGATCGGCGCCTGGGCCTCGGCGCAGTCGCGCCCGATGGAGGGGCGTTGGGTGTTCGAGAAGGAGATCGCGAAGTACGCCTTGAAGTACGGCCTGACGAAGGTGCCGCGCCCGCCGCACTGGTCGGGCTACCGCGTCATGCCGCTGGAGATCGAGTTCTGGCGCGACCGGCCGTTCCGCCTGCACGACCGTCTGGTCTACCGCCGCGAGGCGGAGGACAAACCCTGGCGCACGGAGCGGCTGTTCCCATGACGACGACGCAATCCCGCTTTGAAGGCACGTGGGCCGAGAACGAAGCCCTGATGCGCCGTACCGCGATGGCGGCCGTGGTGACGGGCGGGCTCCTGGTCACGATCAAGACGGTCGCCTACATCCTGACGGGCTCCGTCGCGCTGATGGCCTCGCTGGTGGATTCCGCGTTGGACATCATCGTCTCGTTCGTGAACCTCCTCGCCATCCGCCATGCCCTGACGCCGGCCGACCGCGAACACCGCTTCGGACACGGCAAGGCGGAGCCGCTGGCGGGGCTGCTGCAAGGCGCCTTCATCGCCGGCTCGACGATGCTGCTGGTGACGGAGTCCATGAAGCGTTTGATCACGCCGCAGCCGTTGGAGCACGGCATGTTCGGCATCGTCGTCACCGTGGTTTCGACGGCGGCGGCGCTCGCGCTCGTCATCCAGCAGCATTACGTGGTGCGGCGCACCGGCTCCATCGCGATCAAGGCGGATTACCTGCACTACATGGCGGACATCCTGATCAATATCGGCGTGGTCATCGCCATCGTGCTGGCGACCAGCTTCGGCTGGCTGATCGCCGACCCGATCATGGGGCTGCTGGTGGCCGCTGCCTTGATCTGGAGCGTTATGAGCATCGTGCGCCAGAGCTACGACCAGCTGATGGACCGCGAGCTGCCCGAAGAGGATCGCGAGCGCATCAAGGCCGTGGTGATGAGCCATCCGGCCGTGTTCGACATGCACGATCTGCGCACGCGCGCGGCGGGCACGCGCTCCTTCATCCAGGTTCACATCGAGATGGACCCGGCCCTCAGCCTCTACCGCGCGCATTCCATCGCCGACGAAGTGGAGGCGAAGATCAGGCTGATCTACCCCCAGGCCGAGATCATCATCCACCAGGACCCGGAGGGGTTCGAAGTGCCCGAACCCCTCGCCAAGTCCTGAAGCCGTTCGCCGCTACTTGACGCCCGACACGCAGTTTTCGTCGGGAGAGGCTTCCGGCACCGCGTTCTTCAGCCAGCAGTGCGCCGTTTCGCCCTGCACGCCCGCTTTCACGAAGGTGAAGGCGCGGCATTGATCCTCGCCCTCGCAGGCGGCTTGGCACATCGTCGGCGTCGCGCCGGGCTCCATGTTGAAATCGCGATAATCGGAGCCGTTCAGGTTGAAGCCGTACTGCAACGGCTGCCTGCTCGGCGGTGTCGGCGAGGGTTCCCGGTTCGGTTCGGAGCCTGCCGCCCCGCCGTCCCCCTTCACGCCCGAGACACAACAGTCGCTGGTGACGGCGTCGGGAATTGCGTTCTTCAGCCAGCAGCGCGGATTGTCGCCTTGTACGCCGGCTCTCACATAGGTGAAGGCGACGCATTGTTCGTCTTTCTCGCACGCCACCTGGCACTCCATCGGTCCGGCCCTGAACCGAAGATCGAAGTCCCGGTAGTCCGAGCCCGGACGATCCGTCTTGTATTCGAGCGGGCCGTGACCGGATGCGGTGATGCTACCCGCCACCAATCCCACCAGCGCAACGGCCGGCAACAAAAACCAGAGTTTCATGATTCACTCCCCCAAGTTCGAGATTCGACAGAATAGGGCATCCGCCCGCGCCGAAAAACGTCTCGCGCAGAATAATCGGACTACAAGCCTGTCTTCCCGGACTGCGATTCTCAACCTGAGAAGCATGTGCAGTCGCGGGACGATGGCGGTATCGCAGGCGCCACTTACGACACGGGCTATCGCACCACGATGGTTCCCCTCATGCCGAAGGTGGCGTGCAGGGTGTGCGTGCAATGGAATTGGTAGGTGCCGGAAACGGTCGGCACGAACCTCACCTCGACCGTCTGGCCGCTCTCGACCTCGATTTCGCCTTTGACGATTTTGGCTCGATCTTCGGGCGCGACGGTGACGGCAGCGAAAAATTCCGGCGCATCGAAGCTGTGACCGCCGCCGGCGTTGTTCTTGAGGCGGAGGCGGTACGGCAGGTTGGCGCGGAATTGCAGCGCATTCGGCGTGAACTCGAAATTTGCCATCGCCACGGGAACCGTTGTCGCGGTCGACCAATCGGGAGCGCCCGGCGAATTCTGAGCCAGTGCGGGGCCTGCCAGCAGAAGCGCCGAAAACGACGTGATGGCGGTGAGTGTGCGGAAAGACAGCATGTTGATCATCCTTTATCTCATGCCCCGCGATGCCTAACGTTTCACATGCCGCCCCGCCGCGCAACCTTGGGCGGGATGGCAGCAACTGGATATCGCTCACGCCGCCCTCTCATTCCCCTCCGTCAGCAGGAACACCGTCCGCGCTTGCCGCGCCGAAGCTTTAGCGAAGGCGGGAAGAGCGAAGCACATTGAATTCCCTCTCCCCCACCGGGGGAGAGGGCAGGGTGAGGGGGTGACGACGCCGCGCGGCCGCCGAAGATCACGCGCTCCCTTTCTGCCCCCGCGTAGCGGGGGAAGTGGATCGCCGCGTAGCGGCGAGACGAAGGGGGCGCGCAACCAAACTCGCGCTATTTCTCCCAAGGCGTCTTGCTCGCCATCAGCAGCTTCAACTTCGCGTTAGGCTGTGCGCGCTCGTCGAGCGTTTTGAGGAACGCCTCATATCCGCCGCTGTCGAGCACGAGGCGCGATTCGTCGGGCGCCCGCGTGCACCGCACGTGTTTGTCTGTTAGCACTTTGCCATTCATATCGTGAGTATACATGGCCGAAGGAAACTCGGGGAGGGGGCCTGTAGCACACTCCCCCCCCCCGGAGCGGCGGACCCCGCACGAATACGACCTTGGCTAACCGGCGAGTTTAGTCCGGTCGCTCAATTCGGGTTGATGCTCGTAGGACTGGATTTCTTCTGCCTTTATTTCGAAGATCATTATCGGGCTGCCAAGCAATACAAAATCTGGCACTCGTTCTGGTGGCTTCACAACGAGGAGCTGATCTTTTGGCTTTGTCCGAATTTCCTGCCGAAGCTCCATTAATAGTCTACCGAGGACGTTCATTCCCACTAAAGTACCATCGTCGTTTGGCATTGCGCCCCAGAATGAATCCTTCTTGGATTCTTCCACTATTGGTTTGTCACTCGTTTTAAGTAACAAGGAGCTGAAACGGCTCCAGTTTTCGGCAAGCTTTACTCGTAGGCACCACCGCATAATCGATACGCGCCGTTTGTTCCAATCTGGTCGCGAGATACTATGGTATTTCTTACTTTTCATCTTGGCTGTCATCGGACTTGGCTGGTCGATGATCTCGGCTTGAATGTCTGGGTGGTTCGGATATCGACACGCCTGATAGAGTGCTTCAGCAGTCCCGATGCGCAGAGTATTTACGCGGAGTGGATAGTTAGGCGCCATGTTTGAGAGGCCGCCAAACTCACCCGAAGTAACTCGGAAGATGACAGCTTCGCCCCGCACATATTTTCGAATCTGGTCGTCGCGCTGCATCAATTCGTTTTGCGTGTGAAGAGGGGGTACCACGGGTCTCCTGCCCAAAATGCTAGTGGAGCATTATTGGGACAATTTCTGTACGTCACAATGGTCGAACCAAATCCCAGCGTTTCAAGTACCATGTTCCCGAGGGGTCGCTGAAATTTCTTCAAATTAGGGCACATTTTGCGAATCGCTACGCCTGCCTTGAGTAGTTCCTGTTCGAGAAGATCTCGCCCCTGCTCCGAAGAAAAGATCTTGAGAGCACCAACGCTGCCAAGTGTACGCAGTTCCACCTTGTATTGGAGAGAATTCGCGTACGCCTGAACATCTGCGTCGCATGGAAGCGACGTGGGACGAAGAACATCGGACGAATTAATATAGGTCTTGCGGTCCTCCAGCACCACCGCTCGCCACCACTTGATTTTGATATCCTTACCGGATTGCTGGGAGAGCTTCGCGAGTTCCCTATCGGCGTAGTGCTGGCCCCCAGCATGCATGGCGATAAAGACGGCGTGGAGCTCAGCCTTCGGCGGAGCGATCTCCTGAACCCAACCTCTCAGGTCGTTCAGTACTCTATTTCCAGTGAATAGCCCATCATCAATATACAGGAAGCGCTTCGGTGGTTGCCCACACGCAGAGATTCCAAAGCCCATCTTGGTTTTGAGCACACCATCAATAACACGCAACATGTCACGCTGGCTGTTCCCGCCCCTTTGGATGTTCAGAAGATGGGCACCCTTCCAAAACGCACTCGGGTCGCCACCTGCAATTTTTGGATTGTCGATCAAGGCGGTGAGGAAAGTCTCGACACCCTGCCTGGGGATGTAAGTCTTATGCAGTACATGACCGAGCTCGATCAGCATCGGCTCGCGGACGGGTTGAGGGAACTGCTCTACCCAACGCTTCACGTGTGCAGTATCGGGCTTGGGAATTTCACCAGCGCGATAATCGACGATGATCTGAACGATAGGTGTAAGAACGCCCGTATCGATTGGCATAGCTCCCCCGAACGAGGAGCAGCCCGGCGGTTAGGTTCTCCCAAGACGCCCCTTCCGAACCCACCCCGCGCGCTAGACTCGTGGGTAGGGCGCTGGTAGCTCCCGTCAACAATTCTATCCCTCTGAGATTGGCGATGAAACCAGGGAAAACTGGCGGAGCCGGCGCCGTCGCCACCGAGTCGTGACGCGACTCCTAATCACTTGAATTCGCAGAAATATTTTTTGTCCCACCCCTTGAAACGGCCTTTGGCCATTCCCATCTCTTCAAAGGAATCGTGTGCTGTAGGAGGTGCAAAAACGAAAATCGCGTCCCCGAAAGGAGCGGAGGCTACCGTTGCTGCCGGATGATGTCGGGTTCGAGGCGAATTCTAATTCGCGTTATATTCAATTAAAACAACCGACTAAGGGCAAATCTGCAGGGTTGAATTCGACTTTCATGTATCTTGTTTTCGTTCGATTTTCGAGGGGCAGGCTCCGCGTCCGCGCACACCTCTGCCCGCCGCGAAGCACTGCTGGGCAAGGAACGCTAATCAGCTCCCCACTTCTTCTTCGCCTCATCGAGCAACGCGACGACGTCTTCCGGCGCCATCTCCCACCCTCCGCCGAAGCTGGCGAAGCGCCGCCCGGCATGGCTCGCCACGAAGGTGCAAGCCGGCGAGCGCAAACGGTTCGGCGCGGAGACGACGAACTCGGCGATCTCGTTCCAACGATAGGTGCGGGCATACCAATAGGCGGAATAGGTGAGGCCTTGCGCGTCGAGGCTCAGCGTCGCGGGCCGGAAAAGAGACCAGCCGCTCGCCAGCATCGCCACGCAGCAGCCGAGTGCGATCGGCGCCAGGAAGCTCACCGAGAGCAGCGACCAGATTTCGTCTTTCAGCGCGTTGCACAGCACCGTCGAGAATACGGTCGCCGCGGTCAGCGCCGCGAACACGGCAAAGCGCAAGAGGAGCTTCGCACGGTCCTGCACGACGACGGCGGGCGGATGATCGAGCAAGTCGCGCAAGCGATTCTCAGCGCCCCGCCTTGGCGGATTTCGGCTGGTGGGCGGCGCAGAGGTCGGCAATGGCGTCCTTGCCTTCGTCGCTGTGGATCCAGCCCTCGGCGGCCTGCATCGAGGCGAACTGCCCGGCGATGCGGTGCGGTTTCACGCGGTCGGGCAGGGGCACCAGCACTTCGAAGGTTCCGGCGTGGCGCTGGTCCTTGGTGGCGGCGGCATAGGCCTGAGGCTTGGCGTATTTCTTCATGGCGGCAGGCCTCCGGTATTTCGTGGGGCGTGCATATCACTTCGGCCGCACGGCGCAAGGTTAAAGCGGAAACGCCGCTTTACGGGCTGTCTTTCGCGCGTTTCTTGCGGCCGATACCCAGTTGTTCGCGCCAGATTTTCGCGGGGATTTCCTCCACCGCGCCCTCGGCAAGCTGGCCCAGATGGAACGGCCCGAACTGCACGCGGATCAGCCGCGCCACCTTCAGGCCGATGCTTTCCATCACACGCTTGACCTCGCGATTCTTGCCTTCCTTGAGCGTCACCATGGCCCAGGAATGGACGCCCTTGGTGCGTTCCAGGTCGGCGACGATGGGTCCGTATTTCATGCCGCCGATGCTGACGCCTTCGGCCAGTTTGTCGAGATCGCTCTGCGCCACCTTGCCGAACAGGCGCACGCGGTATTTGCGCGGCCAGCCGCCGACGGGCATCTCCAGGCGGCGCGCAATCTCGCCGTCGTTGGTGAGCAAGAGAAGACCCTCGGAGTTGAAGTCGAGCCGGCCGATGGAGACGACGCGCGGCAGGTGCTTGGGCAGGTTGGCGAACACCGTCGGGCGTCCCTGCGGATCGCGGTGCGTGGTGACGAGGCCCGACGGCTTGTGGTATCGCCACAACCGCGCCGGATCGGGTTCGCCGAGCGGCTTGTCGTCGACCGAGACGACCTGGTTCTCGCCCACCTTGATGGCCGGGGTCTTCACCGTCTCGCCGTCGAGCTTGACCCGTCCCTCGGCGATCAGCTTCTCGGCGTCGCGCCGCGAGCAGATGCCCGCCCGCGCGATGACCTTGGCGATGCGTTCGCCGCCGCCGTCCTGCGTGCTATCCTGGGTCAAGATCGGAACCCGCCATGAATGACGACGAAGCCATAGCACTCGCCCTCGAAGAAGCCCAAACGGCGGGGGCGCGGGGAGAGGTGCCGGTCGGAGCGGTGCTGGTCTCGGCCGAGGGCGCCCTGTTGGCTCGCGACGGCAATCGCATCGTCGAGCAGAATGACCCTACCGCCCATGCCGAGATGCTGGTGCTGCGTGCCGCCGCCGCCCGCCTCAAGAACGAGCGCCTGACGGGGACGGTGCTCTACGTCTCCCTCGAACCCTGCGCCATGTGCGCCGCCGCCGTCAGCCTGGCGCGGGTGGCGCGCGTCGTGTTCGCCGCCGAGGACCCCAAGGCGGGGGGCATCCTACACGGGGGGCGATTCTTCGAGCAGCCGACCTGCCATCACCGTCCTGTCGTGTCGCGCGCGGGCGACGCAGAAGAAGCGGGCAGGCTTCTCAAGTCCTTCTTCCAGGCTCGCCGTCCCAAGGGCTGAGTCAGAACCAAGCGGGCGCAAGTTGCGGGAAGATATACACCAGCACCTCGCGCGCACTGATCAGGCCGATGCCGAAGCCCACGAACACATCGCTGAGGAAATGTGCCGTTAGAAGCGCCCGCGTCAGCCCCAGCCATAGCGCGAGCGCAAACCACAGCGGCGACAACATTGGCCACACCGCCGAGGCGATCACGGCAACGCAGGCGATGGTCAGCGCATGGCCCGAGGGGAACGAGTTGCGGTCGAGGCTGAAGCCGAACAGCACGAAGCCGTAGAGGTTCATCTCCAGCTCGTCGCGCGGCCGCCGCCGGCCGATCACCAGCTTGATGCCGTGCAGCACCGCGCTGCCCGCGCCGAGGCTGAGGATGAAGGCGAGCGCGCATTGGAACATCAGCTTCACGCCCGCGCCAGGCGTACCCCAGTGCAGCCACGCCCAGGTAGCGGCATAGACGGCGACGGCCAACGCCAGCCAGTGCGCGGCCTTGGCGAAATGTGTCGTCGCGATCAGGAAACGGTGGAAGCGCGCTCCGACACGGTCGTAGATGAGATGGATGGCACGCCGGTCAATCGCCACGCATGCCGCGCCCAATGCGATGAGGAAGATGCCTGCCCAAAGCAACATGGCGACTGCTTGCCGCGGCCGGGCCTGCGTGTCAAATCGGCTTGTAGCCGGTCAGGCGGCTTCGCGTTTCTTGGCGGCCAGCGGGAAGCTGACCCGGACGTCCGTCCCGATGCCTTCTTCGCTCGTAATACGGAGCGAGCCGCCGTGCTTCTCCATCAGCGCGCGCACCAGCGCCAGCCCGAGCCCCGAACCTGATTTGGTCAGCATGGGGTCTCCGTTCACTTGTTCGAACGGGTTGCCGAGCCGGGTCAGATCGCCTTCGGGGATGCCGATTCCAGTGTCGCGCACGGTGATGGTCGCGAGACCATCGGCCATGCGCACACTGACGCCGACGTGACCTCCGGCCGGCGTGAATTTAATGGCGTTGCTGAGCAGGTTGAGAAGCACCTGTTTCACGGCGCGCTTGTCGGCGATCGCGAACACGGGCTCCTTGGACAACGACATGGTCAGTTCGAGTCCGCCGTTCTCGGCGCGGTCTCGCAGCATTCTCACGCTGTCCTCGACCGTGCCGTTGAAGTCCACGTTCTCGAGATTGAGTTCCAGCTTCCCGGCCTCGATCTTGGCCATGTCAAGCATGTCCGAAATGAGATCGAGCAGAAGCTGTCCGGAATCGTAGATCAGGGTTGCGTATTCTTCATAGCGCTCGTTGCCGAGCGGCCCGAAGGTGCGCTGACGCATCATGTCGGTGAAGCCGATCACGGCGTTGAGTGGCGTGCGCAGCTCGTGACTCATATTGGCGAGGAAGCGCGACTTCGCCTTGTTGGCAGCTTCGGCGCGTTCCTGTGCGGTCTTGATCTCGAACTCGTGCTTCATGCGTTCACTGACGTCGCGCGAGACGCTGAACACGAGACGCAGGGCGCCCGTTTCGGGATCGCTGATTCCGCGCGTCGTGGTTTCGAGCCAGACATAGTGTCCTTCGCCGTGCTTGACCCGGAAGGTGGCGATCAGCGTCTGTCCGGGGAGAGGGAACGCCAGGATCGTTGCGGCCCGTTCGAAGTCCTGCGGGTGGACGAGCCCCATGAATGTGATGCTCTGGAACTCCTCGGCCTTGCGGCCAAGCACTCTCTCGATGGCAGGAGAGATGAACGAGACGCTCCCGTCCGTTTCGCGAACGATCACGATCTCGGACGCTTCCTCGGCCATGAGGCGGTAGGCCTCATAAGCCTTCTCGTGGCACTGGCCCCCCGGCTCGGCGGACATGATAACCCTCGCGTAAGCAGGCATTGCTCCTGAAGCGCAACTTTAGTACGGCTCCTCTTAATCAAGCCTTGCTGCGGTCGTCGGCGATTCCTTAATCGGCGATTAACGTTGCAGCGAACCGAAGGAGGGGATCTCGATGCGTGTGATCGCGTTAACGGCTCTTGCCGTCACGGTATTGGCACTGGCCGCCTGCTCGCCCAAGCCCGCCGTGCCGCCTTTGAGCGCCGAGGCCAATGCACAATTCCTGGCGGACAACGCCAAGAAGGACGGCGTCGTATCCGTTCAGGGCCTCCAGTATGAGGTGCTCAAGAAGGGAACCGGCGCCATGCCCGCCCGTCACGACTGCGTCACGGTGTACTACAAGGGCTCGCTGATTAACGGCAAAGTGTTCGACCGGACCGAAGACGGCAAGCCTGCGGTGTTTCCGGCGAACCGCTTGATCCCCGGTTGGGTGGCAGCCCTTCAGATGATGCATGTCGGCGACAAGTGGCGCCTCGTCATTCCGTCCAGCCTTGCCTACGGCAAGGATGGGGCGGGCGACGGCCTCATCCCACCGGATCAGACGCTGGTGTTCGAGCTCGAACTCCTGAAGGTTGCGCCACCGACTACTGAAGGTTGCGTCTAAAGCTTCAAAGCTCCCGCGCGATCGCCCGCCAGCCGATGTCGCGGCGGCAGAAGCCTTGCGGCCAGTCGATCAGATCGACAGCGGCATAAGCGCGCTGCAGCGCCTGCCGCACCGTCTTGCCGGTGGCGGTGACGTTCAGCACGCGCCCGCCGGAGGCGACGATCTTGCCGTCCTTGCGGGCCGTCCCCGCATGGAAGACCTGCACGTCCGGCAGACGCGCGGCTTCCTCCAGCCCGCGTATTTCGGAGCCCTTGCCGTAATCGCCGGGATAGCCCTTGCTCGCCATCACCACCGTCAGCGCCGGATCGTCGCTCCAGCGCAGGTCGATTCGGTCGAGCACCTTGTTGCGCGCCGCCAGCAACGCGGTGAGCAGGTCCGACTTCAAACGCAGCATCAACACCTGCGTTTCCGGATCGCCGAAGCGGCAGTTGTATTCGATCAGCTTCGGCTCGCCGTCCTTGATCATCAGCCCGGCGAACAGCACGCCCATATAGGGCCGACCGCGTTCGGTCATCGCCGCCACCGTCGGCTTCAGGATGCGGCTCACGATTTTCTCGATCACGCTGTCGGTCAAGACGGGCGCCGGGCTGTAGGCGCCCATGCCGCCGGTGTTCGGTCCCTTGTCGCCGTCGAAGACGCGCTTGTGATCCTGCGCGCCCGCCAGCGGCAGCACGTGCTCGCCGTCGGTGAGTGCGAAGAAGCTCGCCTCCTCGCCGTCGAGATATTCCTCGACCACCACTTCCGCGCCCGCCGCGCCGAAGGCGCCCTCGAACATAGAGTCGATGGCCTTGTGCGCCTCGGCCGCTGTCTCGGCGATGATGACACCTTTGCCCGCCGCCAAGCCGTCCGCTTTGATGACCACCGGCTGGCCCAGCGCGTCGGCGAAGGTCTTGGCGCAGGCTGGTTCCTTGAAGCGGCGGTAATTGCCGGTCGGGATGTGGAAGTCGCGGCACAAATCCTTCACGAAGCCCTTGGAGCCTTCCAGGATGGCGCCCCGGGCGCTGGGGCCGAGCGCCCAGATCCCGGCGGCCTCGAAGCGGTCGGCCAGGCCCGCCACCAGCGGCGCTTCCGGCCCGATCACGGCGAAGCCGATCTTCCGGTCCTTGGCGAAGGCGATCAGGGCCTCGGCGTCAGAGGCGAGGATGGGCACGCATTCCGCCACGGCCTCGATCCCCGGATTTCCCGGCGCGCAATAGAGCTTTGTCAGGACCGGGCTTGCCGAGAGCGACCACGCCAGGGCGTGCTCGCGGCCGCCGGACCCGATGAGGAGGACGTTCATGACTGGCTTCCTTTTGCCTGACCCTCCTGCAAGGGAAGGCTGGATTCAAGCGCAGTTCCTATATGATCTGTGAATCATGTCCGAGCCCGGCCACGCCAATCTGCCCGAATACAGCGTCTCCGAGATTTCGGCGGCGTTGAAGCACGCCGTGGAGGAGGCGTTCCCCTTCGTGCGCGTTCGCGGCGAGATCAGCGGCCTGAAATTCCATTCTTCGGGGCACGTTTATTTCGACCTCAAGGACGAGAAGGCGGTGCTCAACGCGGTGATCTGGAAGGGCACGGTGCGCGGCCTCAAGGTGCGCCCCGAAGCGGGGCTTGAAGTGATCTGCACCGGGCGCGTTTCCACCTATGCCGGATCGTCGCGCTATCAGCTCATCGTCGAGGAAGTCGAGCTGGCGGGCCTCGGCGCCCTGATGGCGATGCTGGAGGAGCGCAAGAAGAAGCTCGCGGCCGAAGGCCTCTTCGATCCCGCCCGCAAGAAGAAGCTGCCTTTCCTGCCGGAGGTGATCGGCGTCGTCACTTCGCCGACCGGCGCGGTGATCCGCGACATCATGCATAGGCTCGAGGCCCGCTTTCCGCGCCGCGTCCTGTTGTGGCCGGTGGCGGTGCAGGGCGAGCGCGCCGCAGGCGAAATCGCCGCTGCCATCCGCGGTTTTGACTCGTTCCCGTCGGGTGGACTGCCGCGGCCCGACGTGCTGATCGTGGCGCGCGGCGGCGGCTCCATCGAAGACCTGATGGCCTTCAACGAGGAGATCGTGATCCGCGCCGTGGCGGAGTGCTCCATTCCCGTCATTTCGGCGGTCGGTCACGAGACCGACACCACCCTGATCGACTTCGTGGCCGATGTGCGGGCGCCCACGCCCACCGCTGCAGCCGAACTCGCCGTGCCGGTACGCACCGAGCTTGCCGCCCAGCTTCTCGATTTCGAGCAACGCCTGCTGCGCCGCTTCGGCCGGGAGATGTCGGAACGGCGCCAGGCGCTGCGCCAGCTTGTACGCGTCCTGCCGCGGGCCGACCAGTTGTTTGCGCCGCCGCGTCAGCGCCTCGACGTGGCGGCCGAGCGATTGGGCCACGGGCTTCGCCGCAACCTCGACGCGCGCCGGCACGCCTTCATCGCGGCGGCGGCGCAGTTGCGGCCGCAGGGCCTCTCGAACCGGTTAGCCCGATATGCCGAGCAGGTTCGCAGCCTCGTCATCCGGGCCGAACGCAGCCATCGCGCCCGGCTGTCCGATGCCTCCCGCCGCCTCACGGGTCTTACACGCGTTCTGGAGGGGGTCAGCTACCAGGCCGTGCTGGAGCGCGGTTTTGCGCTGGTGCGCGGGGCCGACGGAATGCTCCGCCGCAAAGCCGCTGCCGTGGTGCATGGCGAAGCACTTTCTCTGACGTTCGGCGACGGCACGGTTCCCGCTCTGGCAACGGAAGGGGCGCGGCCCGTCGCGCCGAAGCCCAAATCTCCCGCCAAAAAGAACCAAGGAAACCAAGGCGATTTGTTTTGATGGCGCCGGCCGCCCGCCTCGATTAATGATGAGCGGCAGAAAGAGTGTTCGTGCAGTACGATGAACAAGATGGAACGTGAAGTGAGGCCGGAGGGTCTGGCGGAACTGGAGTTTCTCGATGGCGAGTATCGCGTCGTGAAGCCCGGCTCCTATGTCGTTTGCGCCGTCACCGGCGTTCACATTCCTTTGGAGGCGCTGCGCTACTGGAGTGTCGATCTCCAGGAGGCATACGCCACGGCCGCGGCGGCGCTGCATCGCTTTGGCGAAAAGGGAAAGACACCATGACAATCGCGCGGCGCAGGTTTCTGGCGGCAGGGGCGGCGTTCGCGCTGACACCCCGCATGGCCGTTGCCGGCGAGGGTTCGCGGCTGACCTTCCGCGGCTCGATGGAGCAAGGCGGGCTGGTCGTCGGTCTGGTCGTTCCGGGCGCGAAAGTCAGCGTGAACGATTTGCCGGGGCTCGTTTCTCCTGCAGGGATATTTGCATTCGGTCTCGCCTACGACTGCGCGGCGCCGGTTCATGTCGTTGCGAAGTTTGCCGACGGCAGTTCCGAATCGAGCGAGGTCACCGCGCTCGCCCGCCAGTATCAGGTGCAGAACATTACCGGCGTGGCCGAACACTTCGTCTCTCCATCGCCGGAAGAAATCGAACGCATGCAGCGCGAACATGCCCTCGTCGTCGAGGCCCGCAAACACGAAACGGACGGCGTCGGCTTTGCCGAGCCGTTCGATTGGCCGTTCCCCGGCATCCTCACCAGCGAATACGGCAGCCAGCGCGTCATCAACGGCAAGCCGATGGGCCCGCACCTCGGCGTCGACGTTGCCGCGCCCGAAGGCACGCCGATCCGTGCTCCGGCCGACGGAGTGGTGACGATTGCGGACGATTTCTTCCTCGAAGGCGGCTTCACGCAGCTCGATCACGGCCACGGGGTCTCGTCGTGCTGTCTGCACCAGAGCGAGCGTAAAGTGGCTGCCGGGGCAAAGGTGGCGCGCGGCGACGTCATCGGTCTGGTGGGAAAAACGGGTCGCGCCACGGGCCCGCATATGCATTGGGGCCTCGCCTGGTTTCAGGTGAAGCTCGATCCTTCTCGCGCGACGCGCACGCCGCTGCCGCCCGCGGCGTGATTTAGCTTCTTCATGCGTTCCAGGTCGCGGGCGTTCGTCCAGCGCCGGTGAATCCAGAGCCACTGTGACGGCCGCTGGCGTATGATTGCTTCCATCGTGGCGTTGATCTTGGCGGTCAACGCCAGCACGTCGCGTTCGGAATCCCCGCTAGGCTCGAATTCGATGGGTGGATACACCGTCAGGCGGAAATGCGCCCCGTGCTGCCTTTCGACCGCCGCAGGCAGCAGGATGCAGCCTAGTTTCAGCGCCAGCGAGGCGGGCGCGGGCGTAGTCATCACATCGCGGCCGAAGAACGGGGCTGGCACGCCCTCGTAGGTCTTCTGGTCCACCAGCATGAGAATGACTTTGCCGCGCCGCAGGAAAGTGAAGATGCGCCGCGTTCCCTTGGCGCCTTTGGTGATGTGCTCTTTCGGTCCAAGCTTGGCACGCTGGCGCGTGATCCATCGGTCGACATAGGGATTGTTGGGCGGGCGGTAGACGAGGGCGCTCTCGAAGCCGTGCAGCGCGGCGGCGATAGGCATGCTCTCCCAGTTGGCGAAATGGCCCGAGATGAACATTACGCCCTTGCCGGAGGCGACGGCGGCATCGCCGTTCTCCATCCCCTGGATTTTGATGCGCCCGCCAGGACCCGACGTCAGCTTGCCGAGGTGCGGATACTCGCCGGCCACGCGCCCGAGATTGTCGCACACCTCGCGCACGATCTCCTCGATCTCGTTTGCGGTTTTTTCGGGATAGGCGGCCCGGAGATTGTTGCGCGCGGTTTTGGCAGGCCCCAGGCGATAGAACACGTGCCGCCCGATGAAGCCGCCGACGGCCGAGGCCGCGTCGATCCCGATCAGCTTGAAAAAACCCATGAACGGGAAGAACAGGGCGGCTTCGCCGAGATAGCGCAGGGTCTTCCAGGAGGCCGCAAGTTTGTTCATCGGGCGGGCGCTATCGCGGCAGGCGCAGTGTGTCAAGCAGGCGGTTCAGCCCGGCTGTGTCGAGCACGGTCTTGACCCGCAGCACGGCGATACCTTCCCGCTCCGCCGCGCCGAGGCGCACATGGTCCTTTTCGGTGGTGACGAGCAGCGCGTTTTCGCCGCGCGCCTTGGCTTTGAGGCCGGCGATCTCGTCCGCCGTGTAGACGTGATGGTCGCCGAACGGCACTTCGGCCGCGATATCGGCCCCCAGGTCGCGCAGCGAGCGGAAGAACTTCTCCGGCCTGCCGATGCCCGCGAAGGCGACGACGCGCTCGCCCTTCAACGAGGGCCCGTCGGCCGGTTCGAGGCGGGCTCGCAGCACCATCCCCGTAAAGCCATCGAGTGGCGGGGAGCCGTCTCCCATGAGAATGACCGCGTCGGCGCGCGCCAATCCCCCCCGCACCGTTTCGCGCAAAGGCCCGGCGGGCAGGATACGTCCGTTGCCGAAGCCCTCTGCGGCATCGACGACGACGATCGACAAATTCTTCGCCAGTGAGAAATTCTGATGCCCGTCGTCCATCACGATGACATCGGCCCCGCGCTCGACCGCCAGTCGCGCACCTTCCGGCCGATCACGCGACACGATGGCGGGAGCCGCCGCCGCCAGCAGCAGCGGTTCGTCGCCAACCTCGGCGGCGCTGTGCTCCGGCACGACGAGCAGCGGACCGTGCGCGGTTCCGCCGTAGCCGCGCGACAGGAAGAATGGACGCCGTCCCAGTGCGTTCAAGGCATTCGCGACTGCGATGGCGATGGGTGTCTTGCCTGTGCCGCCCGCGGTAAGGTTTCCGATGCAAACGACGGGAACCGGCGCTCGCCAAGGCACGTCGTTCTTCGCCTTCCACGCCACTGTCGCGCCATAAAGACTTCCCACGGGCGCCAGCAGCGCCGCTGCGAACCGCGACAGAGGATCGTTGCAGTTCCAGAATTCAGGCGCGCGCATCGGCAAGGAACTTCTCGATCACTTCGACGGTCTTGGCCACGGCGCCGCCGAGCGTCTTCGCTCCGGCTGCGGCCGCTGTGCCGAGCCGATTCGCCTCGGCGGGATCGGACAGCAGCGTCGTGGCCAGGGATACAATGTCGTTCGCGTTGTCCACGCGCCCCATGTCTTGCGACTTGAAGACGGCTTCGTAGGCCAGCGTGAAATTGAAGGTGTGTGGCCCGGCAAGAACGGCGCAGGCGAGTTTGGCGGGCTCCAACGGATTCTGTCCGCCGTGACGGATCAGGCTGCCGCCCACGAAGCAGAACCGCGCCAGCCGGTAGAACAGGCCCAGCTCGCCCATCGTGTCGGCGATGTAAACCGCCGTGTCGGCTACAGGGTTCTCTCCGCGCGAACGCAGGCGGCAGGTGCGCGTGCCGCACAGCATGGCGATGTCCTGCCGGCGCTCGGGATGGCGCGGCACGATGACGGTCAGAAGGTCCGGGAACTTGCGGCGCAGGGCATCGTGCGCGGGCAGGATTGTCTCTTCTTCGCCCGCATGAGTTTGTGCCGCCAGCAAGATAGGGCGTCCTCCGATGGCTTCGCGCAGCGCCGCGAGCTTGTCGGCAGCGGCAGGCAGCACCGGCGCGTCCGCTTTCAGCCCGCCCACCACGCGAACGTCATGCGCGCCGAGCCCCCGGAATCGCGCCGCGATTACTTCGTCCTGAGCGAGACAGGCTTCGAATGCGCCCATCAGTTCGCCCGCGGTCGCCTTCACCAGCCGCCATCTGTCGAACGAACGCTGCGTCATGCGCGCGTTCACCAGCGCCAGGCGGATGCCGCGCTGTTTGGCACCGAGCACGAGGTTAGGCCAGATGTCGGAATCGACGAATAGGCCGACCTGCGGCCGCCAATGGTCGAGGAACCGCGCCGTCGCGGCGGGCGTATCGATAGGAACGAACTGGTGGATGACGCCCGGCGGCAGGCGTTCGCTCATCACCTTGGCAGATGTCACCGTACCGCTGGTGACCAGCACCTTGCAGCCTGTTCTTTCGACCAGAGCGTCGATCAGCGGCAGCGCCGCGACGCATTCGCCGACGCTGGCGCCGTGCACCCAAGCGAGCTTTCCCTCGGGCCGCGTCCGCGAGGCGAAGCCGAGGCGTTCGTCGGAGCGTTCGCTGTGTTCCTTGCCGCGCAGGATGCGGCGGCGCAGGAAGAGCGGCGCGGCAGGTGCGATCGCCGCAGTAGCGATGCGATAAACGGTGATGCCGATGGCTGTCATGGCTCGGATTTGCTCGCGGACGCGGCGTTTGGTTCGATGAGGTTGTGCTGGTAGAGACGCGCATACAGCCCGCCCAGCGCCATGAGTTTGGCATGCGTGCCCCATTCCACGACATGCCCCTGGTCCAGCACATAGAGCTGGTCCGCGTCGGCGACGGTGGAGAGCCGGTGCGCGATCACGATGGTGGTGCGGTCCTTCATCAGGCGCGTCAGCGCCTCCTGCACCTGCCGCTCGCTTTCGGTGTCGAGCGAGGATGTCGCTTCGTCCAAGAGCAGGATCGGCGCGTTGCGCAGCATGGCGCGCGCGATGGCGACGCGTTGGCGCTGGCCGCCGGAAAGCTTCAGACCGCCTTCGCCGACGCGTGTGTCGTAGCCTTCGGGCAGGGCGGCTATGAACTCGTGCGCCGCCGCGTCGTGCGCCGCTTGCTCGATCTCCGCGCGCCCGGCGCCGGGACGGCCGAGCGCGATGTTGTCGGCCACGCTTTCGTCGAACAGGATCGGCTCCTGGGTGACCAGCGCGAAGTTGCGGCGGAGCGAGGCCAGGGACACGCTTCGGATGTCGTGCCCGTCGATCTCGATGACGCCCGAATCCACATCGTAGAAGCGCAGCAGCAGGTTGAAGATAGTCGTCTTGCCGGAACCCGAGGGACCCACCAACGCCACCTTGCTGCCGGGCGCGATGTCGAGATCGACACAACAGACGGCGGGCGCCCCTACATCGCTGACATAGTTGAAGGACACTTTGCTGAACCGCACAGCCCCGCCTTCGGGCGCACGCTTGACCGTTAGCTCAGTGGCGTTCGGGGTGTCCACGATAACGGGTTTGGAGTCGATCATGGCGAAGACGCGTGCGGCCGCCGTGAGACCGCTCGATGCGATAGGCCAGAGTTGGCTCAGATTGCGCACCGGCTGCTGCGCCAGCAACAAGGCGCCCATGAAGACGGCAAAATCGCCCGGCTGGAGATGGTGGTGTGCGATCTGGCGTCCGGCATACCAAATCACGGCTCCGACCACGATGCCCATGAAGATGTCGGTCACTGGAACTGCCGAGGCGCGCCGCTTGGCCAGTTTGACAAGCTGCTTCAATCGCAGCTGCAGGCGATCATTCGTAATCAGCGAGGCGTGCGTCTCCAAGCCATAAGCCTTGATTACGCGCCGGCCATCCAAGGCTTCGACGATGGCCGTTGACAGCGAGCCTGTCTCTTCCATGTTGCGTTTGGTGGCGCGGCGGATCGAGCTGCCGATGCGCTCCATCGCCCAGGCCACGCCCGGCAGCGCAACCATGCAGATCAGCGTCAGCTTCCAATCGGCATAGACCATCGCGCCGACCAGCGCGATCAACGTGATGGATTCGAGCCAGACTGCAGCGACGCCTTTGGCGATGGCATCGCGCATCAAGGTCGCGTCGTAAAGAAAATTGGAGACAAACGAACCGGAATGCAGGGCGTTGAGCTGGGCAAGATCGCGCCGCACCAGCGAATCGAACATGTCGTGCTGTGCCGCAGTGACGACGCGTTCACCCAGCGTGTCCACGCGCGATTGCTGAATGTAGTAGGAGAGGGCCCGCAGCCAGAGCACGCCGCAAACTTCCAGCGGCAGGACCCAGATCGTTTGTGCCGCCGCGGCAGGGGCTCCCGTGGTGCAGGTCTGCAACAGATTGAATGCCGGTCCCAGCAGCCTGGCGAGCGCGCCGGTTGTTAACGCCGTCACGATCATGAAAAAAATCGCGACGGCCAGCGTGGCCTTCTGATCGCGCAGATAGTCGCGCACGATCCTGCGCGCGATGGAAATAGCGCCGGTTTTTGCACCCGTCATGGCGGCGGGGTTTAGCACGGGGCCCGGCGGGGGGCGAGGGCCGCTGCCTGTTCAGGTTCCATCAAGCGGTGAATATGGACGACAAAATACCGCATGTGAGCTTTATCCGCGCGAGCTTGGAGAGGTCCTTGAATTCTACCGGATCGGTCGAAGCGAGTTCGCCGCCGAAGACGAGGTGCAAGAGTTGTCCGGCTCGCTCATGGATGGCCCCTCGATTCGGGTTGCTTAGCCGCGGTCCAGGCGTGACAGCAGGGCGGCGTGGAGCGCGGGCCCGGCGGCCAGGACCGAAGGCTGAACGACATCGGAACGGTTGTATTGCGGGGCCTTGCCTTCGAGGGACGAGATGAGCCCGCCCGCTTCTCTCACGATGATGTCCGCGGCCGCGATGTCCCAGTCGTGGACAGCCGCCATAGTGATCGCCGCATCGAAGGCTCCGCTCGCCACGAGCGCGACGCGATAGGCGATGGAGTTCGGCACTTCCACATGCATCGCCGGCCAGGGTGCCCAACGAGGATTCTGCAGCGTCGACTTGCTGGCCAGCATGCGGCTGCCTTCCAACTCGCCCCGCGCGCTGACATGGATGGTCGCGCCGTTGAGGCGAGCCCCTTCACCCTTGGCGGCGGCGTAGCTTTCGTCCGTCACCGGGTTATAGACCGCGCCCGCGATGGGCAGCCCGTCTTCCACCACCGCGGCGCAGATCGTGAAGTGCGGGCGGCGCTTGACGAAGGCCAGCGTGCCGTCGATGGGATCGACCACGAAGACGCGCTTTGCCGTCAGTCGCGCCGGATCGTCTTCGCTTTCCTCCGACAACCAGGCGTAATCGGGCCGCGCCGTGCGCAGATGCTCGATGAGAAAACGATTGACCGCCAGATCGGCTTCCGTCACCGGGCTGCCGTCCTTCTTGTTCCAGGTCTTGTGCGGCCTCTCGAAGATGTCGCGCGCGATTGTGCCCGCTTCGCGCACCACGCGTTCAAGTAGCGTGACATCACTCTCCGGCAACGGTCATGCCCTCGATGCGGACGGTCGGCGCGTTGGTGCCATAGCGGAACACGAGATCGCTGGCCGGCACCAGGCGGAGGTACATCTCTTTCAGATTGCCCGCGATGGTGACCTCCGCAACCGGATAGGCGATCTTGCCCTTTTCGATCCAGAAACCGGCGGCGCCTTGGCTGTAATCGCCCGTCACCATGTTGACGCCCATGCCCAACAGCTCGGTGACGTAGAAGCCCTCGGCGATGTCGGCCATCAGCTCTTCGGGCGAAAGCGTGCCCGGCTGCATGTAGAAATTGGTCGACGAAGGATGCGGCGGCCCGCCGGTGCCGCGCGCGGCGTGTCCCGTCGTCTGAAGCCCGAGCTGCTTGGCGCTGGCGCAATCGAGCAGCCAGGTCTTGAGCACGCCGTTCTCGACCACCGCCATGCGGGTGTTGGCGACGCCTTCGCCGTCGAACGGCTTGGATCTATGTCCGCGGCGGCGGTGCGGATCGTCGACGATCGAAACGGACGGTGCGAAGATTTCCTGCCCCAGACACTCCTTGAGGAAGCTGACGCCGCGCGCGATGGAGCTGCCCGAGATTGCACCCGCAAGATAGCCGATAAGCCCGGCCGACTCGCGCGGATCGAATACCACCGGCACGGCCTGCGACTTCGCCTTGCGGGGGCCGAGGCGGGCGATGGTGCGTTCGCCGGCGCGTTTGCCGACCGCTTCGGGCGATTCGAGATCGGCGGAATGGCGCGCGCTGGCATGGTCGTAGTCGCGTTCCATCTCGGTGCCTTCGCCGGCCAGCACCGCGACGCCGATCGAATGGCTCGTCCCCGCGTATTGACCGAAGAAGCCTTCGGTGGTGGCCAACGCAATGGCGGTGCGCCCGAAGCCGGCGCCGCCGCCTTCGGAATTGGTGATGCCTGCTACAGCCATCGCCGCGCCTTCCACGGCGCGGGCGCGTTCCACCAGCATCTCTGCCGGGGGTTCCGCCTTGTCTTCGGTGTCGAGATCGGGGAAGTCGCGCGCCAGCCGCTCGCGCGGGGCGAGGCAGGCGTATTTGTCCTCGGGGGCAAGTTTCGCCATCGCCACGGCACGGCCGGGCAGGACGGCGAGCGCCTCCTTCGAGAAATCCGTCGAGGAGACGAAGGCGACGCGCTGGCCCAGGAAAACACGCAGCCCGATATCGGAGGATTCGGAGCGTTCCACGTCCTCCAGTCTTCCCAGGCGATAGGAAACGCTGGCGGAGACGTTCTGAACGTGCAGTGCATCGGCGGCGTCGGCACCGGCCTTCTTGGCGGCGGCGATCAGCTCGGCGAGTTGGTCTTCGGCATTCTTGGTCATGGCCCCGTTTTGGCCTGCCGCCCGGCCGAAGGCAAGGTGTGTCACCTCCCCCTTGTGGGGAGCCGCGCCGGCGGTTGAATCCGTCCCCCACCCGAAATGCTCTGCTGCGCTACGCATTTCGACCTCCCCACAAGGGGGAGGTTATAGATAGCCGAAAGGCGGGTCCGGTGGAGAACCCGCCTTGCGGCTGAACAGCTACGGCAGGCGGGCCGCGGGGCGAGTCAACGCCGCGATGCAGTCAGCACCTTCGCTGTTCCACGGAGCTTCTCGAAGCAGGCGTTCCGCGAACCGGCCGCGTCATGCGGCACCTCAGCCGGCCTGCTCCATCGTCATGCGCGCGACCGCGCATTCTAACCCCGTTCTGTTTCGCGTCTGTCTTGCACCACATCTTCGCCCCGCGTCCGAGGCACGATTTCACTCCCAGCCTTACCGATGGCAAATGGGGATCGATTTTCGCATTTCAAGGGGTGCGGCGAAAAATATTTTCGCGAACGATGATTAGGAGCATTCTCATCTGTGTACGGACTGTCGGAACGTCCGCTTAGAGTCGCCTGCGTTCAAGGTGACGTACAAAAACTCGCTTGTCATGGCCCGCGACTGCGGGCCACCCAGGTCATAAAGGCTCGCTGCGAAAGTGCTGCGCGGTGCGAACTCGCAAGATCGATGCTGGTTTCAACTGGATGGCCCGCAGTCGCGGGCCATGACAATTTGAGTCTATTCGATCCCAAACCGCCCTATGAACGAGAACCGAACGATCCCGCGAGCGGCAGCACGGCAAACTTGCGCCAGAACTTGCCGTGCCCGCCGAGGGGGATAAACTCCCTCTCAAGGGGGATCATTATGAACAAACTCACACTACTCATCACAGCCACGATGCTCGCCGCGATGGTGCCCATGAATGCCAGTGCGGTGATCGCCGGGCAGTCGGCGGCGCCCGACGAGTTGGCGCCCGAGCCGAGCCTTTTTGACGGACTGGATGACTTGCGCGCCCTTATCCGGGATTCGTTTTACAGGCAGAACTTCAGGACCGTGCTGGGCAAGGATGCGCGCAGTTACCACGGCGCCTATATGATCGCGACTTCGACGCACGGGGACATGCCAGATTTTGCAGTGGGGGTAATGGCTACGCTCGGGACCCGCGACGGCCTGCCTGCCATAGTGAAATATGAAATCGTCTCTGATGCTCTCTCTCTGCCGCTTGAGCAGGTCATTCCCACGAAATCGATTTTTGATGCGTTCCCGACGGGTAATCCGCTGAGTGCCCATAGCGCTGCGGATGCGCACTATCACGCCAGCGCGCTGGACCGGCTGCTGAGCGAGATTGACGAACGAGCCAAGGCGCTAAGGGTCGAGAGCTGTGCGGTGGAGATCGACGAAGCGCTGTCCCAGCGCATCGACCAGATCTGGTCGAAGATGCTGCGCCGCGTCCGCTATGACGTGCTGTTCGATGTGGATTATAGCTCGCGTTACATGAAGCAGCCCAGAATGTTCTACCGTTTCTTCGGCTCCATCGATCGTTCTTTTGGATTCTTAGATGACGGGTACACGCAGTCGGAGCAAGTCGCCGGAATGATATCGGAGCCAGCGGAGTCCACCAAACCCGGCCAACTTGTGGCGGCGGCGCTTGCCATGCGCGATTACTGCCGGACCAAGGACAAAAAGTACCTCGACGGATTAACGCAGCACCTGGACGACATCGAACGGCGTCTCGAAAACGCGGAGCAAAGACAGGAATGACCTCCACCGAATTTGTCCAACCGGTGCTGAAAAAGAAGCTCCCTGCCGCCCTTGTGGTGGCCTTTTTGTTGCAGACCGCAGGTGCGCTGTTCCGAGTGTTTTGGAGGGTGATCGGATTGGCAAGTTCTGGCACATTTACGACCTACTCCGGACAGTGAATCTGGGGCGGGAAACGGACGTTCGAGCACGCTTTTTTCAGGTTTCCTCAAGACCTGTCATCCCGGGCGAACCTCCGAGGCTCGAAGAGCGAGGGGGTGAGACCCGGGACCCACCGCGAAGTCCGCGCGGGCGTCGAAGTGGGTTCCGCCTCGGCGCGAAGCGTCCGCGAGCGGACGCTTCGCTTGGCCGGGATGACATTCATATTAATGGGATCAAACCGGTAGTAGTTCTATTTCCACGCCGGCTTTCCCTCGCCGGCTCGGCGCGTTGCCGCCCTTCGAGGCTCCCCCGCATCAAGTGCGGGGTCGCACCTCAGGGTGACGGCAACGCTTGGCCGGGATGACATTTCTCATTATTAGAATAACGGGGACATAATACATAACTCCGTCAAAACCGTTCGCCGGCAAGATCGCGCCATCCTCTCAAGATCAATCGGAGCCCCGCTCGGTCAGATAATAGATCGCAAAAGTCCCCAGCCAATGCCCGCCCTCGTAGTGCTCGCCGGTGACGAAGGGCAAAGTTGCATCCGCATGAGCCCTGGCCGTGTTCAGAAGCGCCGCGCGCCTTAAATCCGTTTTCGGCAGGGCGCGGGCGATCTTGTCGAGCATCCATGCGCGCGAGAGATTGAGCCCGTCCAGATGCGCCAGGCGGGGATCGGAACGGTCGGTCACCACCCCGATCTTCAGCCATGTTGTGCCGCCGTTCCGGGGAATTTGCGGCAGGAATCGTACGAGCCAGCGCGCAAATTCTTTTTGCGGCATCACCCGCGCCATCAACGCCGCTTCGCTCAAACAAGGGCTGAGGAAATCTTCGCCGCTGGGCTCGTAAGCCAGCGGGCAGTTCACGTCCTTGCCATAATAAAAGCGCGCACGCGTAACGATGAGATTCTCGAAATCCGCATCGCCGGCGGCGCGGGCGTAATCGATCGCCAGGGACAGGCCGAAAGCGGTTTGGGTATGTTCGCCGTTTCGGATGGGATAATACAGTTTCGGCAGCCACGATTTCAGTCTGTCGGCCGTCAGTTTTGCCAGAGGCGCGAAATTTTCGGCCCATTTTTTGCCTTGCGGGTCCGTAAGTTTTCCCAGCTCCTCGCCCAACGCCAGCGCCCATGACAGTCCATAGGGTCGCTCGTAGGAAGCCTGATTGGGCGTCGATAGAGAGAGTACCTCTCCCTGGATGTTTTCACTGCTCAGGCTTCGATCGAGCGCTGCGCGCACCTCACCGGCATAGGGTGCATCGGGATGAAGCCGCAACAGCCGGACCAAAAGCCAATGGCCATGCACCGACGAGTGCCAGTCGAAGCAGCCGTAAAAGGCGGGCGTGCGCAGCCGCGGCGGCACGACTTCGGCATCGCTGTTGTAAACCAGCCCCACCTTGTTGGGATATTCGTTATGCACGCATTTCAGCGCCAAAGCGGCGAATTGTTCGGTTCCATGATAATCCTGCGCGTGCGCAACACCGGTCGCGAGACAAAGGGCGGCCAGGACAAAGCAAGACACCGTACCGGATAGCTTCCTCACTTCTTTCCCCCCTCTTTGCGCGCAATCATTTCCAAATTGGCCTGCCGTCGCCGGGAAGGCCCAAGCGCGGCCATTTTTCGTTGACGGTGCGCACGATCTCGTCATCCATGCGGATTTTGCGGCCCCATTCGCGCTTGGTTTCGGGCGGCCATTTGTTG